>NZ_JBHSPB010000005.1:0-416193 GCF_042656465.1 Streptomyces gamaensis
CGCGACAGCGCCCGCAACAGGGTCGACTTCCCGCACGCGTTGGGGCCGACGATCACGGTGAAGGAACGGTCGGGTATCGCGACACTCAGCCCTTCGGCGATGGTCCGCTGCTCGTAGGCGAGGGTGAGGTCCTGGCCGCTGAGCCGGGTCGCGCCGGGTGCGCCCTGTTCCATGGTGGGGGTTCCGTCCTGGTGTGGTGTCGGGTCGGTGGTGTGCGTGACGAAGTCGGTCATATGCGGCCCTTCTTCCGCTGTACGGCCATGAGCCACACCAGGCAGCCGCCGCCGAGGACGCCGGTGACGACGCCGACGGGCAGCTGGTGCCCGTCGATGGCGCGCTGCGCGGCCCAGTCGGCGGTCACGAGCAGGGCGGCGCCCGCGCACAGGGAGGGCAGGAGGTTGGGGCCGGGTGCCCCGGTCATGCGGCGGGCCAGCAGGGGCGCGGTGAGGGCGACGAAGGAGACGGGTCCGGCGGCGGCCGCCGCGAAGGCGGTCAGGACGACGGCGGTGAGCAGCAGGACGAGCCGCAGCCGTTCCACGCGCACCCCCAGCGCGCTGGCGGTGTCGTCGCCCATCTCCAGCTGGTGCAGGGGCCGTGCGCAGCCGAGGAGGACGACGGGCACGAGCACGGCGAGCGTGACGGCGAGGGGCAGGACGTTGTCCCAGCCGCGGCCGTCGAGGCTGCCGGTGAGCCACAGCAGGACGCGCGCGGCCTCCATGAGCTTGGCCTGGGTGAGGAGATAGCCGTTGACGCCGGTGAGGATGGTGGCGACGCCGATGCCGGTGAGGACGAGCCGGTAGCCGCCCGTGCCGTCGCGCCAGGCGAGTCCGTACACCAGCAGTCCCGTGAGCAGTCCGCCGACGACGGCGCCGCCGGCCAGTGCCCAGGTGCCGCCGCCGAGGACGACCACGGCGGTGAGGGCGCCGGTGGAGGCGCCGTGGGTGAAGCCGAGGACGTCGGGGCTGCCGAGGGGGTTGCGTACGAGCGTCTGGAAGAGGGTGCCGCCCAGGGCGAGCGCGGCTCCGACGAGCAGGGCGGTGGCGACGCGGGGCAGGCGCAGTTCCTCGACGATGAAGACTTCGGACGGGGTGCCGTCCCCGGTCAGGGTGCGGATGACGTCGGCGGGGCTCATCGGGTAGTCGCCGCTGCCGACGGAGACGACGGCCATGGTCAGGGCCGCGAGGAGGAGGACGGTGGTGGCGAGGAGGGTGCGGGGGCGGAAGCGCAGGGAGATGCCGCCGGGCGTGCGCAGGGTCCGTACAGCGGTGCCCATGGTCCGTACGGTGCTCATGCCCGCACCGCCTTCCGTCGTCGTACGAAGTGCAGGAACAGGGGTCCGCCCAGGACCGAGGTGACGATGCCGACCTGGAGTTCGCCGGGGCGTCCCAGGACGCGGCCGAGGACGTCCGCGCCGAGCAGCAGCACGGGCGCGAGCACGGCGCAGTACGGCAGCATCCAGCGCAGGTCGGGGCCGGTGAGGGCGCGGACGAGGTGCGGCACGATGAGTCCGACGAAGACGATCGGGCCGCAGGCGGCGGTGGCCGCGCCGCACAGCAGGGTGACCGCGAGCAGTCCCGCTGCACGGACGGCGGTGGGCCGGGCGCCGAGGGCCCGTGCCGAACTGTCGCCCAGCGCCAGGGCGTTGAGGGGACGAGCGAGGGCCAGCGCGAGGACGAGGCCCGCGGCGACGACGGGCGCGAAGCGCAGCACGGTCTCGCTCCGGGCGTCGGCGAGCGAACCCACCGTCCAGAAGCGCATCCTGTCCAGCGACGAGGTGTCGAGGAGCATCACCGCGCTCACGTAGGAGGTGAGCGTGGCGTTGAGGGCGGCCCCGGCGAGCGCGAGGCGCGCGGGCGTCGCGGTGCTGCCGCCGCCGACCGCGTACACGAGCACCGAGACGGCGGCGGCGCCGAGGAAGGCGAACCAGATCTGTCCGCTGTAGCCGGTCACGCCCAGGAACGACAGGGCGGAGACGACGGCTGCGGCGGCCCCGGCGTTGATGCCGAGCAGCCCGGGGTCGGCGAGCGGATTGCGCGTCAGGGCCTGCATGACGCCGCCGGCGAGACCGAGGGCGGCGCCGGCGAGCAGGCCGAGGAGGGTGCGCGGCAGCCGCATCTTGTGGACCTGTACGTACGAGGCGGAGCCGGCGTCGTACAGGCCGTGCCACACCTCGCCCAGGGACAGTTGCTTGGCGCCGACGGCGATGCTGAGGGCGCACACGGCCGCGAGGAGGAGCAGGGCGGCGAGCAGTCCGGCTGCGCGTGTGAGGGCGGGCCCGCCGGGCGGCCGGTCCCGTGACGAGGTGGCCGGTCTCTGCTCGTCCTGGACGGTGGGGGATGTGGGCACGTACGGGCTCCGGTGGGGGCCGGCAGCGGTGGGTACTGGGCGGCCGGCTGGACAGCTGGGACAAGTTTTTGGTTAGGCTAACCTAACAACTCCTTGGGGTCCGGCTGGACCCCGCACCCCACCACGGGCCCGGCTGCCGGGCCCCTTGCACGTACGGAAGCACTGCGCCATGCCCCACGCCGGATCCGCCCGCCTCTCCCGCCGCCGTCTCCTGACCGCCGGCGGTGCCCTCGGACTGGGCGCGCTGCTCACCGCCTGCGGCGGCAGCGGCGGTTCGAAGGACGCCGGCAAGGGCGGCAAGGGCGGCGCGTGGTCCTTCACCGACGACCGCAAGGAGACCGTGAGCGCGAAGAGCACCCCGCAGCGGATCGTCGCCTTCACCGGTACGGCGGGAGCGCTGCACGACTTCGGGCTCGACAAGCAGCTCGTCGGCGTCTTCGGCGAGACCAAGGGCAAGGACGGCAGGCCGGACCCGCAGGCCGGGACCCTCGACGTGGACAAGATCGAGATCATCGGCAACGCGTGGGGCGAGTTCAGCATCGAGAAGTACGCGGCGCTGAACCCGGACCTGCTCGTCACGCACATGTTCGACGAGGGTGCGCTGTGGTACGTCCCGGACGAGAGCAAGGACAAGATCCTCAAGCTCGCGCCGAGCGTCGCCGTCACCACCGCGCGGGTCCCCCTGCCCGAGCCCATCAAGCGCTACGCCGAGCTCGCCGCCTCCCTCGGCGCCGATCTGAACGACCGGCAGGTCACCGAGGCCAAGGCCCGCTTCGAGGCCGCGGCGGAGACGGTGCGCAAGGCCGCTCGGGACAACGGCGGCCTGAAGGTCATGGCGGCCTCCGGCAGCGCCGACCTCTTCTACGTCTCCAACCCCGAGGTCAACACCGACCTGATGTACTTCCGTGAACTCGGCGTCGATCTGATCGTGCCCGACTCCCCCGACAAGGGCGGCTACTTCGAGAGCCTCAGCTGGGAGAACTCCGGCAAGTACCGGGCCGACCTGATCCTCCTCGACAACCGTACGACGGCCCTGCAGCCCAAGGACCTGGCGTCGAAGCCGGGTTGGGCCGGGCTGCCCGCGGTCAAGGCCGGCCAGGTCACGACCTGGGACGCGGTCCCCCGCTTCAGCTGGGCGGGCTCCGCGCCGCTGCTGGAGAACCTGGCGAAGGCGGTCCAGGGCGCGAAGAAGCTCGGCTGACACGGCACGCACGACACCGGGGGACCCCGTTCATGACCTTCCGTTTCTTCCCCGCGCACGTGGTGCGCAGCGTCCGCCTGGGCCCGTCGATGGTGCGGATCACCTTCGGCGGCGAGGAGTTGGCCGGTTTCGCGAGCGGTGGCCGCGACCAGAGCTTCTCGCTGTTCCTGCCCCACCCCGGCCAGGAGGCCCCGGTCGTCCCCGTGGAGGAGGGCGACGGCTGGTTCACGGCCTGGCGGGCGCTGGATCCGGCGGTACGGGCGGTGATGCGCTCGTACACGGTGCGGGAGCAGCGGCGGCAACCGGACGAGCTGGACGTGGACTTCGTGCTGCACGGCGTCGGAACCGCCCACAGCGGCCCGGCCTCCCGCTGGGCGGCTCACGCCTCCCCCGGCGACCGGGTCCTCCTCCTCGGCCCGGCCGTCCCCGACAACAAGAGCGTCGGCTTCCGCCCTCCGGCGGACACGGACTGGGTCCTCCTGGCTGCCGACGAGACGGCACTGCCCGCCGCGGCCGCGATCCTGGACCAACTCCCGGAAGGCACACGCGCGAAGGCCTGGCTGGAGGTCCCGCACGAGGCCGACATCCAGCCCCTGCGCACGGATCCCGCCATCGAGGTCGTCTGGCTCCCCCGCGACCGTACGCCCGTCTCCCTCCCCGAAGCGATCCGCGCCGCCGCCCTGCCGCCCGGCACCCCGTACGCCTGGCTCGCCGGCGAATCCGGCACGGTCCGCGCGCTGCGCCGCCACCTCGTCAACGAGCGTGACACCGACCGGCGTCGGGTGACGTTCACGGGGTACTGGCGGCGGGGGGTGACGGAGGAGGAGCTGCGGGCGGAAGCCGGGTAGAGGCGACGGATGCCTGCTACGCCGGGCTGTGGCGCTGGGCTCGCATCACTGGCCCTGTTCTGAGGACAGCCCTACGATGTGCCGTGTGATCAAAGCGGTGGTCTTCGACGTCGGTGAGTGCTTGGTCGACGAAACACGTGAATACGGTACGTGGGCCGACTGGTTGGGCGTGCCACGTCACACCTTCGCGTCCGTGTTCGGAGCGGTCATCGCGCAAGGCCGCGACTATCGCGAGACGTTCCAGGTGTTCCGGCCGGGATTCAGTCTCTCCGAAGAACGTGACAGACGCGCCGCCGGAGGACAGCCGGAGCACTTCGGCGAGGAAGACCTCTAGCCCGATGTCCGCCCCACTTTCGCCCGGCTGCGGGCAGACGGTCTGTGGCTGGGGATCGCGGGCAACCAGACCGTGCGCGCCGGGGGCATCCTCCGTTCGCTGTTCACAGAAGACGTGGATCTGATCGGCACGTCCGACGACTGGGGCGCCAGCAAGCCTGATCCGGTGCACCTGTCACGGCAGCGGACCGCACCACCACCCCCGGAACACCCCCTTCCCTCCATGACATGGCCATGGCACCATGCCCCCGGTTGGTCCGACGGCATCAGCCAAGGCGCCCGGAGCGCCGAACGGTCCGGCATTCCGGGTGCCGCCGCGTGCGGGGCGCGCGCCGTGCCCCGCGTGCGGGCACGTGCCTGAAATCCCCCCACGGAAGGCCATCTCATGTCCCGGAAATCCCTGGCGGCCCTGGCCGCCGGAGCGACGGTCGTGGCGCTCGCGGCCATGTCCCCGCTGTCCCCGTCGGCGGCCGCCCGTAGCGCGCCGCAGGCGGAACGCGGGGACGGCGAGCGCACCGTGGTCGTCTACCGCGTCCCCACGCACGACCGGAGCGACGCGCAGAAGCTGATCTCCTCCGGGTACGACCTCGTCGAACGCCGCCAGGGCGACGACCTGTTCGTCATGGGCGACCCGTCGACGGCGGCCGGGCTGCGACGGCTCGGCTTCGCCCCCACGGTCGCCGAGACGATGAAGAAGCCCCTCCCCCACAAGCCGCCCACGGCCGCTCCCACGACAGGCGTGAACGCCGACACGTACTACGGCGGTTACCACACCGTGGACGGCCACTACGCGCACCTCGACCAAGTCGCCGCCCAGCACCCGGACATGGCGACGGTCGTCACCTACGGGCAGTCCTGGCTCAGACAGAACGGGCGCGGCGGCCACGACCTCAAAGCCATCTGCGTGACGAAGATGAAGCAGGGAGACTGCCGGCTCAGCCCCGACGCGACGAAGCCGCGCTTCTTCCTCATGAGCCAGATCCACGCCCGTGAGATCACGACGGGCGAGGTCTCCTGGCGCTGGATCGACACCCTCGTGGGCGGCTACGGCAAGGACCCGGACGTCACGGCATTGATGGACTCCACGGAGATGTGGGTGGTGCCCATCACCAACCCGGACGGCGTCGACATCGTCGCGTCCGGCGGCGACAACCCGATCCTGCAACGCAAGAACGCCGACGACGCCCAAGGCAGCAGCTGCGGTTGGACCGGTCAAACCGGTGTGGACCTCAACCGCAACGCGGGCACCCACTGGGGCGGCCTGGGGACCTCGACCCAGCCGTGCAGCGAGATCTACCTCGGGCCCGCCGCCGACTCCGAGCCGGAGAACTCCGCGCTGGAGGGCCTGTGGCGCAAGCTGTACCCGGCCGTGCGCACCGGTACGGGCGACAGCGACCCCGCGCCGGCCACCGCCAAGGGCCTGATGATCAGCCTCCACTCGGACGCGAGCATGGTCCTGCTGCCGTGGGAGGCCGACCACTCCCTCCACACGGGCAACGACGCGGCGCTGCGCGCGCTCGCGGGGAAGCTCGGGTCGATCACCGGCTATCAGTCCGGGCAGGCCGGTGAGATCCTCTACGACGCGTCGGGCGGTTCCGACGACTGGACGTACGACAAGCTCGGCCTGGCGAGCCTGACGATCGAGATCGGCGACAGCGACGGGCGCGGCTGCTCCGGGTTCACCCCGGCGTTCTCGTGCCAGGACAGCTACTTCTGGCCGAAGCTGAAGCCCGCGCTGGTGTACGCGGCGCAGCAGGCGGCGGCGCCGTACCGGACGACGGACGGGGACGACGACTCCGCGCACGCGCGGCACTGACGGCATGAAACGAGGGCGGTGGCACCCGGGTTCGGGTGCCACCGCCCTCGCGGTGGTTCAACGCCTCACATCAGTAGGCGGAGTTGACGTTGTCCATCGAGCCGTAGACCTTGGCCGCGTAGTTGCAGGCCGCGGTGATGTTGGCGACCGGGTCGTAGATGTCCCAGGAGGTGCCCTCGACGTGGTACGCCTTGAAGGTCGGGTCGATCACCTGGAGCAGGCCCTTGGACGGGATGCCGTTGACGGCGTTGACGTCCCAGCCGTTGATGGCCTGCGGGTTGCCGGTGGACTCGCGCATGATGTTGCGCTTGATGCCCTCGTAGGAGCCCGGGATGCCCTTGGCCTGCATGATGTCCATGGCCTCGCGGATCCAGCCGTCCAGGTTGTTGCCGTAGGACTTCGGAGCGGCGGGAGCGGCCGGGGCAGCCGGGGCGGCCTTGAGCTCGGCGCGCTCGGTGGACCGGCTCGCGGCCTCCTTGTCGGCGCGCTCCTTGTCCGCGCGCTCCTTCTCGGCCTTCTCCGCCTTCTTCGCGGCGGCGTCGGCGTCGGCCTTCGCGCGCTGCGCGGTCGTGTCGGCCTGGGCCTTGGCCTCGGCGGCAGCGGCGTCGGCGCGCTGCGCGAGCTCACCGGTCTGCGTCTCACCGAAGGAGTCCGCCTTCGCGGCCACCGTCTTCACACCGATCGACTGCGTCTCGCTCCCGGCGGCGTGCGCGGAGGGGACCACGGCGAACGCCACGGCGGCGGCGCCGGCGGCCGTGATACCGGCAGCGGAGATCATGTGGGCCTTGGACAGACGGGTATAACCGGAGCGGGTGGAACGCATGAGAAAGCAGAACCTTCCATTCGGGGAGTCGCGGTCAGCGGCCCCTGCACGAGACGCAGGGCGTGAAAGAAGCGCCGTGTCCGAACGCGGCGCTCAGCGACACCACGATTGTTAGCGGCGCCGAAAACCCCTGACAAGGTCTGTGACCTACTACCCGAAGCCGGAGAACCCGGACACCAAACACCCGGAAATATCCGAATTGCCCATGGGGTGGACTGCCCCTTCCCCCACTACCCCGCCTCGTATGTGATCTGGGCCGCATGCCCCACCTCACACGCCGGCCCCCTCGATGTCACCGCGCGCGGCCGCCCGGTCACAGCAGGGCCCGTACCAGCTGCACCGGATGCCAGGCCGTGCGCCCGGTTCCATGGCGGATCTGCTGGCGGCACGAGGTCCCGGAGGCGACGATCACGGTGTCCTCGGGTTCGGCGTCCACGGCCGGGAAGAGCCGGTCGGCGCCCACGGCCATGGACAGCGCGTAGTGCTCGGACTCGTAGCCGAAGGAACCGGCCAGCCCGCAGCAGCCCGCGTCGAGCTCGACGACCTCGGCGCCGGGCACGGCCCCGAGCAGGGCGACCGCGGCCCCTGTGCCGGTCCCGGCCTTCTCGTGGCAGTGCCCGTGGTAGAGCAGCCGCCGCCCGGCGGGCCAGGCGTCCTCGCACGGCCGGAGCCGGCCGTCGGCGACCGCGTCCAGCAGCAGCTCCTCGACCGGGCGGACCCGGCCGGCGATGTCCCGGACCACAGGGTCGTCGGGGTGCAGGGCGAGGTGTTCGTCGCGCAGGGTCATCAGGCAGGACGGTTCGCAGCCGGTCACCGGCGTGCCGGGCGCCGAGCCGGCCGCGATCCGGTGGGCGAGCGTACGGGCGTGCTCCCCGGCCGTGTCGAGCAGGCCCTTGGAGAGGGCGGCCCGGCCGCAGCAGCCCCCGCTCTCCAGATGGACCTCCCAGCCGCAGTGCTCCAGCAGCTCGACGGCCGCGCGGCCGATGTCCGGCTCGGTGTAGGGGGTGAAGGAGTCGGCGAGGAAGGTGAGCCGTCCCCGGGGGGCGGGCCGTACGCGGGTCTCCCGGCCGTGGAACCAGCGCACGAGGTCGTGCCGGACGTAGACCGGCAGCGGGCGGTGCGGGGTGATGCCGAGCGCGCGGTCCAGCAGTGCGCGCATGGGGCGGATGCGGCCGGGGAGGTTGGACAGGGGCGCGGTGGCCGAGCCGAGCCGGCCCAGCGTCCGGGCCGCCGCGAGTACCCGGGAGCGCGGGGGCACCCCGTGCTGGTCGTGGTGCTGGGCGAGGGCCTCCGCCTTGAGGGCGGCCATGTCGACGCCGAGGGGGCATTCACTCTGGCACGCCTTGCACATCAGGCACAGGTCGAGGACCTCGTGCAGGCGGCCGTCGCCGAGCGCGCGTCGCGGGTCCGGAGCGGACAGGGCCTGGACCAGGGCGGCGGCTCTGCCCCGGGTGGAGTCCTCCTCCTGCCGGGTGGCCATGTAGGAGGGGCACATGACGCCGGTGCCGGTCTTGCGGCACGCGCCGATGTTCATGCAGCGGTCGGCGGCGCCGCGCATGCCGCCGGTGGCCGCGAAGGAGAGCCGGGTGGGCAGGGGGACGGCGGGGGCGAGGGCGGCGTCGCGCAGGTGGTCGGTCATGGCCGGGGCGTCCACGATCTTGCCGGGGTTGAGCCGGTTGTCGGGGTCGAAGAGGTGTTTCACCTCGCGCATGGCCTGGTACAGCCGGGGCCCGAAGAGTTCGCTGTTGAACTCGCTGCGGGCGAGTCCGTCGCCGTGTTCACTGGAGTTGACGCCCCCGTACTCGGTGACGAGGTCCTTGATCTCCTCGGCGACGGCCCGCAGGGTGCGGATCTGCGCGGGGTCGGCGAGGTCGACGAAGGGCCGGATGTGCAGACAGCCGACCGAGCAGTGCCCGTAGAACCCGGCGGTGAGGCCGTGCCGTTCGAGGACGCGGCGGAAGCGCCGTGTGTACGCGGCGAGGTGGACGGGGTCCACGGCGGTGTCCTCGACGAAGGCCAGGGGCCGCCGGGTGCCCTCGCCCGCGGCCATCAGCAGGCCGAGCCCCGCCTTGCGGACCTTGAGCAGGGCCGCCTGTTTGCCGGGGGTGTCCGCCCGCAGGGTGCGGTAGCCGTGGCCGTTGCGGGCCCACAGCCTGCTCAACGCGTCCGCTCGGGACCGGAGTTCCTCCTCGTCGTCGCCGGTGAAGCCGACGAAGAGGAGCGCGCCGGGGTCGCCGTCGAGGAGGGTGCCGAGCTCGGCGTACTCGCGTCGGCGGCGGGAGAGTTCGAGGATCGTACGGTCCAGCAGCTCGACGGTGGCGGGCTCGCAGGCGAGGGCGTCCCCGGTGGCGGCGATCGCGGCGTCGACGTCGGTGAAGTGTCCCACCGCGACGGTGGTACGGGCGGGGGCGGGCACGAGGGCGACCTCGGCCCGCGTGGTGACGGCGAGGGTGCCCTCGGATCCGGTGACGAGGCGTGCGAGGTCGAAGGGCGCGCCCCCGGCCAGCCGGTCGAGCCGGTAGCCGCAGGCGCGCCGCCAGTACGGGGGGAAGTCCTCGGCGATCGCCCGGGAGTTGGCGGCGAGGAGACGCGGCAGCTCGCGGTGGATGCGGCCCTCCAGGGTCGGCAGGGCGGCGCGGCGGGCCCGTTCGGTCTCGGTGACGGGTGCGAGGCGGGCGGTGGTCGCGTCGGACAGGACGACGTCCAGGGCGCGGACGTGGTCGACGGTCATGCCGTGGCGCAGGGATCCGCTGCCGGCGGAGTTGTTGCCGATCATGCCGCCGATGGTGGCCCGGCTGCTGGTGGAGGTGTCGGGGCCGAACATCAGCCCGTGGGCGGCTGCGGCCCTGTTGAGCTGGTCCTGTACCGCTCCGGGTTCGACGACGGCCGTACGGGCGTCGGGGTCGAGCGTGAGGACGCGGCGCATGTGGCGGGAGAGGTCCAGGACGAGGCCGGGGCCGACGGTCTGTCCGGCGAGGCTGGTGCCGGCGCCGCGCGGCACCACGGACAGACCGTACTCGGCGGCCGCGGCCACGGCCGCCCGTACGTCGTCCGCGTGGCGGGGGAAGGCGACGCCGAGCGGGGTGATGGCGTACATGCTCGCGTCGCGGGAGTACAGGTGCCGGGTGAGGTCGTCGAAGCGGGCCTCGCCGTCGAGGTCGCGGCGCAGCCGGCGGGCGAGGGCATCCGCCTTTGTTCCGGGGGGAGTTCCGGTGTCGCGCACGGGTGTCTCCTTCAGGGGGCACGGAGCAGGTCCAGGGCGGCGTCGAGTCCGCCGGGGTCGATGGGGACGCCCGCCAGTCGCAGGCCCATCTGCACGCCGGCGAGGGTGCCGGCGAGCGTGAGGTCGCCGAGCCGGCCGAGGTGTCCGATGCGCAGGACCCGGCCGGTGAGCCTGCCCAGACCCGCGCCCAGCGACATCCCGAAGCGGTCCAGGACGAGCGCGCGGACGTGGTCGGCGTCGTGTCCGCCGGGCAGGACGACGGCGGTGAGGGTCGCGGAGTACTCGCGTGGGTCGGCGCACAGCACGTCGAGTCCCCAGCCGTGCACGGCCGCGCGGGTCGCGGCGCCGTGGCGGGCGTGCCGCGCGAAGACCTGCGGCAGGCCCTCGGCGTGCAGCAGGCGCAGTGCTTCCTCCAGCCCGTACAGCAGGTTGGTCGCGGGGGTGCTGGGGAAGAAGCCGTGCCGGTTGGCCTCGATGACGGGTGCCCAGTCCCAGAAGGACCTGGGCAGGCGGGCGGTGCGCGCGGCGCGCAGGGCCTTGTCGCTGACGGCGTTGAGGCCGAGGCCGGGCGGCAGCATGAGCCCTTTCTGGGATCCGGCGACGGTGACGTCGACGCCCCACGCGTCGTGGCGGTAGTCGGTGGAGGCGAGCGAGGAGACGGCGTCGACGAGCAGCAGCGCGGGGTGGCCGGTGGCGTCGAGGGCCTGCCGGATCGCGGGGACGCGGCTGGTCACGCCGGTCGAGGTCTCGTTGTGCACGACGCACACCGCTTTGATCAAGTGCTGTCGGTCGGCGGCGAGTTCGCGGTGGACGGCGTCCGGGTCGGCGCCGTGCCGCCAGTCGCCGGGCAGGAAGAGCACGTCGAGGCCGAGTGAACGGGCCATGCGCTGCCAGAGCGTGGCGAAGTGGCCGGTCTCGCAGAAGAGCACGCGGTCGCCGGGGCTGAGGGTGTTGACCAGGGCGGCCTCCCAGGCGCCGGTGCCGGAGGCGGGGTGGATCACGACGGGGCCGCCGGTGCCGAAGACGGGTTTGAGGGCGTCGAGGAGCCGGAGCGTGAGGGCCGCGAACCGGGGGCCGCGGTGGTCGATGGTGGGTGCCGCCATGGCGCGCAGCACGCTGTCGGGGACGTCGGTGGGTCCGGGGATCTGGAGGAAGGGGCGCCCGGTGCGGGAGGCCACGGCTGTCAACTCCCCGGGTATTGTGCCGTGTTGCGGCACGCCGTACCGTGATGAGGCATGCTGGAGCGTAGGCTCGGCGCGCGGAAGGAGTCAATGGATGCAGAACGTCCTCAACGCGCTCCGGACGCTGGAGGAGATCGCCGACCGTCAGCCGATCGGGGTCGCGGAGCTGGCCAGGGTGCTGGGGCTGCCCAAGAGTTCGGTGCAGCGCACCCTGGTGACGCTGTGTGCGGCGGGCTGGATCCGTCCCACCGGCGAGGCCGTGACCCGCTGGGCGGTCACGACGAAGGCCCTGCGCGTGGGCCGCCGCGCGACCGGGGAGCTGGGTCTGCGGGATGTCGCGATGCCGGTGCTGGAGGAGTTGCGGCGGCGCACGGACGAGACCGTGCATCTGACGGTGCCGGAGGGCGGCCGGGTCGTGCTCGTCGAGCGGCTGGAGACCTCGCAACCGGTCCGCATCGTCCTGCCGTTGGGGCAGCACCTGCCCCTGCACGCCTCCTCCAACGGCAAGGCGGTCCTGGCCGCGAGCCCGCCGGAGGCCGTCGAGCGCTTCCTGGCCGAGAGCCTGCCGCGCTACACGGACACCACGATCACCGATCCGGAGCGCCTGCGGGCGGAGCTGGCCGTGATCCGGGCACGCGGCTGGGCGGCCAACGGCGGCGAGTGGCGCTCGGACGTCTCCGCCGTCGCGGCGGCGGTCGTCGGCCGGGGCGGGCTGCCGGTGGCCGGCATCAGTGTCAATGTACCGACGAGCCGGATGACGTCCGCCGCGCGGGAGACGTACGGGGCGCTGGCCGCGGAGGCGGCGAAGACGCTGGGCAGCGTACTGGCCGACCGGTGAACGTCCGTGGCCCGCCCGCGCGGAGCGCCTCCCGTCTCACACGGCGGGCGTACGCGTTTCCGTGCCCCTCGGCGCACCGTGCGGGGGGTGCGGGCTCCAAGCCCCTTCAGCGCACCGGGGATTCCTCGCTCCACGGGAGAAAGCGAGACGCACTCGTGTTCCGGCCGGCCATCGATCCGCTCGGGCATCCCGCCCTCACCGCGCTCCTCGCCTCAGCCCCCCTGCTGGTGCTGCTGACCCTGCTCGGTGTGCTGCGCACGGCCTCGCACCGGGCGGCCCTCGGGGGCCTGGCGACGGCCGCGCTGATCGCCGTCGCCGTCTACGACATGCCGCCGGACCAGGTGGCCGACGGGGCGGCCGAAGGGGCGGCGTTCGGGCTGTTCCCCATTGTCTGGATCGTACTCAACGCCGTGTGGATCAATGAACTCCAGCGTGTCGGCGGCCACTTCGACCTGGTGGGCAGGGCGTTCTGCGCGCTCTCCGGGGACGTGCGGGTCCAGGCGGTTCTGGTGGCCTATTGTTTCGGCGCCCTGGTGGAGTCCCTGTCCGGGTTCGGCACGCCGATCGCGATCACCTCGCTGCTGCTGCTCGCTCTGGGGCTGCGGCCGTTGAAGGCGGCCGCGGTGGCCACGTTCGCCAACACCGCGCCGGCGGCCTTCGGTTCGGTCGGCAATCCCATCCAGGCGCTGGCCCGGGTGACCTCCTTCCCCGCGCACGACCTCGGCGCCATGGTGGGCCGGCAGTCCGCCGTCGTCGCGGCGCTCGTGCCGTTCGCGCTGCTGCTGATGCTCGACGGCCGCAGGGGCCTGCGGCAGGCGTGGCCGGCGGCGCTGACGGCGGGAGTGGGGTTCGGGGCGGGCCAGTTCCTGTGCTCGAACTTCTTCGCCTACCAACTCACCGACATCGTGGGGGCGTTGGCGTCGACGGCCGCGCTGGTCGTCCTGCTGCGGGTGTGGCGGCCGCGCGGCGGCTCCGCCGGGGAGGGCGCCCGGGCGCCCGGCCCGCGTGACGGGGCCGCGCCGCACCCGGCGGTCCACGGCGCGCCGGCGCGTACCGTCCCACCGCCGATGCCCCCGGCTGCCGACGCCGACGGCCGGACGACCGTCTCCCCCGCGCGTCCCCGGAGCCGTCCGGCCCCGCACCGTGCCGAGACCTTGCGTGCCTTCTCCCCCTACGCGCTCCTCGTCGTCCTCTTCGCGCTCACCTCGTACCACGGCCCCGTCCAGCGCTTCGTCGCCGCGCAGGGGGTCGCCTTCGCCTGGCCCGGCCTCCACGTCCTCGGCGCCGACGGGCACCCGGCCACGGTCACCGTCTTCGACTTCGGCTGGCTCGGCGCGGCGGGCACCCTGCTGCTCGCCGCCGGGGTGCTGACCGCGTGGATCCTGCGCGTACCGGTCCGGGTGGCGGTGCGCTGCTACGGGCGGACCCTGCGGCGGCTGCGCCGCGCCGCGTTCACCGTCGCCTGCGTCCTCGCCCTCTCGTATGTCATGAACCTGTCCGGCATGGCGGTGTCCCTCGGCACCTGGCTCGCGGGCCTGGGCAGCGCGTTCGCCCTGCTCTCCGGCTTCCTCGGCTGGTTCGGGGTGGCGCTGACCGGCTCCGACACCTCCTCCAACGCCCTGTTCGGCGCCATGCAGGTCTCCGCCGCCCGCCAGGCCGGACTCTCCCCGCTGCTCATGGCCGCCACCAACAGCACCGGCGGCGTGCAGGGCAAGGCCGTCGCCATGCAGAACCTGGTCATCGCCGCGAGCGCGCTGGGCATCCCCGGCCGCGAGGGCGAGATCCTGCGCAGGGTGCTCGGCTGGAGCCTCGGCGTCCTCGCCGTGCTGTGCCTGCTCGCCTGGCTGCAGTCCACCCCGGTGCTGGACTGGACGGTGCCGGGCAGCTGACGTGCGGTTCTGTACCTACTGGTATGTACACTCGGGGGTATGAGCAGCACTTCGGAACGCCTCGTCGAGAGCACCCGGGAGCTCCTGTGGGAGCGCGGGTACGTCGGGACCAGCCCCAAGGCCATCCAGCAGCGCTCGGGCGCCGGCCAGGGCAGCATGTACCACCACTTCAACGGCAAGCACGACCTGGCGCTGGCCGCGATCCGCCGCACCGCCGAGGAGATGCGCGCCAAGGCGGAGGAGCAGTTCTCCGGGCCGGGCACCGTGCTGGAGCGGATCGGCGCGTATCTGCTGCGCGAGCGCGACGTCCTCAAGGGCTGTCCGGTGGGACGGCTCACGCAGGACCCCGAGATCGTCGCGGACGCGGTGCTGCGCGAGCCGGTCGACGAGACCTTCGCGTGGCTGCGCGGCCGCCTGACCGAGCTCCTGGAGGAGGGGCGCACGCGCGGCGAACTGGCCCCGGGGCTCGACCCTGCCGCCACCGCCTCCGCGATGGTGGCCACGCTGCAGGGCGGCTACGTCCTGGCCCGCGCCGCCGGCAGCACGGAGCCGTTCCACCAGGCCGTGACCGGCATCCTCCAGCTCCTGGCCACCCACAGCACCAAGTGAAGGAACACCGCACCGTGTACGCCAAGCAGTACGAGATCACCCTGCCCGCCGACTACGACATGGGCATCATCCGCAAGCGCGTCGCCGACAACGGCCACGTCCTCGACGACCGGGCCGGTATGGCCCTCAAGGCCTACCTCGTCCGCGAACGCGGCGTGGACGGCTCGCCCGTCAACCAGTACGCGCCGTTCTATCTGTGGCACGACACCGCCGCGATGAGCCACTTCCTCGTCGGCGGGGGCGGCTTCCAGGGCATCGTCCGCGACTTCGGCCGTCCCGTCGTCCGCCACTGGGCGGGCGTGGCCACGCGGCGGGGCGCTGCGCGCACCGCCGTTCCCCGGGCCGCGTCCCGCCGTCTGACCGCGCTCCCGGAGGACGCCGACCCCACGGGCCTGGGCCTGACCGCCCTGGTCGAGCGGGAGACGGACCGGCTGCACGCCCTCGCCCGCCGCGACGACGTCCACTCCGCCGCCCTCGCCGTCGACCCCCACCACTGGCAGCTGCTCCGCTTCGTGCTGTGGGAGCGGGAGGTCCCGGCCGAGGAGGAGGCCACGGAGCGCTACGAGGTCCTGCACCTGTCGGTGCCGGGCATCGACGGGCTGCCCGACGGGCGGCACTGGTAGCACACCGCGTACCCGCACACAGCCCTGCGGGCCCCCTCTTTCGAGTGAGGGGCGCCGCGCATATGACCAGGGCAAGGCGCTCCCGGGACGGATCATTGCGAGGCGTATTCACGACGTCCGACTTCCCGGGAGCGACCCGATGGCGATCTGCAACACCTGCGGCAACGACTACTGGATGGCCTTCGAGATCAAAACGGTCACCGGTGAGACCCACACCTTCGACTGTTTCGAGTGCGCCATCACCCGCCTCGCCCCGAAGTGCGAGAAGTGCAGCGCCCGCATCATCGGCCACGGCGTCGAGGTGGAAGGGCGCTTCTTCTGTTGCGCGCACTGCGCGCGCGAAGGAGCGCACGGGCTGGGCGAGCAGATCCGCGACACGGTGGGCGCGCACCCGGGCTGAGCGCCGGACCTCACGGAAAGGAGAACGCACATGGGTGCACCGCAGCACAACGGCAACGGGCACAAGAAGCTGAGCGCCAGGGAAGTGGCGCTGCTCATCGAGGGCGGAAAGCTCGGGGCCGAGAAGCGGGCGGGGGCCCGGGAGGCCACCGTGCAGTTCATCGAGCCGCGCAAGTTGCAGAAGGAGGTCGAGCTCCATGTGTGCATGGGGCTCAACTCCTGCAAAGGACACGACATCCTGGGCACCGCGCCCATGGCCGGCATGGGGGAGTGCGCGACCGTCTTCCACGTCTGTCACGGCGACAACGAGTGCCGGGGACAAGGCGGTTGCGGCTACAGCGGCAGCGACGCGGAACAGGCCAAGCCCGGCAATCAGGAGTGCCGGTGGAACGGCAGCTGCGCCAGCCCCATCAACGAGATCCGTGTACACGCCGCCGGCCCCTACCGCGGCACCAGCGTGTGGAAACGGGCCCGGAAGATCTTCGAGGAGCGGATGTACGCGGCCGGGCGGCCCTTCGGGCCCTCGCCCGGTGAGGGTTTCCCGGACGACATGGTGCCCCGTTACGAGGAGAAGCGAGGGATTCCCAAGGAGTCCCGTGCATGAGCGGGTGCCGGAGCACTGCCGCACAGCATTCCCCGCCCCCCTTCCCGCTGCCCCCGAACGACCTCGGATTCGGTGTCGGCCTGCGCACCCCGCATCTGCGGTACGTCCTCGCGCACCGCCCGCCCGTCGACTGGTTCGAGGCCATCTCCGAGAACTTCATGGACTCGGGCGGATTCCCGCGCCACGCGCTGGACCGGATCGCCGAACGCCATCCGGTCGTCCTGCACGGCGTCTCGCTGTCCATCGGCAGCACCGATCCGCTCGACTTCGACTATCTGCGGCGACTGCGCCGCCTGGCCGACGGCATCGGAGCACGCTGGGTCTCCGACCACATCTGCTGGACGGGGGTGGCCGGACTCAACACGCACGACCTGCTGCCGGTCCCGTTCACCGAGGAGTCCCTGGCCCATATGGTCCGCCGCGTGCGGGCCGTACAGGAATTCCTGGAGCGCCCGCTGGTGCTGGAGAATCCCAGCAGCTACGCGGAGTTCACCGGCTCGGTGATGAGCGAGTGGGAATTCGTCTCCCGGCTCGCCGCCGAATCCGGCTGCGGACTGCTCCTGGACGTCAACAACGTCTACGTCTCCTCCGTCAACCACGGTTTCGACCCGGAGGAGTACGTCCGGGCGCTGCCGCACGAGCGCGTGGTGCAGATCCACCTCGCCGGCCACACCCACCTCGGCACGCACATCGTCGACACCCATGACCGGCCGGTGGCCGACCCGGTGTGGCGGCTGTACGAGCTGGCGGTCTCCCTGACCGGGCCGGTCGCCACGCTCCTGGAGTGGGACGACCGCATCCCGCCCTTCCCCGAACTCCTCGCCGAACTGGCCAAGGCGCGCCGGTACGCCGGGGCGGCGCGGGTGCTCTGTGGCTAGGACGCCCGCCACCCTCGCCGACACCCAGCGCTGGCTGCAGGACGCGATCCTCGCCCCCGACGGCCCGGACCTCCGGTCCGTCGGCCATGTGCTCACCCCTTCCGCCGCGTTGAGCGCGCGGCAGCGGCTCGACGTCTACCGGCGCGGCTACCGGCTGCGCCTGCTGGAGGCGATGCGCGGGCTGCACCCCGCCCTGCGCGCGCTGCTCGGCCCCGGGCTCTTCGACGACTTCGCGCTCGACTACCTCGACGCGCGCCCGTCGCGCTCGTACACCCTCTTCCAGCTGGACGTGTCCTTCGCCGAGCACCTGGCCGCGCACCGGCCCGACCGCGCATCGCTGGACGGCCGGCGGGAGGGCTGGGTGGACGTGCTCGTCGATCTCGTCCGCTACGAGCGGGCCTTCGCCGAGGTCCACGACGCGCCCGGGCCGGCGTCGGTCCCGTTCCTGCGGGTGCTGCGGGTGTGCGCGCCCGTGCACGTCTACCACGCGGGGGTCCTGCGCGGTCATTCCGCAAAGCCGCCTGTGGCGGGGCCACCCGTGCATCTCGCGCTGTCGCGGCGCGACTACACGGTCGTCACGCACGAACTGGAGCCGGACGCCTACCGGTTGCTGTGCGAGCGGTCCGCCGAAGGCCACACCACCGTCGAACTTCCGTGAACGAAAAGGAGCATCTCCCATGGCCACCACGACCTTCACCGAGGAGCTCGCACCACCGGTCATGTCCCTGTGGCCGGTGGATCCGCAGAGCGACCCGAGCGACGAGAAGCAGCTGATCAATCACCTGTGCCAGGCCGCGTATCTGGAGATGTCGACGGTCCCGATGTATCTGTACGCCGCGTTCTCCATCGAGACGCGCGGCTACTCGCAGTGGGACCCGGGGATGGGGGCCTTCCGGCTGATCCGCAGCATCGTGGTCGAGGAGATGCTGCATCTGTGCCTGGTGCGCAACATGCTGGTCGCGCTCGGCGCCCGGAAGAAGATCCGGTTCTACGACAAGGACTTCATGCCGAAGTATCCGTCGCTCATGCTGCACCGCTGGCCGGAGCTGATGCTCCATGTCGGGCCGTGCACCAGGGACTTGGTCAAGAACGTCTTCATGGAGTTCGAACTCCCGAGACAGGACGTGACCACCCTGGAAGCCATTCCCGACGGCTGGTACCGGACCATCGGCGAGTTCTACCAGTCGGTGGGCAAGCGGCTGGAGGCCCTCCACAACAAGACGAAGGGCAAGATCTGGGCCAAGAACGAGCCGCACTTCCAGTACGTCGACACGTACTGGAACAAGGACGGCGGGGCCGGTCCGGTCATCGTGCACGGGCTGAAGAGCGCACAGGACGCGATGAAGATCATCGTGGAGCAGGGCGAAGGCATCGACCCCAAGAACCCCTCGGTGCCGATCAACCCGCTGAAACCCATTCCCGGGCTCGACGAACTGCCGCACTACACGAAGTTCAAACGGATCGCCGACGGGATCGAGCCGCTGGGCTTCGTCCACAACGTGCCCACCGACCCGAAGTCCGGCATGTACGACCCGAAGGTCAATCCCGGGGCCCATGCCATCAACGAGCTGTTCAACGCGGCGTACTGCTACACGATGCACATGATCGACGTCATCTACGACACGTCGTGGAAGGACCTGGCCCCGAACAAGCCGAGCAAGCGCTACCACTTGGAGCGCACGTTCATCGCCCTCATGCAGGGTGTCCTGGTGACCGTGGCCGAGACGATGGTCGCCAGCACACTCGAAAGCGAACTCGGTGTCATCACGAATCCAGGTCCGACCTTCGAGTTCTACCAGCTGCCGCCAGCGGACAAGAAGGCCCACCTCATCGAGCTGTGCGAAGAGGCCATGCGCCACTTCCCGGAACTCGGCGGCGACAACAGCGTCCTGTGGCTGCTCCACAGGATGCCGGACGTCTGACCCCGGCGGCCCGGGCTGCGCGGGCGGACAGGCGGGGCACGCATCTGTCCGTCCGCGCGCGGCCGTGGCACAGTGCCGCCATGGACTTCCTCTCCGCGTTCCGGCGCGAGACCCAGGCGTTCGAGGCCGGCCTGCGGCAGGCCCTCGACGTGGAGACGGCCCCGCCGGTGCCGTCGTGTCCCGGCTGGTCGCTCTCCGATCTGGCGGGGCATCTCGGCGGCGTGCACCGTTTCGTCGCCCGCATCCTCCGGGACCGCCTCCAGGAGATGCCGGACATCTCCGATCTGTCGCTCTACGAGCTGCCGGCCGATCTCGACGGCTGGCCACGCCCGGAGAACGCGCCGAACCTCGGCCCGGTGCCCAAGGCCCTCGTCGACTGGTTCACGGACGGGGCCGCCGCTCTGGAAGCGCGGTTCCGCAACACCCCGCCGGACACCCCCGTCTGGACGTGGGCCCCGGAGCGGACCGCCGCGTTCTGGCTGCGCATCCAGGCCATCGAGGCCGCCGTGCACCGCTGGGACGCGCAGGGCGCGTTCGGCACCCCGCAGCCCGTCGACACGGATCTCGCGGTCGACGCGATCAGCCACAACTTCACGGTGATGGCCCCGTTCCGGCGTGCCCGCCGACAGGCCCCGCCGGGGGCCGGCGAGCGGTACGGGTTCCGGCGGACGGACGGCGCGGGCCGGTGGACGGTGACCTTCGAGGACGATGCCGTCCGGCTCGGCGAAGGGGCAGGGGAAGGGGAAGGGGAAGCCGATACCGAACTCGCCGGTACGGCCTCGGACTTGCTGCTGTTCCTGTGGCACCGCCTTCCCGCGGAACAGCTCGACGTGTCCGGCGACCAGGCCGTGCTGGACCGCTACTTCACCCTCGTCCCTCCCCTGTAGAGGCGTACGCATCGGCGAGAGCCCTGGTGAACGGGTGCGCCGGTGCGGCCAGGACCCTGGCGGCCGGGCCCTGTTCGACGATCGTGCCGCCGTCCAGGACCGCGATCCGGTCGGCGAGCCACGCCGCATCCGGGTCGTGGGTGATCAGGACGAGGGCGGGGCCGCCGGGCCCGGCGGCCAGATCGGTGAGGAGGCGCAGGACGCGGCGGCGGGTGGGCGCGTCGAGTCCTGAGGTGATCTCGTCGCAGAGCAGGACGCGCGGCCGCGCGAGCAGGGCCCGGGCCAGCGCGGCACGTTGGAGTTCGCCGCCGGACAGGGCCCCGGGGCGGCGGCGTACGAGCGTCTCGGGCAGTCCGGCCCGCGCCAGGAGCTCCAGGGCCTCCTCGCGGGCCCGCTCCGGTGCGGTGCCGCGCAGGCGGACGGCCGTACGGGCCACCTGGTCCAGGACCGGCCGGTGTTCGTCGAAGGCGGCGCGGGCGTCCTGGAACACGTACTGCACGGCCGCCAGCCGCTCCCGGTCCCGGTGGCGCACGCTGGGCGGGAGCGGCCGGCCGTCCAGGGTGACCGTGCCGCCGTAGCGGGAGTGGAGTCCGGACAGGCAGCGGGCCAGGGTGGTCTTGCCGCTGCCCGAGCGCCCGACGAGCGCGAGCCGCTCCCCCGCCCGTACCTCCAGGTCCGCGTCGCGCAGCACGGGCGGCGCGCCACGGTGGTACGCGGTCAGGCCGTGCGCCCGCAGGACCACCGGGCCCGGCTCGGCACGCGCTCCGCGCGTCTCCGCCCGCTCCGCGTCGAGGAGTTCGCGGGTCCCCGGGTGCCGGGGGCGCGCCCACAGCTCGTCCGGCGGCCCGGACTCGACGACGCGTCCGGCGCGCAGGACCACGACCTCGTCGGCGAGCGCGCGCACGACGGCGAGGTCGTGGCTGAGGAGGACGACGGCGATGCCCTGCCGGGCGAGGGCGGCCAGTTCCCCGGCGACCCGCTGCTTGATGAGCACGTCCAGGCCGGTGGTGGGCTCGTCGGCCACGACGACGCGGGTGCCGAGCAGCAGGGCCTGGGCGAGGACGAGGCGCTGCTGCTGGCCGCCGGACAGCTGGTGGGGGTAGCGGGACAGCGCGCTCGTGGCGTCGGGGAGTTGGGCGGCGGCCAGGGCCGCCCGTACGCGTTCGTCCACGGCCGCGCGGCGTCGCGCGCGGGGCAGGTCGCGTACCTGCCGGCGGGCGATGTCGCGCAGCAGCGCGCCCGCGCGGCGGGCCGGGTTGAGGACAGAGGCGGGGTGCTGCGGTACGTATCCGACCGGCCCCCGCGGTACGCGCACCTCGCCCGACACCCGGGCGTCCGGCGGGAGTTCGCCGAGCAGGGCCCGGCCGGTGGTCGTCTTGCCACTGCCGGAGGGGCCGACGAGGGCGGTGACGCGGCCGGGGAGTGCGGTGAGGTCCACTCCGTCGAGTACGGTCCGTCCGCCGATCGAGACGCGCAGCGCGCGCACGCGTACCGCGTCGGTCACTTGGGGTGGTCCTTTCTGTCGAGTGCGGCGTCGCACAGGAGGTTCGTGCCGACGGACAGGCCCAGGACCAGCAGCGCGGGCACGACGACGGCCCACGGTTGCAGGAAGAGGCCGGGCCGGTTGCGGTCGACCATCACCGCCCAGTCGGCGGCGTCCGGAGCGGCGCCCACGCCGAGGAACGCGGCCGTGGCGACGAGGTAGAGCACGCCGGTGAGCCGGATGCCGAGGTCGGCGGCGAGCGTACGGGCCGTGCAGCGCGTCACGTAGCCGACGGCGATCCGCCACCAGGACTCGCCCTGGGTGCGCAGGGCTTCCACCACCGGGCGGGAGGCCGCCTCGGTGGCGCTCGCACGGACGGTGCGGGCCGCGTCGGGGACGGTCACGAGCGCCGCCAGCAGCGTCAGCCCCGCTCTGCCCGGCGGGTGGACGGAGGCCACCAGCAGGATCAGCAGCAGGGAGGGCACGGCCAGCAGGACGTCCAGTGGACGCGTCAGCGTCTCCTCCAGCCAGGTGCGGTGGGTGAGCGCGGCCGCGAGGCCCAGCGGGAGGGCGACGGCGTAGGCGAGGGCGGTGGCGGCGAGCGCGACGGTGACGACGGACTGCCCGCCGAGCAGGACCTGACGCCAGACGTCGCGGCCCGCGAAGTCGGTGCCGAGCCAGTGCCCTTCGCCGCCGGTGAAGGACGTGCCGCGCGGGCCCGCGTCTCCCGCGAGCCACGGACCGGCCAGGGCGAGGAGGAGCGGGATCCCGGCGAGCAGTGCCCCCGGCAGGTAGCGTGCCTTGCTCATGCGGCCGCTTCCGCGCGCGGGGCGAGACGGTACGCGACCGCGTCCGCGCCCAGGTTGAGGACGACGGCGGTCAGCCCGAAGAGCAGCGCGAGACCCTGCACCACGGGCAGGTCGCGGGCGGCGACCGCGTTCACGAGGACCGTGCCGAGGCCGGGCACCGCGAACAGCGCCTCGACGACGACCACTCCGCACAGCAGCCAGTCGACGGTACGGGCGAGGTGCTGCGCGGCGGGCGCGAGCGCGTTGGGCAGGGCGTGCGCGAAGCGGACGCGTGCGGGCGGCAGTCCGCAGCGGCGGGCGTGGACGGACCAGGGCGCGGCGAGCGCGTCGGCCATTCCGGCGCGGACGAGCCGGCCGAGCGAGCACACCGGGCGGGCCAGCAGGACGAGGACGGGCAGGACGAGCACGGCCGGCCGCGCGAGGAGGTTGTCGACACCGACGGCCGTCGGGGGCAGCAGCGGCAGCCACAGCGCGAGGACGGCCGTGAGCAGTACGCCGAGGACGAACTCCGGTACGGCGTACACCCCGAGGGCCGCCGTGCTCAGCAGCCGGTCGAGGAGGCCGCCCGCGCGGTGGGCCGCGAGGACGCCGAGTCCGACCCCGGCGGGCACGAGCAGCGTCACCGTGAGCACGGCCAGCGTCAGCGTGGGCGGGAACGCCTCGGCGAGGAGGCCGGCGACGGGGCGGCCGGAGGCCAGGGAGGTGCCGAGGTCGCCGTGGAGCAGTCCGGCCGCCCACTGCGCGAGCCGTTCGTGGACGGGCCGGTCCAGGTGCAGGGCCTGGCGGATCGCCGCGATACGGGCCGGGTCCGGGTCGTCGCCCGCGAGCGCGACCGCCGCGTCGCCCGGCAGGGCCTCGGTGAGCGCGAGGACGAGGACGACGACGGCGGCGGTCTGCGCGAGGCCGGTGAGGAGCCGGCGCAGGATCCAGGGCCGGAAGGAGGTCATGCGAGCCACACGGTGTCGAAGCGGGCCCAGTCCAGGGTGTTGGCGGGCGCGTCCGTGGCGACGCCGCGCACGCGCGGGGAGGTTCCGACGATCCAGTCGGCGAACCCCCAGACGAGGAAGCCGCCTTCGGTGTGGAGCTGCCGCTGCATGCGCTCGTACAGCGCGGAGCGCCCGGCGGTGTCCTTGGTGGACTGCATCTGCTGGTAGAGGGCGTCGAAGTCCTTGCGCCGCCAGTGGGTGGCATTGGTGGTGGAGCCGCTGAGCAGGCGCTGGGAGATGTGGGCCTCGATGGGCATGGCGCCGGAGCGGTAGCCGGCGAGGGTGCCGGAGTCGAGGATGTCCTTCCAGTAACTGTCCTTGTTGCCGGTGCGGATGTCGATGGTCACGCCCGCCCTGGCCGCCTGGTCGCGGAAGATACCGGCGGCCTCGACGAAGCCGGGGGCGACGGGAGAGGTGTCGAGGGTGACGCGCAGTCCTTCAGCCCCGGCCGCCTTCAGGAGAGTCCGGGCCCGGTCGAGGTCCTGCCGGCGCTGCGGGATGTCGTCGGCGTAGTACTCGTATCCCTTGCCGAACAGGTCGTTGCCGACGGTACCGGCGCCGGAGAGGGCTCCCTTGACGAGTTCCTCGCGGTCGGCGATGAGGAAGAACGCCTGGCGGACGCGCGGGTCGTCGAAGGGCGGCCGGTCCGTCTTCATCACGAAGCCCTGCATGGCGCTGTTGCGCAGCCGGACGATCGTGACGCGTCCGCCGTGTTCGTGGGCGCGAGCGGTACTGGGGCTCAGCTCGTGCGCGTAGTCGACCTGTCCGGCGAGCAGGGCGTTGAGCCGTGCCGACTCCTCGTCGGCCACGACGATGTCGAGCGCGTCGAGATGCGGGGCCCCGTCCCAGTAGGCGTCGTTGCGGGTGAAGCGCGCGCTGCGGCCCGGCGTGAAGGAGACGAAACGGAACGGGCCGGAGCCGACGGGTTTGTCGAAGCGATCGGTTCCGTCGGGGACGATGTACGCGCCGAACGCGGCGAGCACGTTGGGAAATTCGGCGGTCGGCCGCTTGAGCCGGAACTCCACGGTCCGGGGGCCGGTGGCGCGGCTCGCTTCCAGGTCGACGGGCTCCAGGGAGGCTTTCGCGCGGTAGGCCTTCTTCGGGTCGGTGATGCGGCGGTAGCTGTAGAGGATGTCGGCGGCGCTCACGGGCCTGCCGTCGTGGAACTCGGCCTCGCGCAGGGTCACGGTCCAGCGGTCGAGCGCGTCGTTCGGCTCCCAGCGTTCGGCGAGACGGGGGCGGGCGGTCATGTCGGAGCCGTAGTCGGCGAGTTTGTCGTAGAGCGCCTTGGCACGGGCGGCGTCGGCGAACAGATTGCTCAGGTGCGGGTCGAGCGTCTCGGCGGCCCCACCACCGGCGAAGGCGGCACGGAGGTGACCGCCACGTTTCGGCTGGCCGCCGGATGAACCAGGTGCGGATGCGGGTGAGTTGGAGCAGCCGGGGAGGGCGAGGGAGGCGGTGAGGGCGGCGGTGGCGGTGAGGAGGGTGCGGCGGGTTGGGTGCATGGGGGGCTCCTTGAAATTCAGCCTGTCCGGCGTTTGAGGACGAGCGGCGCAGCCGCGACACGGGGTCTGGGGCGGAGCCCCAGTTGTGGGAAGGGGCGGGTAGGGGAAAGACACCCCGTCACGGCCTAACCCGCACCCACCAGCCGCGCGACCACATGCAACCGATCCCCGTCCGCCACCGCCCCACCCGAAGGCATCCCCTCCCGCCACACCGGCTCCGTCCGCGGCCCCGGCCCGTCATGCAGCAACAGCACCCCGAAGCCATGCGCGGCCAGCGCATACCGCAACTCCTGCGGGAACAGCAGCCGCCACGCGGAGTGCTGTTCGACCGGCGCGGAGCCGTCGTCCGCCGTCCAGACACGGCGACGGCACAACAACTGCGCGGCACGGTCCACGCGGAGCGTGGTCATGGCCGTGTACGTGGTGTCCCGCCAGGTGAAGCGGCTCCACGCGGGAGCGTCCAGCAGGCGCGTCCTGCCCAGGAAGTAGGCCCCGTTGCGCATTTCCGCGACGAGCAGTCCTCCTGGCCGCAGCGCCCGCCGGCAGGAGGCGAGCATGCCGTCGAGTTCCGGGTTGGTGTGGCAGTACAGCAGGGAGCTGTCGAGGCAGACGACCGCGTCGAAGGTGTTCTCGCCGAGGTCGAAGCCGCGCAGGTCGGCGTGGACGTAGTGGGGTCCGGGGTGGTGGGTGCGGGCGTGGGTGAGCATGGGTTCGGAGGTGTCGGCGCCGGTGACGGTCCGGCCGGCGCGGTGCAGCCAGGCGGCGTCGCGGCCGGTGCCGCAGCCGAGGTCGAGGACGCGCGGTCCGGCGCCGTGGGCGCGCAGGAGGTCCTCGGTCCAGCGGGCCGCCAGCCGGACGGGGTCGGGGAAGCGGGCCTCGTAGAGCTCGGGGTGGTCGGTGAGGAGGTTGCCGTGGTCGGGGACGGGTTCGCGGGTGTGGGTCATCGGGGCTCTCGCTGGGGGGAGTTCGCGGGGGTACGGGCCGGGGGTGCCGCTGCGGTGCCGGCGGGCTCGGGCAGGGCGTGGCGCCGGTGCAGGTGGGCGACGCCGGCGGCCGAGGCGAGGCCGAGCGCGGCCGCGCAGGCCCAGGGCAGCCATTGGGTGCCGCCGTGGGCGCCGGTGTCCATGGCCCAGCCGACGGCCGTGTTCCCGGCGGCGGAGGCGAGGCCGGAGACGACGTAGAAGATCCCGAAGCAGGTGCCGGTGAGTTCGGGGCGGGCGAAGGCGGGGACGAGTTCCATGACGAAGGGCTGGGCCGCCATGACGCCGAGGGACAGCAGCAGTGCTCCGGCGAGTACGGGCAGGACGGCGAGGGCGGCCGTGCCCCAGCCGCGCCCTGATCCGTCGACTGCCGTCGTGGCCATGGGTGGCAGGAATCCGAGGCCCATCAGTGCGAGGCCGACGGCGATCCATTCGGGCCGGCTGCGCCGCCGCTTCAGGGCGCGGGTGACGCGCAGTTGGAGCGCGAGGTTGGCGAGGGTGACGGTGAGGAGGACGAGTCCGGGGGCGCCCTGCCAGCCGGTGGCGCGGCGTGCCCCGTCGGGCAGCAGCAGGTAGAGCTGGTTCTCCAGGGTGAACATGCCGACCATGGCGAGGGAGAACGCCAGAAAGGCGCGGTTGGCGAGGACTTCGCGCCAGTCGGCGAGGACGCTGCCTCCGGTGGGGGCGACGTCGCGGGCGGGCAGGACGGCGGCCTGGGCGAGCGTGAGCACGGCGAAGATCGCGGCGGCGGTGAGCGCGGAGAGCCGGAAGTCGACGAGCAGCAGGGCGCTGCCGAGGAGCGGGCCGACGAGGGCGCCGGTCGTGGCGAAGACGTTGAACAGCGCGAACGCCTCGGCCTTGCGCTCCCCCGCCTCCTGGGCGAGGTAGGCGCGCACGGCCGGGTTGAACAGGGCGCCGGCGAGGCCGCTGAGGACCGAGGCGCCCAGCAGGACGGGCAGGTTGTCGCCGAGGGCGAACAGGGCGAAGCCGACGGTGCGCAGGGCGCAGCCCGTGATGATGACGCCGCGTGCCCCGAGCCGGTCGGCGGCCGAGCCGCCGAGCAGGAACAGGCCTTGCTGGCTGAGGTTGCGTACGCCCAGCACGATGCCGATGACGGCGGCGGACATGCCGAGGTCCTGGCCGAGGTGGGTGGCGAGGTAGGGGATCAGGAGGTAGAAGCCGGTGTTGACGCCGAGCTGGTTGACCAGCAGGAGGCGGATCGCGAGCGGGTAGCCGCGTATCTCACGCCAAGTCCGCACGGTGGTCCTTTCCTTGGGTCGGTACGGGCGCGGGGTCGGGGGCGGGAGCGGGGGCGGCGCCGGGGGCGTACGGGCGGGCGAGCGGTGACGCGGAGGCGAGGGCGGGGCGCAGGCCCAGGCCGGGGCGGCCGGAGACGCGGACGGTGCCGTCGGTGCCGCCGATGCCCTGCCAGGGGTCGTGCGCGAGCAGCAGGTGTCCGTCGAGGTCGAGCCAGCGGGCGCGGTCGGCGAGGTGCACGGCGGGGGCGATGCCGAGCGAACTGGCCGTCAGACACCCGAGCATGAGGTCCGTGCCGCTGCCGGTGAGCAGTCGCGCGATGCGCAGGGCGGCGTGGGCGCCGCCGCACTTGGCGAGTTTGACGTTCACGCCGTGGACGCGGCCGGCGAGGCGGCGCACGTCGTCGATGCCGACGGCGTCCTCGTCGGCGATGACCGGCAGCGGTGCGGTGCGCGCGAGGCGGGCGAGGGCGTCCGGGTCGCCGGGGGCGATGGGCTGTTCGACGGCTTCGACGCCGATGTCCCGGAACCGGGGCAGGAGTCGGCGGGCCTCGTGAGGGGTCCAGGCGCCGTTGGGGTCGAGCAGCAGCCGGGCGCGGGGGGCGGCGTCGCGTACGGCCCGGACGCGGTCGAGGTCGTCCTGGGGGTCGGGTGTACCTGCCTTGATCTTCACGGTGGTGAAGCCGAGTTCGGCCAGGCGGCGGGCGTGGGCGGCGGCCTGCCGGGGTGAGGTGATGCCGATGGTGCGGGCGGTGGCGGCGGCCGGGGGTGTGGCGGTGCCGAGGAGTCGGTGGGCGGGGGTTCCGGTGTGTTTGCCGGCGAGGTCGAGGAGGGCGGCGTCGACGGCGGCGGTGATCGCGGGGACGGTGTCGGCGGGCAGGAGTTCCCCGGCGCGGGCGGCGTCGAGGGCGCTCTCGGGGGTGGCGAACCGGCCGAGTTCGAGGGCGGCGCGGCGCAGCAGCCGGT
Organism: Streptomyces gamaensis; assembly: GCF_042656465.1. NCBI lineage: Bacteria > Bacillati > Actinomycetota > Actinomycetes > Kitasatosporales > Streptomycetaceae > Streptomyces > Streptomyces gamaensis. The sequence continues at coordinate 28,406 of NZ_JBHSPB010000005.1, forward strand.
GCGCGGTCGCGGCGTCGAGCCCGTAGTAGGCGCTGGTGACGGCCTCGCCGTGGCCCCGGGCGCCGTCGTGCTCGACGGACAGCCACACGGCGTCGCGGGCGGCCATGACGGAGCGCGAGATCCGCAACGGCTCGGCGAGCCGCAGTCGCGCGGTGCGCAGGGTGGTTCTCACCGGTGACCTCCTGGAGGCGGTACGGGTCGCGGGCCGCGGGCGGGGGCACGACGGGCACCGGGGTGCGGGTGCCCGCTGCGCGGGCCGGGGTCGTGCGGTTCCCCGGCCCGCGGCCGGTCGCCAGCCGGACGTGACGCGGGCACACCACGCGGGCCCTCGCCCGCTCCGGCGAACTCCGCCTCAGCGGCGGACGGTTGCCCGGCAGCGTCACGCACAACCCCCGCCCCCGGCACCGCCACCCCACGCGGGCCCTCGCCCGCACCGGCGAACTCCTCCCCGTCACCAGGCCGTTGCCCGGCCGGGCCACGCAAGCGCTCCGGGTCCCACCGTGGCCCGCACACGGCCCCCGCCGTACCGGCACCCCGTACCGCGGCGCCACCGGCACTCGGCTGATCCGGCGTCGGCGCACCGCGCGGGCCGTCACTCACCCCGACGGGCTCCGCCTCGGCGGCGGGCTGCTGCCCGGCCGGGCCATGCAGGGGCACTGGCCCCGGCACCGACACCCCACGCGGGCCCTCGCCCGCCCCGGCGGCCGACGGTTGCCCGGCAGCGTCACGCACAACCCCCGCCCCCGGCACCGACACCCCACGCGGGCCCTCGCCCGCCCCGGCGAACTCCTCCCCGTTACCGGACCGTTGTCCGGCGGGGCCACGCTGGGGCACCGGGTCCCGCCGCGGCCCCCACACGGCCCCCGCCGTACCGGCGCCCCGTGCCGCCGCCCCGTCGGCGTTCAGCGGGTCCATGACCCGGGCGCAGCGGGTCCAGCCCGTGGCCTCCGCCGCGCGTGGGTGCGGGATTTCTTGCGGGGTTGTGCGGGGCGGGGTGTGGTGCAGGCCGTGGTGGGCGGTCCAGGTGTCGTCGTAGAGCGTGCCCAGGTAGCGGTGCGGGCCGTCGGGGAAGATCGTGGCGACCGTCGCTCGGGGGTGGGTGCGGGCGGCCCACGCGGCGACGAGGGCGACGGCGCCCGTGCTCCAGCCGCCGGTGACGTAGTCGGTGCGGGCGAGCCGGCGGCAGGCGTCGGCGGCCTCGGCGGCGCCGACCCAGTGGACTTCGTCGAAGGCGTCGTGGGCGACGTTGCGCGGGTGGATGCTGCTGCCGAGGCCGCGCATGAGCCGGGGTCGCGCGGGCTGGCCGAAGATCGTCGAGCCGGTGGCGTCGACGCCGACGAGCCGCATCCCGGGCCAGCGGCGGCGCAGCGGGCCGGCGAGTCCGGCGCTGTGTCCGCCCGTACCGACGCTGCACACGAGCACGTCGACGCGGTCGAGCCCGTCGGCGAGTTCGGCGGCCAGGGAGGCGTAGCCGGCCACGTTGTCGGGGTTGTTGTACTGGTCGGGCCAGTACGCGCCGGGGTGCGCGGCGAGGATCTCGCGCAGCCGGGTCAGGCGGGCGGCCTGCCAGCCGCCCTCGGCGGCGGGCCGGTCGACGAGTTCGAGGCGGACGCCGTGGGCGCGCAGCAACGCCCGCATGGAGGTTTCGAGTTCGCTGTCGCCGACGAGGACGACGGGGTGGCCGAGGGCCTGCCCCGCGAAGGCGAGGCCGAGGCCGAGGGTGCCGGAGGTGGACTCGACGACGGTCGCGCCGGGGCGGAGTTCGCCGCGGCGGGCGGCACCCCGGAGCATGGCGACGGCGGCGCGGGCCTTCATCCCGCCGGCGCCGAGCCCTTCGAGCTTGGCCCAGAATCCCGGGTGCGGCAGGGGCAGTTCGGCGGTGATCCGGGCCAGCGGGGTGCGGCCGAGGAGGCGCAGGAGGTGGGGGTTGGGGCGGGGTGCGCGGGTCATCGGGCACCGCCCGGGCGGTGGAGGTAGCGGTGGACGACGCCGGGGCCGCCGTCGAGCCAGAAGAACGGGTACGGTTCGGCGCACACCGCGTCGACACCGGAGCCGAGCAGCCGGGGCAGGATCGCGCTGCCGGTCTGCGCGAACATCACGAGGCGGGTGCCGGTGCGGGCGGCGTGGGCGCGCAGTGGTTCGAAGGTGCCGTTGGCGAGGGTCATGCCGGAGGCCAGTACGGCGTCGCAGCGCCCGAGTTCGGCGTGGGCGTCGGTGCGGATGGTCTCGCCCCACTCGGTGGTGCCGCCCTTGAGGTCGCAGGGGATGCAGTGGTTGCCGCGCTCGCGGAGGGCTTCGAGGAGGGAGTTGACGACGCCGATGACGAGGACGCGCTCGCCGGGCGCGGCCCGCAGCAGGTCGGCCACGGCGCGGGCGCGGGCCCGTGACTTGCGCAGGGAGTCCCCGGCGGGCAGCGGCCAGGGGCTCGCTCCGTGGGTGGTGCTGTGCGGGGCGGTGTGCATGAGGTAGGCGTCGAGCGCGGCGATACGGATGGGGAGGACCGGGTGCCGCAGCAGCGTGGCGACGTCGGCGCCGGCGCACTGCTCGGCGGTCCGGGCGGGGAGGGTGCCGGGTTCGACGGCGCAGGAGCCGACGGCGGCGCCGACGCGGAGGCTGAGCACCTCGTTGCGGTAGCCGCCGCGGCGGCCGGTGTGGTGTACGGCCTGGCTGGTGGTGAAGGCGACGGAGGCGCGCAGGGTGTGCGGCGCGGGCCCGTACTGGCCGTCGTGGACGCGCTGTTGGAGGTCGGCGAGGGAGACGGCGCGGGGCGGGCGGTGCACGGCGGGGGCCGGTGTCGCGGGGGTCACCGGGTCACCATCCGGGGGCGCAGGCCGGCGAGGATGTCCTCGGCGCGGCGGCGGGCGCCAGGGCCGTCGGGGTCGGCGGTCATGACGTGGCCGAGGTAGTCGTTGTTGCTGCCGGAGGCCCGTACGGCGGTGCCGGGCCGGCTGAACTGTGCTTCGAGGACGCCGGGTTGTCCGTCGAGTCCGGTGGTGCCGTCGACGCGGTCGAGGATGCCGGGGGTCTCGGGGAGCAGGAAGCCGATGGCGGCGCTGCGCAGTCCGGTGGTCCTGGCGGTGAGGTCGGGGGCGCGGCCGAGGGCGAGGTCGACGCAGGCGGCGGCGAGGTCGACGCCGGTGACGTGGCGGACGAGTTCGGTGATGCGGTTGCCGGCGGGGCGCGGGTTGACCTCGACGACGCGCGGCCCGTCGGGGGTGAGCTTGATCTCGGTGTGGGCGACGGCGTTGTCGAGGCCGAGGGCCTCCAGGGCGCGTACGGCCGTCGTGGTGGCGGCTTCGCGCTGCGCGGCGTCGAGGGCGGCCGGGAACATATGGCCCGTCTCGACGAACGCGGGGGCGCCGCCGACGCTCTTGTCAGTGACGCCGACGACATGGGTGGTGCCGGCGAACGTGACGGTCTCGACGCTGACTTCGGGTCCGTGCAGGACTTCTTCGAGCAGGACGCGCGGGTCGCGGCGCTGGCCGCGCGCGTTGACGGGGAAGCCGGCGAGGGCGCGGTGCGCTGCGGCGAGTTCGTTCTCGTCGGCGACGGCCCGTACGTACATCCCGGCGCACAGGTCGACCGGTTTGAGGACGAGCGGGAAGCCGAGTTCGCGGGCGGCCTCGGTGGCGGAGGCCAGGTCGGCGCGGACGGCGAAGCGGGGGCCGGGCAGTCCGGCCGCGTCGAGGACGCGGCGGGTGGCGTCCTTGCGGCAGGCATCGGTGACGGCGCGGACCGGGGGGCCGGGCAGGCCGAGGCGGGCGGCGACGCGGGCGGCGGTGGGCAGGTAGTAGTCGCAGGAGGTCAGCACGCCGTCGAAGCGCAGGGCGCGGTGCAGTTCCGCGATGTGCGGCAGGAGGGTGTCGGGGTCGTTGGTGTCGGCGGTGAGGACGCCGCGGGCGGCGAGCAGCGGGTGGTCGGTGCCTTCGGGGGCGGAGCGCAGGTAGTGGTGGAGATCACGGGTGAGGAAGGTGAATTCGTGGCCCTGGTCGCGGATGGCGCTGGGCAGCAGCCTGCTCATCGATCCGACCCAGCTCTCGATCATCAGCAAATGTCCCACGGGTCTCCTCGTTTCGACGATCGGTTCGGTGGTCGCGGCGGTTGACCGTGCACAGACACTAATCGATAATGATTTTCATTGCCAATTGAGCAGCTGAGCCGCCCCTGCCCGCGACCGATTGCGAACCCATGCGCCCTCCCCTCCTCCGCCCCGCCGCCGCGCTGTGCGCCCTGGCCGCCGTGGCCGCCTCCCTCGCGGCCGCGCCGCCGCCGGCGTCCGCGACCCCGCCGGCCCCCGCCTTCGGCCCCTGCCCCGCGTCCGTACCGGCGCCGCCCGCGCCCGACCGCGTCGAGTGCGCGACCGTCACCGTCCCCCTCGACCACGCCGACCCCCACGGCCCGAAGCTGGACATCGCCGTCTCGCGCGTCCCCGCGAGCGGCACCCCCGCCGAGCGCCGCGGGATCCTCCTCGTCGACCCCGGCGGCCCCGGCGGGCCGGGCCTGGCCTACGCGGTCACCAAGCGCGCCAGACTGCCCGAGCGCGTCCGGCGCGCGTACGACGTCATCGGCTTCGACCCGCGCGGCACCGGCCGCAGCGCCCCCGCCGACTGCGGGGCGATGGGCGGGCTGTTCGCCGCGCCCGCCGCCGATCCCGTGCCCCACGGCCGGGCAGCCGAGCGCGCGCACCTCGCCGGGCTGCGCCGGCTCGCCGACGACTGCGCGCGCGGCGTCGGCGAGGCCGTCCTCCCCCACCTCTCGACCGGGGCCACGGCCCGCGACATGGACGCGATCCGCGCCGCGCTCGGCACGCCGCGCCTGACCTTCCTCGGTGTCTCGTACGGCAGTTACCTGGGCGCGGCCTACGCGGCGCTGTTCCCCCACCGCACCGGGGCGATGGTGCTCGACAGCGTCGTCGGCCCCGGCGACTGGTACGACTTCGACCTCCGGCAGGCCCGCGCCCTGCTGCGGCAGCGCTCCACCCTGTTCCGGTGGCTGGCCGCGCACGACGAACGGTTCGGTCTCGGCCGTACCGCGGGCGGAGTGCGGGCAGCGTACGAGCGGGTACGGGCCGGGCTCGCCGTACGGCCCGTCGAGGGCGTCGGCGCCGCGGAGTTCGACCGGTCCGTCTACCGGGCCCTCGGCCGCACCGAGCGCTGGGCGCCCCTCGGTGACGGTCTGCGCACGTACCTGCGCGACGGCACCGTCGACGGGCTGCGGCCCGCCGCCCCCTTCGACGGCCCGGACTCGCGCACGTACGAGGCCGCGAACCGCACCGTCAAGTGCGCGGACGGGCCCGGCCCCACGCCGTCACGCGTCACCGCCGACCTGCGCCGGCTGCGGCGCCTCGACCCGCTGCCCGTCGTCACCGGCATCGAGGTTCGGCCTGCGCGTTCTGGCACCACCGCCCCACGCACCGCACTCCCCTGGGCGGCCCGGACACACCGCCGGTACTCCTCGTGGCGTCCGCCCACGACCCCGTCACACCCGTCGAGGGCGCCCGGCGCCTGCGCGAACTCCTCCCCGGCTCACGGCTGGTGACGCTCGACGACGACTACTCGCACGGCGTGTTCGCCAGCCGGGGCAACGCGTGCGTGGACGGAACGGTCGCGGCGTACCTGGTGGACGGGGCGGTGCCGGGGACGGACGTACGGTGCCCGGGGCCGGGACTGCCCAAGCCGTGAACGGCGCGCACGGGACCCACGGCGTGAACGCGCCCCTCCAACCAGCCTATTGACGCCGGTTTTTCCCGCATGCGAGATTCTGCGCCGTGGAGCAGCGCACGATCGAGGTCGTCCCCGACGCGGAACGCCACGGCACGCCGGGCAGCCAGTTCACGCTGTGGTTCGGCGCGAGCATGCAGATCACGGCGATCGTCGACGGCGCGCTGGCGGTCGTCTTCGGCGCCGACGCGCTGTGGGCGATCCCCGCGCTGCTCGTCGGCAATGTCGTCGGCGGCGCCGTGATGGCCCTGCACGCGGCGCAGGGCCCGCGCCTCGGCGTCCCGCAAATGCTGGCCAGCCGGGCGCAGTTCGGGGTGCGCGGGGCCGTACTGCCGCTCGTCCTGGTGATCCTGATGTACCTGGGTTTCGCCGCGACCGGCAGTGTGCTGGCGGGGCAGGCCGTGAGCAGAGTGCTGGGCCTGCCGGGCACGGCACCCGGCATCGTCGTCTTCGGGGCGCTGACGGCGGTGGTCGCCGTGACCGGCTACCGGCTGATCCACGCCGTGGGGCGCGTGGCGACCGCCGCCGGGATCGCGGGCCTCGGCTGGCTGCTGATCTCCGTGTTCGTGCGCTACGACGTGCCCGCCCACCTCGGCAACAAGCCCTTCGACGCCGCGAAGTTCCTGCTGGCGGTGTCGCTCGGCGCGGGCTGGCAGCTGACCTTCGGACCGTACGTGGCCGACTACTCCCGCTATCTGCCCCGGACGACCGATGCCCGCGCCGTCTTCCGGGCCACGTTCGCGGGGACCGTCCTCGGCGCGCAGTGGGCGATGACCCTGGGGGCGCTCGTCGCGGCCGTCGCCGGGGACGCGTTCCTCGCCGACCAGGTCGGCTTCGTCGGCCGTCTGGCCGGACCGCCGGCTGCGGCCTTCCTGACGTACCTGGTGGTCGTGACCGGCAAACTGACCGTGAACTGCCTCAACGCGTACGGCGGTTTCATGTCGGTCGTCACGACCGTGACCGCCTTCGACGGCCGCTCCCGGATAGCGCCGCGTGCGCGTGCCGTTGCCATCGTGGCCTTCACGGCGACAGCCGTCGTGATCGCGATCGCGGCGAGCGCGGACTTCCTGGACAACTTCAAGAACTTCGTGCTGCTGCTCCTGATGGTCTTCACCCCGTGGAGCGCGATCAATCTGATCGACTACTACCTGATCTCGCGGGAACACGTCGACGTTCCCGCGCTCTACGACCCCCAGGGCCGGTACGGCCGCTGGAACGCGGCGGCTCTCGTCGGCTACGCCGTCGGCGTCCTCGCCCAAGTCCCCTTCCTGGCACAGAAGCTGTACACGGGACCGCTCACCCGGCAGCTCGGCGGGGCCGACATCTCGTGGCTCGTGGGCCTGGTGGTGACGGGTGTCGTGTACTACGCGTGGGCGGGACGGGACGCCCGGGCGCGTACGGGCGCACGCACCCGCCCCGGCCGGTGTCCACCGGCCGGGGCGGGGCGAGGTGCGGCGGCCGCGGGGCCGGTCAGGCCTCGCGCGCGGCGCTCTTGATGACCACGTCGTCCTTCGGGACGTCCTGGTGGAAGCCGCGCGTACCGGTCTTCACGCCCTTGATGGTGTCGACGACGTTCTGGCCCTCGACGACCTCGCCGAAGACCGCGTAGCCCCAGCCCTGGGGGGACTTCGACGAGAAGTTGAGGAAGTCGTTGTCGTTGACGTTGATGAAGAACTGGGCGGTCGCCGAGTGCGGGTCGTTGGTACGGGCCATGGCAACGCTGTACGCCGTGTTCTTCAGACCGTTGTCGGCCTCGTTCTGGATCGGCGCGTTGGTCTTCTTCTCCTTCATGCCGGGCTCGAAGCCGCCGCCCTGGATCATGAAGCCGGGGATGACCCGGTGGAAGACGGTGTTGTTGTAGTGGCCGGCGTCGACGTACGAGAGGAAGTTCTGAACCGTCTTGGGCGCCTTCTCCTCGTTGAGCGCCAGCACGATGTCACCGTGGTTGGTGGTCAGCCGGACCTTGGTCATGACGTGTACTCCGTGGGTTTGCTGGTGCGCGTTTGCGCACCGTGCGGACACAAGTGGTCACGAGTCTGTCACAGGCGGGTCGGCGGGTGTCCAAGCGGGCGGGGCGTGGCGGGCGTCACCGCCCGGCGGCCAGGGTGCGGCCGAGGAGGTCCAGGAGGCGCTGCCAGTGCCGCTCCTCGGCGGCGGGCTCGTAGGAAGCCGTGTCGGACATGGTGTAGCCGTGGGGCGCGCCGGCGTAGACCTCGGCCGTGAACCGGACCCCGGCGGCACTGAGGGCCTTCTCGAAGGTGTCGATGTTCTCGGCGGTCATGGTGGGGTCGTCGTCGGCGTAGCCGTAGTAGAGCTCCGCCGTGATGCGCGGGGCGAGCAGGTGCGGGCTGTCCGGCCCGTCGGTGACGAGGAACCCGGGGTGGAAACCGGCCGCCGCCGCGACCCGCTGCCCGCCCTCCGCCGCCGTGCGCAGCGCCAGGAACCCGCCCATGCAGTAGCCGGTGACCCCGGCCGGCCCGGTCCGTACCTCCGGCTGCGCGTCGAGGAAGTCGAGGTAGGCGCGGGCGTCCCGGACGATGCGCTCGGGGGTGTGCGCCTGCATCACCGGCCTGATGCGGCCGATGAGCTGCTCCCGGTTCTCCGGCACCTTCAGGTCGGGCAGTTCGAACACGGGCGCCCGGCCGTGCCGGTAGAAGACGTTGGGCGCGAGGACGTAGTAGCCGTGCGAGGCGAGCCGCTCGGCCATCGTCCGGATCACGGGGCGCAGCCCTATGGCATCCATGTACAGCAGAACGGCGGGGAAGGGGCCGTCGCCCTCGGGGTGGGCGACGTAGGCGTCGGCGGTGCCGTCGGGGGTGGGGACGTCCACAGTCCTGAATACGGTGCGGGTCGGCATCTGTTGCTGCTCCCTTGTCCTCGGTCCGTGCACGGGTCCGTGCGGTGACGGGGGACACGCTACGGGGTGCGGGTCCGGGGCCGGCGATCACCTCGTACCGGCGGGCGAGGTCCACTCGTTCACGAGGCGTCGGGCTCGTGAGACGTCCTCGACGAAGACCAGTACCTGGAAGCGCCACCGCCGCCGGGCGGCCGGCTCGCGCCGCCGCCGTGAGCAGGGGGCTGTGGTGGACCGGATCCCGCAGGTGTCGAGGAACTCCCGGATCTCGGCGGCGGCGGCCGCCGTGGCCACGCTCGCGACCGGCATGAGCAGTCCGTACGGATAGGGACGGCGGCATCTCCGCAGCGCCAGTGAACGGATGCTCGCGGTCCAGCCACGCACGCCCACGGTCACTCCACCTCCGGCGCGACGGGATTCGGCGTGCTGACGGATCAGCGGTGGCCCTCAGCGACCTGTTGTTCCTCGACGGCCGGTGGCATTTCCGCGCCGTGGTGGGCTTCGAGGGCCTGCCGGTACTCCTCCGCTGTCGGCTTGCGGATCCGGCCCTCTTCGCTGAAGTAGGCCGCGGACAGGCGGGCGCGGATTCTCTCCGCCCAGGTGATCTTCCGCGGGACGCCGTTCTCGTCCACTTCCGCCGGGAGCTCGTACGGTGCCGGCTGCTCGTGCGCGGTGTAGAAGTACAGGTCTTCCTGTGACAGCGGTTCGTGGACCTCGACGAACTCGCCGTGCGGGTAACGCATGATGACGCCGGACTCGCGCCCGTGCAGCACCTTCTCCTTGTCGCGGCGCTGGAGGCCGAGGCAGAACCTCTTGGTCAGCACGAAGACCAGGACGGGCAGTACGAAGAAGCCGATCCGGCATGTCCAGGTGATCGCGTTGAGCGACAGATGGAAGTGCGTTGCGACAAGGTCGTTGCCGCCGGCGGCCAGCAGCAGCACGTACTCGGAGATCCAGGCCGCGCCGAAAGCGGTGCGCGTCGGGTTGTTGCGGGGGCGTTCGGCGATGTGGTGTTCGCGCTTGTCCCCGGTGAGCCAGGCCTCGAAGAACGGATAGCCCCACAGGGCGATCAGCACCAGCGGAAAGACCATCAGCGGGATGAGCACTCCGAGTACCAGGGTGTGGCCCCAGAGGTTGATCTCCCAGCCCGGCATGATGCGGATCAGGCCTTCGGAGAAGCCCATGTACCAGTCGGGTTGCGCGTCGGTGGTCACCTCGTCGGGCCGGTAGGGTCCGTATGCCCAGATCGGGTTGACCTGGGCGATGCCGGCGCAGAGGGCCAGCACGCCGGAGACGAGGAAGAAGAAGCCGCCGGCCTTGGCCATGTAGACCGGCAACAGGGGCAGTCCGACGACGTTGTTGTTGTTCCTGCCCGCGTGGATTCCCTGGGTGTGCTTGTGGTACATGACCAGGATCAGGTGGGCCACGAGCAGACCCGCCATGATGCCGGGGATCAGCAGCACATGGACGGTGAACAGCCGTGGCACCCAGATGTGGCCGGGATACTGCCCGCCGAAAATGAACATCACCAGGTACGTGCCGACGATCGGTACGGACAGGATCGCGCCCTCCATGAACCGCATACCGGTCCCGGACAGCAGGTCGTCGGGGAGCGAGTAGCCCATGAAGCCGTCGAACATGCCGAGGATCAACAGCCCTGCTCCGAAGAGCCAGTTGAGTTCCCGCGGCTTTCGGAACGCGCCGGTGAAGAAGACCCGCATCATGTGCACCAGCATGGCGACGACGAAGACCAGGGCGCCCCAGTGGTGCACCTGACGGAGCAGCAGGCCGCCGCGGACGTCGAAACTGATGTCGAGCGTCGACTTGAACGCGTCGGACATGCGGATGCCGTCCAGCGGCGTGTAGGTGCCGTGATAAACGACTTCGTTCATGCTGGGTTTGAAGAACAGCGTCAGATAGACGCCCGTCAGGATGATGACGACGAAGGAGTAGAGGGCGACCTCCCCGAGCATGAAGGACCAGTGGTCGGGGAAGATCTTCCTGAGGTTCGCCTTGGCGAGCGTGAACAGGCCGACACGGCCGTCCGCCCAGTCCGCGAGCTTCTCACCTTTGGACGCGGTGACTGTTCCGCCCGTGCCCCCTGCGGCCTGCGGCCGATGTTCGTTCGACATGTCGTCCCGGCTACTCGTACGTGTTGGCAAGTGACAGCAGAAATAGCCATGTTTGTCACCGCTGCCACATCTTCCACATGTTCACGGAAGAACGAGGTATTTATCGGGGAGTGTCGGGGAATCGCCCGTTCGGGCGCGCATTCGGGGGCATCGCCTTCGGCCGACCGCGAAAAGGGCGGTGGCACCCGGGTTCCGGGTGCCACCGCCCTCGCGGTGGTTCAACTCCTGGGATCAGTAGGCGGAGTTGACGTTGTCCATCGAGCCGTAGGTCTTGGCCGCGTAGTTGCAGGAGGCGACGATGTTGGCGACCGGGTCGTAGATGTCCCAGGACGTGCCGTCGACGTGGAACGCCTTGAAGGTCGGGTCGATGATCTGCAGCAGGCCCTTGGAGGGGACGCCGTTGACGGCGTTGACGTCCCAGTCGTTGATGGCCTGCGGGTTGCCGGTGGACTCGCGCATGATGTTGCGCTTGATGCCCTCGTAGGAGCCCGGGATGCCCTTGGCCTGCATGACGTCCAGGGCCTCGCGGATCCAGCCGTCCAGGTTGTCGCCGTAGGACTGCTTCGGGGCGGCGGCAGCCGGGGCGGCCTTGAGCTCGGCGCGGTCGGTGGAGCGGCTCGCGGCCTGCTTGTCCGCGCGGGCCTTCTGCGCGGTGGCGTCCGCGCGCTGGGCGGCGGCGTCGGCCTGGGCCTTCGCGTCCGTGGCGGCGGCGTCCGAGCGCTGGGTCAGCTCACCGGTCTGCGTCTGGCCGAAGGCGTCCGTCTTGGCGGCCACCGTCTTCACACCGAGCGACTGCGTGTCGGCGGCGTGCGCGGTCGGGACGACCGCGAGGGCCACGGCGGCGGCGCCGAGCGCCGCGATGCCGGCGGCGGCGACGGTGTGGACCTTGGACAGACGGGTATGGCCGGAAGCGGTGGAGCGCATGGGTGAGCTGAACCTTCCAATCGGGGAGTCGCGTCTCGACGGCCCGTAAAGGGCGTGAAAGAAGCGCCGTGTCCGAACGCGGCGCTCAGCGACACCACGATTGTTAGCGGCGCGGAAAACCCCTGACAAGGCCTGTGACCTACTACCCGAACACGGACATAAGGCGTAAAACATCGCCCCGTATGTCCGTTTTATCCGGACGGGCGGCCGCCACCCTCCCCACTACCCCGCCTCGTATGTGATCTGGGCCGCATGCCCCACCTCACACCCCGCACCCCCCGATGTCACCACGGGTCACCGCGCCGACACGCCCCGCCGATACCAGCGGGACGCATGATCGATGAGCATCCCTGTGCCCCTTTTTCGGGTCTGGGCCGAGTTATGCCTGTTCGGGCCCCACTAGTACCCGAAAGCGGACGATCGGCCACTCACAGGAGTGGTCGCGGGCGGCAGGCCCTCGCGTGCCCCGGCGCCCGGGTGTCTCACTGGAGGGGCGCGGGCGGAGGGTCCGCCCGTGCCGGGAGGTGATGTGCGTGAGCGAGACGCCGGAGACCGAACCGTCCGGGCCCGGACGGCCCGAGCCCTGCGACGTGTACGAGCCGCCGATGCTCGCCGAGGTCGGTGACTTCGCCGATCTCACCCGCGGCTCGCGCGGGGACGTCTCCGAGGGGATCCTCAGCTTCACCCTCGGCTGACGGGCGGCAGCTCACGCCTTTCGGGGGGCGGCCGGACCCCGACCCGTACCGGACCGCCCCCTGCCCCCCCACACACCGGCCCGGCGGTCCCGCCACCGGCCACAGCAATCCCGCGCCCGCCCCCACCGCGCGCCGGGCGCCCCGCGCTCATCCCCTGGAGACGTACCGCATGGGCGAGACCCCCAGCTGGTTCGTGACGCTGCCGGACTGTCCGTGCCCGCCCCTCCTGCTCCGGCGGCTGCGCCAGTACGCCCGCTACGGCGTCGCGCACCCCTCCGGCCGGCCCTGGCTGCTCGGTTCCTGGCCCGCCGACCGGATGGGGCTCGCGTGGGGCGACACGGCCCGGCTCGCCGTCGCGGGGACGTGCGCGATCGGCCCCGCCGGGCTCGCGGACCGCCTCCGGCACGTGCGGGGGCTCGCGGACGTCGAGACCGCGGTGCGGGACGTACCGGGCAGCTTCCATGTCGCTGCCGCCGTCGACGGCTGTACCTACGTGCGCGGGAGCCTGTCCGGCGAGCGGCGGGTGTACTGGACGACCGTCGACGGGTTCACGGTGTGCGCCGACCGCGCCCGTACGCTCGCGTGGCTGACCCGTGCCCGGCTGGACACCGCGCAGCTCGCCGCGCGCCTGGTGACCCCGTACCTGCCGTATCCGCTCGCGGGCGGGGCGATGTGGCGGGGGATCCACGGGCTGCCGCCGGGGCAGGCGCTGCGGGTGGAGCCGGACGGCGCCTGTCACACGAGTACGTGGTGGCGGCCGCCGGACAGCGAGCTGCCCCTGCCCGAGGCCGCGTCGGGGCTGCGCACGGCGCTGCGGGAGGCGGTGGCGGTGCGGGTGCGGCCCGGTGAGGTGCTGGGGGCCGACCTGTCGGGCGGCATGGACTCCACGTCGCTGTGCTTCCTCGCCGCCGAGGCGGGCGCGAAGCTGGTGACGGCGACCTTCCACTGGGGCGCGCCCGGCAACGAGGACCCGCTCTACGCGCGCCACGCGTCCGGCCGACTCCCGCACCTGGCACGCCTGGTGCTGCCCCCGCAGTCGGTGCCCGCCCTCTTCTCCGGGCTGCGCGAGCGCCACGACGCGCCGGACGAGCCGTCCGCCGCGCTGCGCGACCGGCTGCAACAGCGGTACATCGCGGGCTCGATGCGCGCGTACGGGGCCGTGCGGCGGCTGACCGGCCACGGGGGCGACCACCTGGTGCGGCCCCCCGACGCCTATGTGCACACGCTGCTGCGGCGGGCCCCGCTGGAGGGGCTGCGGCACGCGGCGGCGCTGCGGGCGCACCGGCGCTGGCCGCTGGGGGCCACGGTGCGGATGCTGCTCGACTCCCGCCCGTACGCGGCCCATTTGGCGGGCGCGGCCGCGATGCTGCGGGACGGGGTGGGGCGCGGGCCCGTGCCGGAGGGCTGGGGTCCGTGGCCGTGTCTGCCGCCGTGGGCGAGCGACGAGGCGTTCGGGATGGTCGAGGAGTTGCTGGGCGCGGCCAGCGGGGAGCCGCTGGCGGCGGACCGGGGCCGGCACGCGTGGCTCCAGCAGGCCCAGCAGGCGGGCCGGATCGCCGCGCTCATCACGCACGAGACGACGGCCGCCGGGCTGCCCGCGCACAGTCCGTTCTGCGACGACGCCGTCATCTCCGCTTGTCTGGCGGCCAGTCCGCGCGAGACGGGCGGGCCGTGGGTGTACAAGCCGCTGCTGGCGGCCGCGATGGAGGGCATCGTGCCCGAGCGCGTGCTGCGCCGGACGACCAAGGACCACTGCGGCCAGGAGTGGCAGCTGGGGATGCGGCTGCACCGCAGGGAGCTGGCCGCCTGGGCCGAGGAGTCGCATCTGGTGGCGGCGGGCGTCGTCGACGCGGAGCCGCTGCGGCGGGCCCTGCTCTCGCCGGGGCTGCTGGGAGGGGGCGCCGCCGACCTGGAGTTCACGCTGGGGGCCGAGGAGTGGCTGCGCGATCTGGCCGCGCGGCCGGCCCCGGCCTGTCTGAGCCGTGAGACCCCCGTTCCGCGAACCGAGCCCGAGGGAGTGCCTGTTGAGCCGACTGCGCGCTGATGTGACCACTTGTTCCCTGGACGACGGCATGGTGCTCCTCGACGAACGCACCGGACGCTACTGGCAGCTCAACGGCACCGGCGCGCTCGTGGTCCGGGCGCTGCTGCACGGGGCGACGCCGGAGCAGATCAGTGAACGGCTCGCGGACACCCGGCCGGTGAGCCGGGAGCGCGCGGCGGCCGACGTGGCCGTGCTCATCGACCGGCTCACGCGCGCGAAGCTGCTGATCGCGCCGTGAGCCAGGTCCTCCGGGCGGCCGGGCCCCGGCCGCCGCTGCGCCGCCGGATCGCCGCACGGACGGCCGTCGCGGCCGCGCGGTGTCTGGCGCGGCTGCGGCCGCGACGGCTGCGGGCCGTGCTTGAGTTCGTGCGCCGCGGCGCGGTGCCGGCGGGGTTCGCGCGGACGCTGCGGGCCCGGCAGGACGTGACGGCGGTGAGCACGCTGTGCGCGGGCACCTACTGTCTCCAACGGTCGCTGGCCACGGCCCTGTTGTGCCGGATGGGCGGGGCGTGGCCCACGTGGTGCGCGGGGGTGCGGTCGGCGCCGTTCGCGGCGCACGCGTGGGTCGAGAGCGGGGGCCGGCGGGTCGGCGAGCCCGCGGGGACGGCGGGTTTCCGTGTCCTGATCGCGGTGCCGCCCCCGCGCCGTCAGCGGCCCCGCAGCACCTCCCGCAGCAGGTGGGCGCAGGCCGCCGCCTCGTCGGTGAAGCGGGCGGTCACGTCGTGGTGGCCGCGCTCGTAGAAGCCGCTCTCCCACGTGCCGTCGCGGTGGCGGAGGAAGTGGTAGTCGGTGGGGGGCGGGAAGGGTTCGTGGATGCCCTCGATGCGGTAGAGGCCGTCGGGGACTTGTGCTGTGCGCAGTGCCTCGCGTACTTCGTGCCGGTTCATGGGGTGCCCCCCGGGCAGGCTTGGGTCTTGGGGTCCGGGGCGGGGTCCGTCGCAGGCGGCCCCGCCCCGGCCCGTCAGGTTACGCGCGTGCCAGGAACTTCTTCTCCACCAGCCATGCCACGCTCAGCCGCTCCCCCGGGCCGACCGGCTGGAGCTTGGGGTCGAGCAGGATCTGCTGGCCGCCGCCGGCCTGCTCGAACCAGGGGGCTATGCCGCCCTGCCACACCTTGAAGGGCTTGAGCACCTTGTAGGTGTGGTAGTTGCAGGGGGACTTGGGGTCCTGCGTGTTGAGGTTGTTCGGGGGCAGGGCGCGCGCGCCGTACTTCGCCCCGGCCGGGGCCAGGAACGTTCCGCCTTCCCCGCCGAAACGATCCAGCAGCTGGCCGGCCTTCAAAGTCGTCTCATTCTTGTCGATCTTGCCGCCCTTGGTGGCGAAGCCGTCGTTGGGCGGGTACTTCCAGCCCTTGCCGGGCTCCTCGTACTTCTTGAGGAAGTCGGCCGACGAGAGCTTGCCGGTGCGCTGGTAGCCCACCAGCAGCGGGCCGACCGGCTTCTCCTCCGCCTTGGGCAGGGTGTTCGTCTCCGGGCCGAGCAGCGGGTTGCCCTCGAAGGCCCCCGTGCACGCTCCCGCCGTCGCCGCCGTGCTCCTGGCGGGGGCCGTGAGGCCCTTGTCCTCCGCCGCCGCGGCCGGTCCGACGAGCACCGTACCCGTCAGCGCCGCTCCGCTCACCGTCACCAGCACACGCTTGATCGCGCTCACACGTCACCTCGTGGTTGTCCGTCAGTGGGTGCCGTACGAGCGCAGGGCGACGCCTCGCGGGACGCCACGGCGCCCCGTCGGCCTCTGCATGCTCAGGTACGGCACCCGTCACGGAACAGGGCGACTGCCGGCCGACCGATCACTTTCGGCTGAGTTCTGGGTACGGATTACGCGGCGAATTCGCGCATCGCCTCGTCGACGAACGCCTGGAGCCGCTCGTGGTGCGCCCCGCGCCAGTACACGCGGCCGCAGGCGGCGCACTGGGCGAAGACGTCGTACGTGCGCCGCGTGCCGTGCTCCAGCCGGTCCTCGACCGTCTCCTTCTCGGCGTCCTGGAGCGGCCCGTTGCAGGCGGTGCAGCGCGTCCACGGCGCGAGCGGCGGCGCGAACCGGCCCAGGACGTCGCGTACTTGCTCGTCGGGCCGGTCGCTGTAGACGTACGCGCCCGCCCACAGCTCGCGCCGCCGCAGCAGCCCCCGGTCGCGGGAGAGCAGGACGCGGCGTTCGGCGGCGGAGAGCTGGGCGAGGGCGGCGTCGCCGATGTCCTCGCTCTCGTAGGCGGCGTCGACGCCGAGCAGCCGCAACCGCCGCGCGAGCGTGCCGAGGTGGACGTCGAGGAGGAAGCGCAGCGGCGCCCCGGGCACCCGCTGCGGCCGCTCGACCGGGAGCACCTCGACCGTCTCGCCAGGGCCCGGCACATGCGAGGGGGGAACGTCGCGGCCGTCGACGAGGAGCCGGCCGGCCTCGGTGAGCGGGATGCCCAGGGACTCGACGACGTGGCCGAGGCTGGAGGACCCGTCGGTGAGCAGGGGAGCGTTCCGCGTCCGGTACGCGGCGGCGACGAAGAGCCGCAGTCCGGGGGCGATGCTCAGGTGGATCTCGGGTCCGTTCACCCGGTCAAGGATGCCATCCCGCCCCGCCGGGGCTCCGCGTGGGCCGTCGCCGTGCCGGGGTCCGTCCGGAATCGCCCGTACCGGCGGGGGCGTTCGCCACGTGTACCGCGGCCCGAAACCCGTGGGTCACCGTGTCTTCCCCGGCGCTCGTTCCCCTTGGAACACTCGACGGACTCCCGTCCCCGCTCCCCGCACCCCAAGAGGTCACCGCTGATGTCCGAGACCCCCCGTCAACTCAACAGACGCCGCTTCCTGCAGATCGCCGGCGCGGGCGCCGGATTCACCGCGCTCGCCGGGAGCATCGAGCGGGCCGCCGCGATCCCCGCGCGGCGGCGTTCCGGCAGTATCGAGGACGTCGAGCACATCGTGGTGCTCATGCAGGAGAACCGTTCCTTCGACCACTACTTCGGCTCGCTCAAGGGGGTGCGCGGCTTCGGTGACCCGCGGCCGGCGGCACCGACGGGCACCAGGACGGTGTGGCAGCAGTCCGACGGCGGCAGGGACGTCCTGCCGTACCGCCCGGACGCCGAGGACCTGGGCATGCAGTTCATCGCCGGCCTCAACCACGACTGGGCGGGCGGGCACCGGGCGTGGAACCAGGGCCGCTACGACCGCTGGATCCCCGCCAAGGGCACGGGCACGATGGCCTACCTCACGCGCGAGGACATCCCCTTCCACTACGCGCTCGCCGACGCGTTCACCGTGTGCGACGCCTACCACTGCTCGTTCATCGGCGCCACCGACCCCAACCGCTACTACCTGTGGACGGGCCACACCGGCAACGACGGCAAGGGCGGCGGCCCCGTCCTCGGCAACGAGGAGGCGGGCTACGGCTGGACGACGTATCCGGAGCGGCTGGAGCGGGCCGGCGTCTCGTGGAAGATCTACCAGGACACGGGCGACGGGCTGGACAAGGCCGGCTCCTGGGGCTGGACGAACGACGCCTACCGGGGCAACTACGGCGACAACTCCCTGCTGTACTTCACCACCTACCGCGATGCCGCGCCGGGTGACCCGCTGTACGAGAAGGCCCGCACCGGCACGACCGCGAAGAACGGCGACGGCTACTTCGACGTCCTGCGCGCGGACGTACGGGCCGGGAGGCTGCCGCAGATCTCGTGGATCGCCGCGCCCGAGGCGTTCTCCGAGCACCCCAACTGGCCCGCGAACTACGGCGCCTGGTACGTCTCCCAGGTCCTCGACGCGCTCACCTCGGATCCCGAGGTGTGGAGCCGTACGGTGCTGTTCCTCACCTACGACGAGAACGACGGCTACTTCGACCACGTCGTGCCGCCCTTCCCGCCGGCCTCCGCCGCCCGGGGTGCCTCCACGGTCGATGTCGCCTCCGAGTTGTTCGCGGGCAACGCGGGGTACGCGGCGGGCCCGTACGGGCTCGGGCAGCGCGTGCCGATGCTCGTGCTCTCGCCGTGGAGCACGGGCGGATACGTGTGCTCGGAGGTCTTCGACCACACGTCGGTGCTGCGGTTCATGGAGCGGCGCTTCGGGGTGCGCGAGCCGAACATCTCCCCGTGGCGGCGCGCGATCTGCGGCGATCTGACCTCGGCGTTCGACTTCCGGCTGAAGGACACCGGGCGGGCCGAACTCCCGGACACCGACGGCTACCGGCCCAAGGACCGCGACCGGCACCCCAGTTACGTGCCCGAGCCGCCCGCCTCCCCCGCGCTGCCGCAGCAGGAGCCGGGGACACGGCCCACGCGCCCGCTGCCGTACGCGCCGCTGGTGGACGCGGCCGTCACCCCGTCGACGGGGCGCGTCACGCTCACCTTCGGCTCGGGCGCGGCGGCGGGCGCCTGCTTCCTGGTGACGTCCGCGAACCGTACGGACGGCCCGTGGACGTACACCACCGAGGACCGCAAGACGCTCTCCGACACCTGGAACACCGCGTACTCGCAGGGCGTCTACGACCTGACGGTGCACGGTCCGAACGGTTTCCTGCGGGCTTTCAAGGGGTCCGGCACCGCGCCCGGTCCCGAGGTCACCGCGCGCCATCTGCCCGACGGGCGGCTGGAGCTGACCCTGGCGAACTCCGGCAAGGACGCCGCCACCCTGACGGTCACCGACTCCTACGGCGGGCGGCGCGAGAGCTTCCGGGTGGGCGCGGGGCAGCGCGTGACGCACACGCTGGACCTGCGGCGCGGCAAGCGCTGGTACGACCTGGGGGTCGTCGCGGACACCGACGCGGGCTGGCTGCGGCGGCTGGCCGGGCACGTGGAGAACGGCGAACCCGGGGTGAGCGACCCGGCGTTGGCGGCCCGGTGAGGTGTGCGGCCCGCCGGGGAGCGTCCCGGCGGGCCGCCCGGCGGGTCAGGTCAGCAGCCGGGCCGACGCGCGCAGCCGCCGGTGCAGATCGCGGTGGGCCGTGCCCGTCGGCAGCCACTCCTTGCGGAGCCTGGCCACGCACGTGTAGTTGGCGTCGCACACGTTGGCCAGCGGGGACTCCGCGGTCTGGGTGACGAACTGGTAGGCGTCGAGGCGGGAGAGCCCGTAGTCGCGGTGCAGCCAGTCCACCAGGTCGGCCTGGGCGATGCGGAAGGCGTCCTCCAAGGGGCGTGCGGAGCCGGTGGAGATGATGTGCGTGTCGGACTCCAGGCGCGGCCACGGTGTCGTGACGCCCTTGAGGAGTTCGACGATCACGACGGTGTTCATGGCGCACTCGACCGCGACCCCGCAGGTCTCGCCCTCGCCCTGGCGGGCGTGCCCGTCGCCGAGGCTCAGCAGGGCGCCGTCGACGTTGACGCCGAGGAAGCAGGTCACGCCTGCGCGCATTTCGGGGGTGTCCATGTTGCCGCCGTGCGCGTCGGGGACGAGCGCCGAGCGGACCTCCAGTCCGGCGGGGGCGACGCCGACCGTGCCGTGCATGGGGTCCATGGGCAGGTCGACGGCGAAGTCGCTGTCATGTGCGCTGAATCGGCACGTGCGGCGCTCGCGGTCGAGCTGCCACATCCACACGCGTTCGGGGAGCGGCTCCTGGAGGGAGGCGGTGGCGTGGGTGGAGGTGAGGGCGCCGAACAGGGGGACGGTCGTGGACGCGGCCCAGTCGCGGGCCGGTTCGACGGAGACGAAGTGGACGGCGACCGTGTCGCCGGGCTCGGCGCCCTCGATGTGGAAGGGCCCGGTCTGCGGATTGAGGAACGGGAACGCGCACACGCGCGAGACCAGGTCCTTCTCCGAACGGACGCGGCCGCCGAAGCAGTCCTCCGTGTACAGGTCGAGGACGGTGCCGGGCCTGATGCGGGCGATCGGCGGGGCGCCGCCGAACGTCCAGGCGTACTCGCCCTCTTGGGGCCTGACCTTCAGGACGGTGGGTTCACTCACGGGGCTGCGGCTCCGATTCTTCTTCCGCTGGGACGGTGCGCTGTGCCGGGGGTTCGTGGTGGATCCGGCCGATCTCCGCGAGGCGCTCGGGGTGCCGACGGCGCAGGACGAGCAGGACGGCCAGGCCGAGCGCCAGCCAGACGCCGACGACCGCCCCCGCGTAGGAGACCGGCGCGACGAGCCGGGTGACGAACGGGAAGACGGGCAGTCCGGCGGCGGTCAGCAGGGCGGGGACGAACGCGGCGCTGCCGAGGAGGGGCACGAGCAGGTGCCGTACGGGCCGGAAGCGCTCGCGTCTTCTGCGCCAGAAGTAGCCGGTGCAGGCGCAGTTGACGACGATGTACACGCCGGTCTCGACGGTGACGAGGACCGTGGCGACGAGGTAGTAGGCGGTCGTGGGCCCGAAGCCGAGACCGAGGCCCAGGACGACGGCCACCGCCAGGACGCTCTGGACCGCGACGGCCACGACCGGGGAGCGGTGGCGCGGGTGGACGACGGCCAGGGGGCGCGGCAGCACTCCGGCGCGGCCCAGGGCGAAGGCGGTGCGGGTGGCGATGGTCACGCCCGCGTTGGCGTTGGCGACACAGGAGTTGACCACGGCGAGGAAGACCAGGACCCAGAACAGGCCGTAGGTGGAGCGGGCCACTCCGCTCCAGGAGGCGGCGCCCTCGGTGCCGAAGCCCGCGAGGCGGTCCGGCCCGTAGAACACGGCCATGGCGTAGGTGGTCACCAGATACACGAGGCCTACGCCGAGCGCCGCCCCGGGCACGGCGCGGCGGACCGTGTCCCGGGGTCTGCGGGCCTCCTCCGCGAGCGGGGCGGCGGCCTCGAAGCCGCCGAAGGCGAGCACGCAGTAGACCGAGCCCGCGAACACCCCGCCGATGCCGGGGTGTTCGGCGGGGGTGTGCTGCGTGGTGAACACCGACAGGGTGTTGCCGCCGCCCGCGCGGACGATCAGCAGGGCGGCGAGAGCGAGGAAGACGGCCGTCTCGAAGACGCCCAGCACGGTCCCCAGCCGGGTGGAGGCGCGGATGTCCCGCACGCCCGCCACGGTGATGACGGCGGCTCCGGCGAGCGCCCACGGCCACCACAGGTCCGCCGGGTGGCCGGACCATTCGGCGTGCAGGGTGCCGGCGGTGGTGAAGCCGAGCTGGAGCAGCAGCATGGGGGCGATGAGCGCTTCGACGAACACGTACGCCCAGGCGACGAGGAAGCCGATCGCGGGGTGCAGCCCCTGGGTGCTGTAGGTGGCGAGCGAGCCGGCGGCGGGCAGTTCGCGGGCGAGTTCCCCGACGCACCAGGCGGCGAACAGGGCACCGGCGAGGGCGATCAGTACGCCCAGCGGCAGGCTGCCGCCCGCGAACGGCGCGCCGCCGGGGATCGAGGCGGCGACGGCCGCTCCGGGCGCCATGGCGGTGACGCTCTGGAACAGCACCTCGCGCGGGCCCACGGCGTCACGCCGCAGGCCCGTTCCGGCGGACGTGCCTCTCGCCATCTCCCGCCTCCCAGGCGTGCGTTCGACGGTCCATCGCAGGGGTGAGCGCGTGTGCGGGTGCGCGGGTGTCAGGGTACGGGCGGGGCGGGTGCGGCGGTAGACGACCGTAGCGGCCGGGGCGGGGCCCGCCGGGTCAGGGGTTGCGGCCGACGATCACCGTGGCGTCGAGGTCGTCGCAGGTCACCACCTGTGGCAGCAGCCCTGCCGCGCGGAAGATCCCGACGGCGCGCGGTGCTTGGCGTTCGCTGGTCTCGACGAGGAGGTGTCCGCCGGGCGCGAGCCAGCGCGGTGCCGCGGCGGTGACGCGGCGCAGGACGTCGAGTCCGTCCGCGCCGCCGTCGAGAGCCGTGCGGGCCTCGTGCAGCCGGGCTTCCTGAGGCAGCAGGGGGATGTCCTCGGTGGGTATGTAGGGCACGTTGGCGACGAGGACGTCGACGCGGGACCGCAGGGACAGGGGCAGGGGCGCGTAGAGGTCGCCGGTGTGGACGCGGCCGGTGCCGACGGCGGCCAGATTGCGGCGGGCGCAGCGCACGGCCGCCGGGTCGAGGTCGGCGGCGTGCAGGTCGAGCCGGCCGTGAAGTCCCGTGGCGAGGGCGGCTCCGACGGCGCCGGTGCCGCAGCACAGGTCGACGACGACGGGGCGGGCGCCGCCGTCCGCCCGGGCCCGGGCCCGCGCGAGGGCGGTGCGGGCGAGGAACTCGGTGCGGCGGCGGGGCACGAAGACGCCGGCGTCGACGGCGACGCGCAGTCCGCAGAACTCGGCCCAGCCCAGGACGTGTTCGAGGGGCTGTCCCTCGGTGCGCCGCCGCACCATGGCGGCGAGCTCGTCGGGGGTACGGGCGGTGGAAAGGAGCAGCGCGGCTTCGTCCTCGGCGAAGACACAGCCCGCGGCGCGGAGAGTGGAGACGATGCCGGCGCGGGAGAGCGGCGGCCGGGGTACGGACATGGAGAGAGCGAGCCTTCCGGGGGATCCGAAGGGCGCTCCCGCGGTCACCCGTCCCGGCGGAACCGTACGGCCGTGACGTGAGAGCACCCCACCTGGACAGCGGTAATGGGTCTCACCTCCTCGGTCGTCGTCCGACTGCTGGGACGGGGACGCTACCGGAGAGCGGGGCGGGCGCGCAAACGGTCACCGTGCGGGGGGTATCCGCGCGTCGGGTCTCACGGGCCGCCGCGGCCCAGCCTTTCCAGGACCCGGCGGCGCAGCAGCTCGTACTCCTCACGGAGCCGGTGGATCTCGGGCGGGCGGGGTATGACGACGCCTCCGGTCACGGTCTCCCCCGGGCCGAACTGCTCCCGGGTGAGGTCGATGTCGACGCCCTCGCCGAGCCTGTTCCACCAGTGGTAGTCGACGCGCTCACCGCCGGCGATCACCTCGCCTCGGATCAGCTGCCCGCCGAGCAGGTCGTTCAGGACGAGCGCGGTCACCCCGCACTGGTCGCGCGCCGGATGCTCCGGACGCCAGTGGGGGCGGTGGTCCGGGGTGCAGGTGTCGGCGCCCCAACTGGCGCGTACGGCACGTTCGATGTCGGTCAGCAGCAGCGGTTCCATGCGCTCATCGTGGCAGCGGCCACTGACAGCCGTGCCGGGGCGAGCCGTTCGCCGCCCGGGTCCTCGATTGGTCTGAACCACTCTGTTTGTGATCACATCTGAGGGCACGTCCGCACGATCCCAGGGGGGAACGCAAGCATGAGCAAGTCCGGCCGTACGTCGTCCGGGGCGCACACTTCGGCCATCGGGCGCCGCAGCCTGCTGACGGGCGGGGCGGCCGTCGTCGGTGGGGCGGCGGTCACGGCGGCGGTGCCGACGGCTGTCGCGCAGGCCGCGCCGCAGGGGGTGCCGGCGCCGGGGGCGGTCACCGTGCGGCCCGGTGACGGCCGTTACCCGGATCTGGTGCGCGGGGTCAACCAGCGCTGGTGCGGGGCGCCGGAGTACGTCCGGCTGGTGACCTCGACCGAGCACGTCGTGGCGGCGGTGCAGGAGGCCGTGGACGCGGGCAAGCGCGTCGCGGTGCGCAGCGGCGGGCACTGCTACGAGAACTTCGTCTACCACCAGGATGTGCAGGTCGTCATCGACATGTCCGCGATGGCGGACGTCTACTTCGACCCGGCCCGCCACGCGTTCGCCGTGGAGGCGGGGGCCTCGAACCTCAATGTGTACGAGGCGCTGTACAAGCTGTGGGGCGTGGCCCTGCCCGCCGGCTCCTGCTACTCGGTGAGCGCGGGCGGCCACATATCCGGCGGCGGCTACGGGCTGCTGTCGCGGCTGCACGGCCTGACGGTCGATCATCTCTACGGTGTCGAGGTCGTCGTGGTCGGCAAGGACGGCACCGCGCGGGCGGTCGTGGCGACGCGCGAGGCGGACGACCCCAACCGCGAGCTGTGGTGGGCGCACACGGGCGCCGGCGGCGGCAACTTCGGGGTGATCACCCGGTATTGGCTGCGCTCGCCGGGGGCGAAGGGCAGCGATCCCTCGGAGCTGCTGCCGAAGCCGCCGTCGGAGGTGTTCGTCCACGCGACCGCGCTGAAGTGGGACGACGTCGACGAGGCCGCCTTCGCCCGGCTGCTGCGCAACTGGGGCACCTGGCACGAGCGCAACAGCGCACCGGACTCCCCGTACAACTCCCTGTTCGGTCTGCTGAAGCTGACGCACCGTTCGTCCGGGCAGATCGGACTGGTGACGCAGATGGACGCGACCGTGCCGGACGCGCAGCGGCTGCTGAACGACTATCTGGCGGCGGTCCACGACGGGGTGAGCCACCGGCGGCAGGCGCTGTCGCGGCGCATGGGCGAGCACGCGCCGATGCCGGAGTTCGCTGCGCCCAGGCGGCTGCCGTGGTTCATCGCGACGGACTCCCTCAGCGGCGCGCTGCCGGCCCACCGCGCCAAGTACAAGTCGGCGTACATGCGCAAGGGCTTCACGGACGCGCAGATCAGCGCGCTGTACAAGCACCTGACGCGGGAGGACTACGCCAACCCGGACGCCCTGGTGCAGATCGACTCCTACGGCGGCCGCATCAACGCGGTCGCGCCGGGCGACACGGCGGTGGCGCAGCGGGACTCGGTGCTCAAGCTCCAGTACCAGACGTACTGGACGGACCCGGCCGAGGACGAGCGCCACCTGTCCTGGATCCGGGAGCTGTACCGGGACGTGTACGCGACGAGCGGCGGCGTGCCGGTGCCGGACGGCGTCAACGACGGCTGCTACATCAACTATCCCGACACCGATCTCGGCGACCCCGCCTGGAACACCTCGGACACGCCGTGGACGCGGCTGTACTACAAGGACAACTACGCGCGTCTGCAGCGCGTGAAGGCGGACTGGGACCCGCGCGACGTCTTCCGGCACGCGCAGTCCGTACGGCTGCCGTAGGGGTCCGGGGCCGCGCGCCGGGCGTTCCTCCGTCCGGCGCGCTGTGGGCCGGCGCGCCTTCCCCCGGCGCGCGTGCGCCGCGCGCAACCGGCGCGCCGCCGGACCACGCATACCCGCCGCACGGCCCGGGCAGCCCGTATGTACCGCATCGGGCGCGGTTCGTAAAGGGGACCTTCCGGCCCCTTCCGCCCCGCGCGGGCGCGGAGGGGGATCCCGTATGCAGCCCTTCATAGAGCACGCCCGGACCCTGGAGCGGCGCATCGCCCGCAGCGGGCGGCGGCGCGCGGAGTTCGGGCGGCTCGCCGCCGGGCAGTCCCCGGCGGCCCTGTTCGTGACCTGCTCGGACTCCCGGGTCGTGCCCTCGCTGATCACCGGCGCCCGGCCGGGCGATCTGTTCGAGCTGCGGACGGCCGGCAACGCGGTCCCCTGCTACGACGAGCGGCGGCCCAGCGGCGAGTCGGCGACCATCGAGTACGCGGTGGATGTCCTGGGGGTGCCGGACATCGTGGTGTGCGGGCACTCGCACTGCGGGGCCGTCGGCGCCCGGGCGCGCGGCGAGGACCTGACGGGCATGCCCGCCGTCGCGGGCTGGCTGCGCGCCCAACTGCCCGACGGGCTCGACGCGTTCGGCACCGACGATCCGGGGGTGCACGCGGCGGTGCAGCGCAATGTGCGCGTGCAGTTGGAGCGGCTGCGTGTCTATCCGTGCGTCCGGCAGCGGCTGGCGGAGGGGCGGCTGCGGCTGCACGGCTGGTTCTACGGGGTGGACACCGGGCTGGTGCTCGCCCATGACGCGGAGCTCGACGCGTTCCTGCCCTTGTGACCGTCCCCGCTCCTGTCGTTCCTGTCGTTCCTGTCGTTCCTAAAGAAACGTGTAGTCACGGGCTCTAAACGAACGCGTAGTACCGTGCGTTCCCCAAGAGCCCGAACGCGTGAGCCACGGGCCCCGGGGTGCGTGCCGTGGGTCACGGCCGGAGCGGACTTGGATATCAACTCCGCCATGACCCACGATTACGTCACCCGCGAATACGACACTCCGGATTACGTCGCCCACGATTACCCGGCCCGCGATTCCCATGTCGTCCAGGAACTGCGTTTCAGGTGCCCGGGCGTCGGCGAACTGCGGATTCCCGAGATCTGTTATCCGGCCCCCTTGCGCTTCAACCGGCACTATCTGACCGTCAAGGACGCCCACGAGGCGTGGTACATGTCCTTCGGCACCTGCGAGGACCCGGAGCGCGAGCGCGCCGACCTCCGCCAGGGGCTGGCCGCGATGTGCGCGCTGGCCTATCCGAGTTGTCCCGCCGAGCGGCTGCGGCTGCTCGCGGACTACTCGGCGGCCATCGCCCTGCGGGACGGGCGGTTCGGCGATTCCGTGAGGACCGGGAAGGGGGCGCTGTTCGCGGCGGTGCGCAATTCCTTCGCCCGGGGGAACGTCGAGGACACCTCGTCGTGGGGGCGCATGTTCCAGCATGCCGACACGCGTTTCGTGACGGCGCTGTCCGCCGGTCAACGCAGCCGTTGGGAAGCACACTTGGCCGCCTGCCGGGACGGGGCCGACGGCGAGTTCGCGGATCTCGCGGACGTGAGCGTGGAGCACTACATGCGCTGCCGGCGGCGCGGGGTGGGCCGGCTCGTGGATGTGAGTTTCGTCGAGTACGCGCTGGGCACCGGGGATCTCTCCGACACCGTGATGACGGGACTGCCGGCGACCCGGCTGATCGACCGCCATATCGAAGTGGTCTGGCTCATGCAGGAACTGATCTCGTGCGAGCCGGAGTTGTGCACGGGCAGTGAGCAGAACCTGGTGCGCCGGATCGCCGCCGAGCACGGCTGCACCCTGCAGCAGGCCATCGACGCCGCCGACCGGCTGCTGCGCGACAGCGTCGCCCGCTGGGTGGAACTGCGCCGGCTGGTGCTGCGCACGGAGCCGGCGCTGGCCGGTTTCGTCGCCGGGCTGGACGCCTTCACGGTCGGCTGGTGCGAGTGGAGCCGCTGGTCGTCACGCTACTGGTCGCGCTACGGCACGCGGCCGCGCAGCGTGGACTGGTACGCGCGGTACGGGCACTACGCGCAGTGACACGCGTGCCCTCAGCGTGCCCGGCTGCCCACGCGCCGCCCTGTCGTGCCCAGTTCGTCGGGAACCCGGAACCGCGCCACCATGACCTTGCCGCAGCCCCGCGCGTCCCGTTCCGCGCCGATGGATCCGCCGTAGGCGGCGGCCAGGTCGGCGACGGTGCGCAGCCCGTCCCCGACGGCTTCCGGGGAGAGGTCGGGCAGGCGGGGGTCGCGGTCGGCGACCCCGATCACGAGCTGTCCGGCGCCGGCCGCGACCGTGACGTCCGCCGTCGGCGAGTGCTCGGCGGCGTGCCGGACGGCGTTGGCGACGAGTTCGCTCACCACGAGCAGGACCGCGCCGGCGAACGCGGAGTCCGGCCGGATCCCGTACTCGGCGAGCGCCGCCGTCGCGTCCTCGCGCGCGAGCCGTACCGCCTCGGGCTCCAGCGGGACCGTCAGGATGCGGCGCCACACGGGCGGCGGCGTGCGGTCGCAGGCCGGCTGCGGGCGGCCGCGCCGCCGCCTCACCGAGCGGCCCCCGCGGAGCCCGCCCCGCGCAGCTCCTCCAGCAGCTCGTTGCGGCCGGCGAGCATCTCGGTGAGGATGCGGCGCGCGGCCCGCATCAGCTCGGCGACGTCGCCGCCGGACAGCTCGTAGACGACGGTCGAGCCGGTGCGGGTGGAGCTGACGATGCCGTACCGGCGCAGCACGGCCAGCTGCTGGGAGAGGCTGGACGGCTCGATCTCGATCGCCGCCAGCAGCTCGCGCACGGGTTTGGGCCCGTCCTGCAGCAGCTCCAGCACGCGGATGCGCACGGGATGCCCCAGCATCCGGAAGAACTCGGCCTTCGCCTGGTACAGCGGAACCGGTGCCCTGCCCACTCAACGCCCTCCGCGTCCTGTCCGCCTCGGCTGCGATGCCCGGCGCTGCGACAGCTCACGATGTGAAGAACTCTTCAAGCCCCAGCGTAGCCGCTCCCCGGGGTGTGGTGCTGCGGTCCCCGGGAACGGGAGCGTACGGGCGTACACCAGCGGGAGCTAGGCCCCGCGCAGCAGTTCCAGCACCTTGACGCCCAGGGACAGCGCCTCCTCGGGTTCCCGCACGCACCCCTGGAGGTCGATGAAGCAGTCGGCGCCGGGGTCCCGTACGCCGGACAGGGCGGCGGTGATCTCCTCGGCGGTGGAGCCCGGCCCGGGGTTGAGGCGCAGTCTCTGCCGCAGCGCGTCGGGGTCGCGGCCGGCCTCCCGCGCCGCGCGGCGGGCCGTCTCCCACAGCGCGGCGTGGGCCTCGGCCGGCAGGACGACGCCCATCCAGCCGGCGGCGCGGCGTCCGACGCGGCGCATCGCGGCCGGGGAGACGCCGCCCAAGTAGACGGGCGGGTGCGGCTGTTGGAGGGGGCGCAGCCCGAAGTGGGAGCGCGGTATGTGCCAGTACGTTCCCTCGTGCCCGTACTCCTCCTGGGTCCAGATGCCGTGGAGGACGTCGAGGAACTCGTCGAGCCGTGCGCCGCGTTCGCCGAAGTCGGCTCCGGTGGCGGTGTATTCGTCCCGCAGCCAGCCGACGCCGAAGCCCACGTCCAGCCGCCCGCCGCTGACGCGGTCGAGCGTGGTGAGGGCCCGGGCCGGCAGTACGGGCGGGTGCAGGGGCGCGGTGAAGGTGCTGGTCCCGAGCCGGACCCGGGACGTGGCCGTGGCGGCGACGGTCAGCACGGTGAGCGGGTCGAGGAAGGTCCGGTGCGCGGGCGGGAGGGGGTTCTCGGGGGTGCCGCCGGGGTAGACGTCGCTGGGCTCGGTGGGTGCGAGCGTGCGGTCGCCGACCCACAGCGAGTCGAATCCGGCGGCTTCCGCGTCCCGGGCGAAGGCGGCGATCGTCTCCGGGCGGGCGTGGGTGCCGTGCTGGGGCAGCGCGATACCGATATCCATGGCGCCATGATGGTCCGGACGGGCCGGGGATTCTGACAGGCCGTCACCACAGGGCGGGTGAGATCCACCACAGCGCGGGCGGTATCAGCCGCTGCCGGGCGCCCACGACCGCACCCAGCTCCCCTCCCAGTGGTGCACCGCGTAGGCGTCGGGGAAGCGTTCCCTCCGGCGGTGCGGCTCGCTGTAGTGGTACGGGTGGAAGCAGGTACGGGGGAAGACGGTCAGCGGCGGAGGTGCGCCGGGGCGCCGCAGCCGGTGGTAGATGTCGGTGGTCAGCCCCGGTCCGGTCCTGTGCGCCGGGCTCGCGCCCCGGAGGCGGGCCGTCCGGGCGGGGAGATACTCGACGCATGCGGCGAGGAACGGGTGTCCCGGCACGGCACCGAGGATGTTGCTCGCCACGTGACAGCCGTCCGGTGTGCCGGCGAATGCGTTGACGCCGTTGAGCAGTTCGTCCAGCGAGCGCAGACACTCGAAGTCGGTGTCGGCGTAGATTCCGCCGTACCGCAGCAGGATCTCGTACCGTGCCACGTCCGACTTCTCCGACCAGGACGACGCGGCGTCGTAGGCCGCGCGGTTCCTCAGCAGAGGCTCGATGTCACGCTCGCGCCACAACCGGTAGTCCCAGCAGGGGTGGTGGCGCAGCCAGGTGCGGGTGTACCGGCGCAACCGCTCGGGCATCGGTCCGCCCAGCCACACCTGGTGCAGGATCTGCGGCAGGGTCATGTCCTCCCCTTTCCCCGGCCGTGTCCTGTCCGTGCCGGCGGGTGACCGGATCGTGGGCGCACGGCAGTGGACAGTGACGTGTGCATGCGCGGTCGTCGTGCGTCGTCACGCTGGTGACGGTGAGTGCCGGGCTCCGCCACGATGAGGCACGACGAGGGCCGGCAACGCGTCGTCTGCGGCCGGTGGTTCTCCTCCGGCCCGGGTGAAGGGGCACACCATGGATGGTGCGGTGCTCACCGTGTTCGGGGAACTGGCCGCGGCCGCGCCGCCGGCCGACGGACGCCGGCCGGGTGTCGTGGTGCTGGGCATGCACCGCAGTGGCACCTCGGCTGTCACCCGCGCGCTGAATCTGCTGGGGCTGTCCGTCGCTCCCGCGAGCGATCTCGTGGGGGCCGGTCCCGGCAACGAGCGCGGGCACTGGGAGAGCCGCACGCTCGTGGAGTGCAACGAGCTGATCCTGCGGGCCGCCGGAGCGTGTTCGTGGCGGCCGCCGCCGGCGGGAGGGGCGTGGCTGGCCTCGCCCGGGGTGCGTGCCCTGGTGCCGTTGTGCCGGGCGGCGTTCCGCGTGGTGCATCCCCACGGGCCCTGGGTGTGGAAGGATCCGCGGACCTGTCTGACGGCCGGGCTGTGGCTGTCGCTGCCGGCCGTGCCGCCGGCGGTGGTCCTGGTCGTCCGTCACCCGGTGGCTGTCGCCCGTTCGCTCAACGCGCGGGACGGGTTCGCGTTCCCGTACTGCCTGGCCATGTGGGAGCGCTACGTGCGGGAGTCCCTGCGGGTATCGGCGGGGTTGCCGGTCTGGATCACCTGGTTCGAGGAACTTCTCGACGCCCCCGAGGAGTGGGCGGACACCGCGTCGCGGTTCCTGCGTATTTCCGGGGTCGTGCCGGACGGCCGCCTGCCCGGCCCCGGACTGCTGCGTCCGTATCTCGACCCCCGGCTGCGCCATCACACGGGGGAGGAGGGCGAAGCCCCCCGCGGCCTTCGGCTGTCCTCGGAGCAGCAGCGGCTCCTGGACCGCCTCCAGTGGCTCACCGGCACGCACCGGTCGTTCCCGCCCCCGGTCCTTCCGGACGAAACCCCGGGAACCCAAGGGCGTTTCGCGGTCCCGCAGGCCGTGACCGCCTGACGCCCGACCGCGCTTCCTCCGGCACAGCACACGGCACGAGTCAGGCGAAGGGACGAGGATGGACGACACCGCGCTCACCGCGATCAGAGAGCTCGCCTCGTGCGACGACGGCCGCCACCGGCTGCGGCCGGAGTCCGGCCCGGCCGGGGAACAGCGGACGCTCACGGTCGGGATGGCGACCTACGACGACTACGACGGCGTGTACTTCACGGTCATGAGCCTGCTGCTCTACCACCCGGAGGTCAGGGACCGGATCGGCCTCGTGGTCGTGGACAACCACCCCGCCGGCCCGGACGCCTGGGCGCTCAAGCGCCTGGAGGAGCGCGTGCCGGGGCTGCGCTACGTCCCCTACGACCGGCGGGTGGGCACAGCGGCCCGGGACCGGATCTTCCGCGAGGCCCGCTCCGACTGGGCTCTGTGCCTGGACTCGCACGTCCAGCTGCTTCCGGGGGCACTGGCGGCGCTGCTGGAGTTCATCGACGCCCACCCCGACAGCGACGACCTCGTCCAGGGGCCACTGGTGGCCGAGGATCTGCGCACGGTGCGCACGCACTGGGAACCCGGCTGGGACCGGGGCATGTACGGGCAGTGGGGCTGCGATCCACGCGGCGCCGACCCCGCCGGACCGGCCTTCGAGATCGGCATGCAGGGCCTGGGGGTCTTCGCCTGCCGTACCAAGGCGTGGCCCGGCCTGAACCCCGCCTTCAGTGGTCACGGCGGCGAAGAGGGCTATCTTCAGGAGAAGTTCCGTCGCGCCGGGCGTCGTGTGCTGTGCCTGCCCGCCCTGCGCTGGACCCATCGCTTCAACCGCTCCGGGAAGGTGCCCTTCCCGCACAGCTGGGACCGGCGGCTGCGCAACTACCTCATCGGCTGGGGCGAACTGGGCCTGCCGGTCGACGAGATGACCGATCATTTCGCCGGACTGATCGGCGCGGAGCCTGTCGAGCGAGCGGTGCGGGACCGCCAGGCCGAGCAGAACAACCCGTTCACCTCGTTCGACGGCATCACCTGCATCAACCTGGACGAGCGGCCCGACCGCTGGGAACGTACCCGCGCGCGCCTCGCCGCCCTGGGCATCCACGGGGACCGGGTGCACCGTCTGCCGGCGGTCCCCACTCCTGGCAACCACCACATCGGCTGCGCTCTGTCGCACCGCAGGGCCGTCGAACTGGCCCACACCGACGGCCTGGAGAACCTGCTCGTCCTGGAGGACGACGTCCTCTTCCTCGACGGCGCGACCTGGGTGCTGCGCCGGGCCCTGGACGAGCTGCGCGGGCGGCCGTGGTCGCTGCTCTACCTCGGCGGGGCCGACTGGGGCCGTACGTTCGAGCGCGCGGACGGCTGTCATCACCTGGAGCACGTCACCGGCGTCACCACGACCCACGCCATCGTCTACGACCGCGGCGTCTTCAGCAGGCTGCTGGACGAACTGCCCGACAACGAGGCGGACATGGCGGCGTGGATCGGCGAGCACAGGGCCATCGACCAGTACCTCGCGCGCTGGGACCAGCCCGGCTGCTACCGCACGGTCCCGGTCGTCGCGGCCCAGGAGAACCAACTCGCTCTCGTCCCGCCCGACCTGCACGACCAGTTCGGCACGGCACGCACGGCATACACGGCATCGTGAAGGGAGACCCCTCCATGTCCCAGCCGCACGCCCGTCGCGACGGCCTGCGTTCCCGGGCCCTCGACGGCGGCCGGCTCGCCGTCTACGACGAGCGCACCGACACCGGCCACCTTCTCTCCCCACTGTGCGCGACGGTCTTCCGGTGCGCCGACGGCACCCGCACCCTCGACGACCTGGCCGAGGCCGCGTCGGCCGGCTCGGGCGTCCCCGTGAGCGTGGATCTCGTCCGGCTGGCCCTGGCCGAGCTGGAGGACAAGCGTCTGCTGGACCCGCCGGCCGGCTCCTCCGGGAGCGGTCTGACGCGCAGGCGGGCCCTGGCCCGGGTGGCCGCCGTAGGCGCGGCGGCCGCGTTGCTGCCGTGGATCGATTCGGTACCGGGCGTCACACGCCGGGCCGCGCAGGCGGCCGAACCGGCCCGGCCCGGGCAGCGGTCGGCGGCGGGGTCCCCGCAGCGGCCGCTGGACATCACGCTCACCGAGCCGGTCTGCGTGTCCGGGCTCATCTGCACGACCATCGAAGTCACTGTGCCGGTGCCGACCGAGACGCCCCCGCCAGACACCACTTCACCAGCCGGGGCCCCACGCACCGGCCGCTGAACCGGCCGCCGCGAACGGCCCGTTACTCTCCCACGATCACCACCGTCAGCCGTCGCGGCCCGTGCACGCCCTGGACCCGGATCATCTCGATGTCGGCGGTGGCCGACGGGCCGCTGATCCAGGTGAGCGGGCGGCGCGGGTCGAGCCGGCCGATGGCCTCGGGGAGGGCGGAGACGGTCTGGTCGGCGCGGACCACGCACACGTGGAGGTCGGGCAGCAGGGTCGGGGCGCGGCGGCCCTGGCCGGGGCCGGCGTCGAGGACGAGGGTTCCGGACTCGGCGATGGCCACCGCGCAGGCCGTCACGACCGCGTCGACGGCGTCGAGTGCGGTGTGCGGCAGGGGCGGGGAGTCCTCGTGGACGGTGCCGGTCCAGTCGGCGATCCAGGGGGCGGGGAGTCCGGCGGGGACGACGGCCGTACGGGCTCCGCCGTCGTCCAGGGCGCGGGGCACTGCGTGCGGCAACTCCTCGGCGCCGACGCGGTGGACGACGGCGCCGTACTCCTCCAGCCGCTCCGTCAGCAGGGCCACGGCGGCGGCGCGGTCGTCGGGGGAGTCGGTGGGGGCGTGCCGCAGATAGCGGCGGGGGATGTCGGCGCGGTCTGGGGGCAGGTCGGCGACGGCCGCGCGGATGCGGGCCAGCACGGTTTCGCGTGAGCTCACTCGGTGTCTCCGTCCTTCGTGCCGCCGTCGGTGCGTTTCCACCAGGTGCGGAAGGATTCCTTGGGGATGTCGGGGAGGGCGCGGCTGTCGGTCCAGCCGTGCAGGGGGCCGGGCAGCTTGCGGTGCGGCGGGAGCAGTACGCCGGCCTTGCCGGCCGCTTTCACCGCCGCGTTCCACAACGGGCTGTGTGCCATGACCTGTTCGACGGCCTTGAGGGCTGCTTTCTCCGCCGGGTGTTTGACGCGGGCGTCGCCCTCGGCGATGTCGGAGCGGAGTTCGAGGAGTACGTCGGTGAAGCGGATGCGGACCGGGCAGACGTCGTTGCAGGCGCCGCACAGGGTGGAGGCGTAGGGCAGGGAGGCGGTCTGCGGGTCGTCGGGGCCTTTGAGGAGAGGATTGAGGATCGCGCCGATCGGTCCGGGGTAGACCGAGCCGTACGCGTGGCCGCCGGTGCGCTCGTAGACGGGGCAGATGTTCATGCAGGCGCCGCAGCGGATGCAGCGCAGGGCCTGCCGGCCGACGGGGTCGGCGAGGGCGCGGGTGCGGCCGTTGTCGACGAGGACGAGGTGGAAGGCGCGCGGTCCGTCGCCGTCGGTCACCCCGGTCCAGGTGGTGGTGTAAGGGGCCATGCGTTCGCCGGTGGCGCTGCGGGCGAGCATTTGCAGGTAGATCTCCAGGTCCCGCCAGGTGGGTACGACCTTCTCGATGCCGACGACGGAGATCAGGGTGTCGGCGAGGGTCAGGCACATACGGCCGTTGCCCTCGGACTCGACGACGCACAGGGTGCCGGTCTCGGCGACCATGAAGTTGGCGCCGGAGACGGCTACTTTCGCTTGAAGGAACTTCTCCCGCAGGTGCAGGCGGGCCGCTTCGGCGAGTTCGGCGGGGTCGTCGGTGAGGCCGTCCGGGGCGGGCCGGCCGTGCTTGCCCATCTCGCGGACGAAGATGTCGCGGATCTCGGTGCGGTTGCGGTGCAGGGCGGGCACGACGACGTGGGAGGGCAGGTCGTCGCCGAGTTGCACGATGGTGGCGGCGAGGTCGGTCTCGCGGGCGCTGATGCCGGCCTCCTCCAGAGCGCTGTCCAGTCCGATCTCCTCGGTGAGCATCGACTTGACCTTGACGATCTCCGTCTCGCCTGTCTCCCGGACCAGGGCGGTGACGATGCGGTTGGCCTCGGCGGCGTCGGCGGCCCAGTGGACGGTGCCGCCGGCGGCGGTGACCCGCTCCTCCAGCTGCTCCAGGTAGGTGTCGAGGTGGGCGAGGACGTCGTCCTTGAGCGCCGCCGCCGCGTCCCGCAGGTGCTCCCAGTCGGGGCGTTCGGCGACGAGGGCGTCGCGTTTGGCGCGGATGGTGTGGGTGGCGCGGCGTACGTTGGCGCGCAACTGCTCGTCGCGCGTGGCGTGTTCGGCCGCCCTCGGGAAGGCGGGCCAGCCGACGAAGGTACGGCTCATCGCGGGGCTCCGCTCGGTGCGAGGGGCACCCCGGGCAGTGGTCCGTCCCGTTCGGTGCGGGCGAGGATCTCCACGAGGTGCAGGGTGCGGACGGTGTGGCCGTCCTTGGTGAGGCGGCCGCCGATGTTCATCAGGCAGGAGTTGTCGACGGCGGCCAGCACGGGTGCGCCCGTCTCGACGACGTGGCGGGCCTTGTCGCCGTTCATGGCGGCGGAGACGGCCCCGTTCTTGACGGAGAAGGTGCCGCCGAAGCCGCAGCACTCCTCCTGGGCGGGCAGTTCGACGAAGTCGATGCCCTGGACGGCGCGCAGCAGCCGGTAGGGGCGGTCGCCGAGCCCCGAGGCGCGCAGGCTGTGGCAGGTGGGGTGGTAGGTGACGCGGTGCGGGAAGTACGCGCCGACATCCTCGGCGTGCAGGACGTCCGTCAGGTACCGGGTCAACTCGTGGACGCGCGGGGCGAGTTCCCTGACGTCCCGCAGCAGGCCCGCGTCTCCGGCGGCCTCGGCGGCGGCCCCGTACGCCTCGGAGGGCAGCCCGCCGCAGGAGGCGGAGGGGACGACGACCGCGTCGTAGGCGCCGAAGACGTCGACGAAGTGGCGGGCCAGCTTCGCGGTCTCCTTGCGGTAGCCGGTGTTGTAGTGCATCTGCCCGCAGCAGCTCTGCCGCTGCGGGAACTCCACGTCCACGCCGAGCCGGCGCAGCAGGGCGACGGTGGCCTGCCCGCTCCGGGGATGGAGCGCGTCGTTGATGCAGGTCACGAAGAGCGCGGTGCGCAACGTGCCTCCTTGTCCGCGGGGGAAGGGGCGGTGCGGGGTCCGTTTCCCGCAGCCTCCACGAGAGTACGAACATAGATGCAAGACGGGACGCAAGGGGACGGGGCCGACGGCACAATAGGAACCATGACCTCTCCGCCGCCCACTGCCGACCGCGCCTACACCCATGTCCGGGAGCGCCTGCTCGACGGCCGCTATCCGGGCGGCGAGCTCCTCTCCGAGGGGGCCGTCGCCACGGAGCTGGGCCTGTCCCGCACGCCGGTGCGCGAGGCGTTCCTGCGCCTGCAGGCCGAGGGCTTTCTGCGGCTGTACCCCAAGCGGGGCGCGCTCGTCGTGCCCGTCTCCCCCGGCGAGGCGCGCTCGGTGCTGCAGGCGCGGCTGCTGCTGGAGCTGTTCGCGCTGGACTCGCTGGCCGCGCGGGGAGCGGAGGCGCTGCGCGGGACGGGCGAGGGGCTGCTGGAGGACTGCGCCCGGGAGCGCGCCGAGGAGGCCTCGCCGGTCCGGGCCCTGGAGATCGCCCGGGCCTTCCACACGCGGCTGGTGCGCGCGGGCGACAATCCGGTGGTGGCCTCGATGTACGAGACCCTGTGGGACCAGCAGATCCGGGTCTTCGCGGCCGCGACCACGGGGCGGGGCCACGCGGCCGAGGACGTCGGCGAGCACGTCGCCATCGCCGAGGCCCTGCGCGCGGGCCGCGCGGCGAAGGCCCGCCGTCTGCTGACGGAGCACGTCGCGGCGGCCCAGCGGCGCGCGGATCTCGGCGGCGAACCGGCGCTTCCGCCGCCGACGCAATAGGACGTGGCGGACCGGCAGGCCGGCTCAGCGGCGTCTGCCGGCGAGCCGGGGGCACACGCAGCGGATCTCGCCGCACAGATGGTGCGGCAGGGGGTCGCGTCGGGGCGAGGTGCCGTTGTCCAGCTGCCGCGCGTACGCGGCGGGCGGCTCGACGTAGGGGGAGTTGGTTCTGCAGCGGGTGCACGACCAGCGGCCGAAGATGCCGTTCACCTCCGCGCCGCAGTTGGTGCACACGTGCTCGGTGATTTCCGGCAGCATCGGGGGGCGCCCTCTCCTTCCACGAAGTCTCCGCCGGCCGCGGCGAAGCCGCCATCGTACTGCGTGACTATCGGGACCCGCCGCGCAGGAAGCGCCGCAGGCGTTGCAGCGGCCAGGTGTTGATGATGTCGTCGGCGGTGAGCCAGCCGCGCTGCGCGGTGCCGACGCCGTAACGCATGTAGGGCAGGTGCGTGGTGGAGTGGGCGTCGGTGTTGACCGCGAACTTCACGCCGTGCTTCTTGGCGCGCAGGATCTCCTCGTCGCCCAGGTCGAGGCGTTCGGGGTGGGCGTTGATCTCCAGGGCGGTGTGGTTGCGGGCGCAGGCCTCGTAGACGGCGTCGAAGTCGGCGTCGACCGGGGGGCGTTTGCCGATGAGCCGGGTGGTGGGGTGGCCGAGGACGGAGACGTGCGGGTTCTCGCAGGCGCGGACGATACGGCGGGTGAGCTCGCGGCGGCTCTGTTTGAAGTGCGAGTGGACGGAGGCCACGCACAGGTCGAAATCGGCGAGGAAGTCGTCGGGCCAGTCGAGCTCGCCGTCGGGGCCGATGTTGAGCTCGGTGCCGTGCAGCAGGTGCAACCCCCGGTGTTTTCTGTCCAGTTCGCGCAGTTTCTTGCGCTGGGCGAGGATCTTGGCGTCCGTCATGCGCTGCATGTACAGGTTCGGGGCGTGGTCGGTGACGGCGTAGTAGGCGTAGCCGCGCTCGGCCGCGGCGGCGACCATGTCCTCCAGGGAGGCCAGCCCGTCGGTGAGGTCGGTGTGGGTGTGCAGATCGCCCCGGATGTCGTCCTCGGTGACGAGCTCGGGGAGTTCGCCGCGCTGCCCGGCGGGGATCTCACCACGGTCCTCGCGCAGGGTCGGCGGGATCCAGGGCAGGCCGAGCCGCTCGTAGATGTCCTCCTCGGCGGCGGAGGTGATCTTCTTGCCGGTGCTGTTGTCGAACAGCCCGTACTCGGAGAGCTTGAGGTCCTCGCGCACGGCGATGGTGCGGATGCGGATGTTGTGCGCCTTGGAGCCGGTGAAGTACAGCAGTCCGCCGCCCCACGCGTCGGGCGGCAGCACCCGCAGGTCGACCTGGAGCCCCTTCGTCGTGCGGATGGACGTCTTCTTCGGGCCGTGGGCGATGACTTCGGCGACGTAGGGCAGGTTGCTGAGGGCGTCCATGAACGGGCCGGAGCGCTCGGCGGCGACGAGGACGTCGACGTCGCCGATCGTCTCGCGCATACGGCGCAGTGACCCCGCGTACGCACAGCCCTCGCAGCCGTCGACGGCGGAGAGGTCGGCGACGACCTGCTCGGCGACGTCCATGGCGGCGTCGATGCGGATGCGGCCGCCGGCCTGCTGCATGAGGGCGATGCCGTGGAGGATGTTCTCCTCGGTCTTCTCCCCGAAGCCCTTGAGGCCGCGCAGCTTCTCCTCGTGGACGGCGTCGAGGAGTTCGTCGACGGAGGAGACCCCGAGCTCCTCGAAGAGGGTCATGGCCCTGCGGGGGCCGAGCATGGGGATCGCGAGGAGCTCGCGCACGCCGGGCGGGACGGCGGTGCGGGTCTCCTCGAAGGCGGTGACGTGGCCGGTGCGCAGGAACTCCACGACCTTCTCGGCAATCGACTTGCCGACACCGGGGATCTCCTGCAGTCCCTTCGCGTCGAGTTTCGACACGTCGGTCGGGTGGCCGCCGATCGCGCGGGCGGCCTTCTCGTAGGCGCGGGCCTTGAAGGCGTCGCCGCCGGTGATCGCGAGAAGGTCGGCGTGCTCCTTCAGCGCCGCCTCGACCTCCTCGTTGGGCCGGGCCATGTCTTCAGCCTGCCACCGGCGGACGGCCCCCGCCGCTCGGACCGGCGGACACCCGGTTGCCTAAAACCTTTAGGCAACTGCATAATCGATTTAGCCGAACGGGAGGAAGCCATGGCACGCGTGGGACTGACCACGGAACGACTGACCCGGGCCGGGGCGGAGCTGGCCGACGAGGTCGGCTTCGACCAGGTGACCGTCTCCGCGCTCGCCCGGCGCTTCGACGTCAAGGTCGCGAGCCTGTACTCGCACGTGAAGAACTCCCAGGACCTGCGGACCAGGATCGCCCTGCTCGCCCTGGAGGAACTCGCCGACCGGGCCGCCGAGGCCCTGGCCGGACGCGCCGGCAAGGACGCCCTGACCGCCTTCGCGAACGTCTGCCGCGACTACGCCCGCGAGCACCCCGGCCGCTACGCCGCGACCCGGTTCAGGCTCGACCCGCAGACGGCCGCCGCGAGCGCCGGCGTGCGGCACGCGCAGATGATGCGGGCGATCCTGCGCGGCTACGACCTGACCGAGCCCGACCAGACCCACGCGGTCCGGCTGCTGGGCAGCGTCTTCCACGGCTACGTCGACCTGGAGCTCGCGGGAGGCTTCAGCCACAGCGCCCCGGACTCCGAGGAGTCCTGGGTACGCGTCCTCGACGCCCTCGACAGCCTGCTGCGCGACTGGCCCGCGCGGTAGCGTTCCGCGCGCCGGAGCCGCGCTACGGGACAGCCCCGCGCTCCTTCGGGGCGCCAACCGCACCACGCCGCGCCGGACTTCGCCAGGCCCGTTCGAGGCCGGCACGGGCCGCGCCCGCCCTCACCCCTGACCGATTCCCCACCGAGACAGGCCAAGAGCATGCCCACGCCCCGCCACCCCTGGATCACCACCCCCATCACCGAGGACCTCCTGCGCGGCGCCCTCGAACTCGAACGCACCGCGCACGGGGTGCTGCCGCACCGGCTGCCCGCGCGGGCCCGCGCCCAGTGCGCCGACGGACAGCTCGCCATGGCGGAGTCCCAGCCCTCCGGTGTCCGGCTGGCCTTCCGCACCCGGGCCACCACCGTCGAGCTGGACGCGCGGCCCACCAAGCGGGTCTACGCGGGCGCCCCGCCCCGCCCGGACGGCGTGTACGACCTGCTCGTCGACGGCCGCCTCACCGGGCAGGCCAGTGCGAGCGGCGGCAACACCCTGACCATCGACCTGGCCACCGGCACCGCCGAGCACCGGCCGGGCCCGTCCGACACCCTCCGCTTCGGTGAACTGCCCGACGGCGTCAAGGACATCGAGATCTGGCTGCCGTACAACGAGACCACCGAACTCCTCGCCCTGCGCACCGACGCCCCCGTCGAGCCCACGCCGGACCACGGCCGCAAGGTGTGGCTGCACCACGGCAGTTCGATCAGCCACGGCTCCGACGCCGCGAGCCCCACGGCCGTCTGGCCGGCCCGCGCCGCGTCCCTCGGCGGCGTGGAGCTGATCAACCTCGGGCTGGGCGGCAGCGCCCTCCTGGACCCGTTCACCGCCCGCACCCTGCGGGACACCCCCGCCGACCTGATCAGCGTCAAGATCGGCATCAATCTGGTCAACACCGACCTGATGCGGCTGCGTGCCTTCGTGCCCGCCGTCCACGGCTTCCTCGACACGATCCGCGAGGGACACCCCAGCACCCCGCTGCTGGTCGTCTCGCCCATCCTGTGCCCCATCCACGAGGACACGCCCGGACCCTCCGCCCCGGACCTCTCCGCCCTGGGCGAGGGGCGGTTGAGGTTCCGGGCCGCGGGCGATCCGGCGGAGCGCGCGAGCGGCAAGCTGACCCTGGCCGTCGTCCGGGACGAACTCGCGCGCCTCGTGGAGCGGCGCGCGGCCGAGGACGCGCACCTGCACTACCTCGACGGCCGGGCCCTCTACGGTGAGGCCGACTTCGCCGAACTGCCGCTGCCCGACGAGCTCCACCCGGACGCCGCCGCCCACCGCCGCATCGGCGAGCGCTTCGCCGGGCTGGTCCTCACCGGCGACGGCCCCTTCGCGGAGCGCGGCGTGCTCAGCCGATGACTGTGCTCAATCGATGAACACGCACAAGCTCAGCCGACGGACGCGGACGCCAGGTGCGAGGTGAACCAGTCCCGGGCCAGGGACGCGACCACGTCGAGCGTGCCCGGTTCCTCGAAGAGGTGCGTGGCCCCGGGCACGACGGCCAGCTCGTGCTCGCAGCGCAGCCGTTCGGCGGCCCGCTGGTTGAGGTCGAGCACGGTCTCGTCGCGGCCGCCGACGATCAGCAGGGTCGGCGCTCGTACCGCCGTCAGCCGGGGCAGCGCGAGGTCCGGGCGGCCGCCCCGGGAGACGACGGCGCAGATGTCCGGGTGGGTGCCGTCGGCCTCCACGGTCTCGGCCGCGTCGGCGGCCGCCCACAGCGCCGCGGCCGCCCCCGTGCTCGCGCCGAAGTAGCAGATCGGCAGCATGAGCCGGCGCAGCCAGCGGGTGACCTCGGTCAGCCTGCGGGCGAGCGGTTCGATGGCGAAGACGTTGGAGCGGTCGCGTTCCTCGTCCGGGGTGAGCAGGTCGAACAGGAGCGTGCCGAGTCCGGCGTCGGTGAGGACGTCGGCCACGGCGCGGTTGCGGGGGCTGAAGCGGCTGCTGCCGCTGCCGTGCGCGAAGACGACGACGCCGGGGGCGCCCAGGGGTACGGTCAGGTCCCCGGCGAGCGTGACGGTGCCGCCGTCGACGGGGAGTTCGACCGGGCCGCTCTCGCCGCCGCCCTGCCCGGCTCCCCCGCCCTCGTCCGCCGTCCCGCCCTCCTCCGCTGTCCCGGGCGCGGTGCCGCGCGACAGCAGCTCGACGACCTCCTCGTCCGAGACCTGCGCGAAGTCCGCGTACCACTCGCCGACGGCGAAGAACGGCGTCGGCAGCGACAGGCACACCACCTCGTCGGCGACGGCCCGCAGCGACTCGGCCGCCTCCGGCGGGGCGACCGGCACCGCGAGGACGACCCGGCCGGCGCCCTGCGCCCGCGCGACCTGGCAGGCGGCCCGGGCCGAGGCGCCCGTGGCGACACCGTCGTCGACGATGACGGCCGTGCGGCCGTCGAGCGGGATCCGCGGCCGCCCGGCCCGCAGCCGCTCCGCCTGCCGCACCAGCTCGTCCTGCTCCTGCCGTTCGACCTCGGCGAGGCTGCGCTCTCCCGCGCCGCTCATGTTGACGATGTCGGGGCTGATGACGCGCACGCCGCCCTCCCCTATGGCGCCGAAGCCGAGTTCGCGGTGCGAGGGCACGCCGAGTTTGCGCACGACGATCACGTCGAGGGGGGCGGCGAGCTCCCGGGCGACCTCCCAGGCCACCGGCACGCCGCCGCGGGGCATGCCCAGCACCACCGGCCGCGCCTCGCGCAGCCCGGGCATCCCGGCCAGCCTCCGCGCCAGCCTCCGCCCGGCTTCCGTCCGGTCCCGGAATCGCATGGTCGACCACCTCCGGCACCACGCTCGGTTCCGTGTCGTCCCCTGTGCTCCAGTTCCACGCTACGCCGGGCGGTCACGGCCGTTCCCGGAACAGTCATGTGCAGTCACACAGGATCACACGGGATCGGAAACAGCACGCTTCGTGGCCACTTCCGGAAAAGGTATCCGCGCAGGTATGCACGAGAGCATACTCAGAGCATGAGCGACACCACCGTCAAGATCGACACAGAGACCCGGGACAGGTTCGCCGCCCTGGCCGCGGCCCGCGGCATGAGCATGCGCGCCTACCTCGCGGAGCTGG
This sequence comes from Streptomyces gamaensis, assembly GCF_042656465.1. Lineage (NCBI taxonomy): Bacteria > Bacillati > Actinomycetota > Actinomycetes > Kitasatosporales > Streptomycetaceae > Streptomyces > Streptomyces gamaensis. The sequence continues at coordinate 71,038 of NZ_JBHSPB010000005.1, forward strand.
CCGTCACGGAGGAGAACCAGGCCAGGCTCAACCGGGCCACAGCCGCCTTCGAGGCCGCCATCACCCGCCCTGGCTTCGCCGAGGCCTTCGAGCGCGACTTCGGCGCCCCGTCGGCCCGTACTTCACCCCGCACTTCACAGCGGGCTGCCTGACCTTGGAGCTGCTGATCGACCACCGCTGGCTCCTGGACCGGCAGGAGGACCTGCTCGGCAAGGAGCTCGCGGTCAGGGACTATTCCGGGCTCGTGGCCGCTGTCGCGAGGCACCGGGTGAACACGCCGAGCCTCGACGAGAGCAACCCGGACGCCTGCTGGCGAGCCGCCACGTTGTTCGAGACCGTCGTGCTGCTGCGCCCGCTGCCTTCCCACAATGAGTTCTTCGCCTACGGCATCGCGGTGGCCTACGCGCGGGCATCGGGCGAGACGATCGACGCGCCGTACGAGCACTGGCGGGACCTCGTCCACGACGTCCAGGCCCAGCGGCTCACCGTGTTCGACATCGCCGACCGGCTCCGTTCCTGGCGGACGTGACCCGGCGAGAACCGCACCGGCACGCGGAGCCGCCCGCTCACGCCTCCACGTACGTCACCACGACAATCGTCCGCAGAGCCGTCACGTAGTAGATGACCCGCACCCCGTCGACCTTGTCGGTGTAGTCGCGCAGCAGCGTGCCGGGTAACTCCGTGCCCAGCCCTGGGTCGACCGAGATGGCGACGACGACGCGGTCGAGGCGGTGGGTCTCGTTCGCGTCGAGCTTGGTCAGCTGGGTCTCGGCGGGCTCCACGAAGACGACGCGGCCACGGCTCGGACCGTGGTCAGGCGACACGGGGCGGCTCCTCGGCGAGTCTGGCCAGGTGCGCGTCGCGCAGGGTCTCCCACAGGACGCCCGTCTCCGGGTCGGGGAGGCCGTTGGCGGCGATGTCCTCCAGGACGGCGGCGAGACGGTCGGCCTTGTCCCGCTGCTCGGCAGCATAGGCGCGCAGGGCCTCGGCCGCCGCGGGGGGAACCGGCTGACGTTCCGGGGCCGGCTGCTGGGTCATGGGGAACTCCTGGGTATCGCTCGGTGTCGGCTCACGCTATCGCTGACGGAGTGACGACTTCAGCCTCTTGGCGATATTGCATCAGCTGTGGCGACGTCAGCCACGGTGAACTGCCGTAGTCACTGCGGCAGTTCTGGGACCCTTCTTTCCGTGCGTCAGATCTGATGACCGGCGGCCGGGGCGTCCGTCAGCCCGTCGTCGACCGGCACGTTCTCCGGTTCGAGGGCGAGTCCGGAGGCCGCGGCCTGGAGGTCGAGGAGGACCGCGAAGTCCTCCTCGGTCCGGCCGGAGGAGACGGCCGCCTGGATCAGCTGGGCGGTGGCGGCGGTCAGCGGCAGGGGGACGTCGAGGCCGCGCGCGGCGGCGAGGCCGAGGTCGAAGTCCTTGCGCAGCAGGACGGGCGTGAAGGTGGGGGTGTAGTCGAGGTTGACGAGGGCGGGGGTCTTGTAGCGGGTGAAGGGGGAGCCCATGACGCTGTCGTTGAGGAAGCCGAGGTAGACGTGACGGGGCACGCCGCCCTTCTCCGCGAGGACGGCGGTCTCGGCCAGGGCCTGGGTGACGATGCCGAGCAGCAGATTGTGGGCGATCTTCACGAGGCGGGCGGTCTCGCCCTCCCCCGCGTACGTCACCGTACCGGCGAGCGACCGCAGCAGGGGCGCCACGCGCTCGTAGGTCTCGCGCGGCCCGGAGGCGACGAGGCTCAGCCGGCCGGCGGCGACGGCCTTGGCGTTGCCGCTGACGGGCGCGGCGAGGAAGGCGGTGCCGCGCTCCGCGCACGCGGCGCGCAGGGAGGCGGAGGCCTCGGGGGAGACGGTGGAGCAGTCGACGAGGACGCCGGGCCCGCGGTCCGTGCCGGTGAGCAGTCCGGCCTCCCCCAACAGCACCTCCCGCAGAACCTGTTCGGTCGACACCGTCGTGAACACCACGTCGCGGTCGCGCAGTTCGGCGGGCGAGGGGCTGAGCGTGGCGCCGTGCGCGGTGAGCGGTGCGGCCTTCGCGGCCGTACGGTTCCACACGGCGAGGTCGGTGCCGGCGTCGGTGAGGCGGCGGGCCATGGCCAGGCCCATGCGGCCGGTGCCGATCCAGCCGACGCGGGGGCGGTGCGGGGTGTCGTCCGTCATCGGTGTCGTCCTCCTCGGCCCTGGGCTCACGGCCCTCGGTAGCGATCATCCTGGTGAGGGCGGGTGCTCATGTCAACGTGGTGCCGGGGGTGTTGGGTCCGCTGATCCGGCGCTTACAAGCCACCCGGGCCGGGCCCACGTCACGTGCCGGACCACGGGGATGCGAAGCTGGACACCGCACGACATGCGCGGACAAGAGACGACACCGTCCGCCGTGGTCATCGAAGGGACCGGTAGATGTTGCAGCACAGAACGGTGGGCGATCTGATGACGCACGCCGTCGCACGGGTACAGCGCGGCACCGTGTTCACGGAGATCGTGCGGGTCCTCCACGAGTACGACATCACCGCGGTGCCCGTGGTGGACTCCGAGGACCGGCCCATCGGCATTGTCTCGGAGGCCGATCTGCTGGCCAAGGCCTCCCAGCACGCGGACCCGCACCATCCCTTCGACGGGGAGCCGCTGGACGCCAGGACCCGCGCGAAGGTCGCGGCGACGACCGCCGAGGGCCTGATGAGCAGCCCCGTGACCTGCGCGCGTCCGGAGTGGAGCGTCGTCGAGGCGGCCCGGACCATACAGGAGCGGCGGGTCAAGCGGCTGCCGGTCGTCGACGACGCCGGGGTGCTTGTGGGCATCATCAGCCGCGGCGACCTCCTGCGGATCTTCCTGCGCTCGGACCGCTCGATCCGCGACGAGATCGTCGAGGACGTGATCGTGCGCACGCTGGGCGAGTCTCCCTCGGCGATCGGTGTCGACGTCAACAACGGGCTGGTCACGCTGAGCGGCACGGTGAGCGGCGCGGACCGGGTGCCGGTGCTGGTACGGCTGTGCCGCAGCGTGGACGGGGTCGTGGAGGTCGAGCACCGGCTGACGAGCCGGGAGGGGCAGGGCTGAGCGCCGGGTCCGGCCCCCGGGACCGTACGGGCGCCCGTCCGGCGCCCCGACCGGGCCGGGCCGGCGCACCGGCGGCGCGGGGACCGGCTCCGCGTCTTGCCGCGTTCCCGCTCCCGGCGCACCGTGGAAGACGGTGAGCGCCGATCGGAGGTGAGCGGCCATGACTCTGCCCGCAGGGACGACGGTGCCCACGGAGACGACGGCGTGGGTGGTCGAGCGCGCCGCCCCCGCCGCCGAGCGTCCGCTGCTCCGGGTGCGGCGCCCCCTGCCGCCCCTGGGGCCGGCCGGGCTGCTGGTCGAGGTGGCCGCGTGCGGGGTGTGCCGGACGGATCTGCATCTCGCGGAGGGCGACCTGCCGCCCCGGGTGCCGCGCTGCACGCCCGGGCACGAGATCGTGGGCCGGGTGCTCGCGGCCGGCCCGGAAGCGGAAGGGTTCGCGCGCGGGGACCGGGTGGGTGTCGCGTGGCTGGCGGGTACCTGCGGGGAGTGCGCGTACTGCCGGCGGGGGCGGGAGAACCTGTGCCCGTCCTCGCGCTACACGGGCTGGGACGTGCACGGCGGCTACGCGGAGCACACCGTCGCCGACGCCCGGTTCGCCTACCACCTGCCGGAGGGGCCGCCGGACGCGGAGCTGGCACCGCTGCTGTGCGCGGGCATCATCGGCTACCGGGCGCTGGAACGGGCCGAGCTGCCGGCGGGCGGGGTGCTGGGGATCTACGGGTTCGGGGCGTCCGCGCACCTGACGGCGCAGCTGGCCCTCGCCCGGGGTGCCACCGTGCACGTCCTGACCCGCTCCCCCGCCGCGCGCCGGCTGGCCCTGGAGCTGGGCGCGGCCTCGGCCGGGGGCGCGTACGACGCCCCGCCCGAACCGCTGGACGCGGCGCTGCTGTTCGCGCCGGTGGGCGATCTCGTGCCGTACGCGCTGGCGGCGCTGGACCGGGGCGGGACCCTGGCCGTCGCGGGCATCCATCTGACGGACATCCCGGTGCTGAACTACCAGAAGCATCTGTTCCAGGAGCGCACGCTGCGCAGTGTCACGGCCAACACCCGTACGGACGGCCGCGCTTGCCTCGCGGAGGCGGCCCGGCACCGGCCGGTCGTGCACGTGGAGCCGTATCCGATGCGGCACGCCGACGACGCCCTCGCGGACCTGGCGGCGGACCGGGTCACGGGGGTGGCGGTGTTGACGGCGGACTGAGTTCCGTGTCGGCTCAGCGGACCCAACACCCCCGGCATCGCGTTGACATGAGCGCCCGCACTTACCAGGATGATCACTACCGAGGGCTGTGGGCCGAGGGGGACGCCGCCCCGCGCCGCCCCCGCGTCGGCCGGCTCGGCACCGGCCGCATGGGACTGGCCGTGGCCCGCCGCCTCACCGACGCCGACCTCGCCGTGTGGAGCCGTACGGCCGCGCAGGCCGCACCGCTCACCGAGCCTCGCCAGGGGCCCGGAGAGGCACCAGCCTGCGGCCTGCGACGGCGTTGCGGTAGGACGCGTCACGCCCTGGGACCTGGCTGAGAACCGCCTCGGTCCACCATGCTTCGAGGACCGCGTCGATCTCCTCACCACGCTCGGCCGCGAGCACCTCACGGTAGAACTGGGCCCGGTCGGCTCCGGACAGGATGTCCCCGATGCTGTTGATCGTGCAGGGGATCGCCGGTACTCGCGGGTCCGTTCCGGCTCCGCAATCGGCTGGCTGTGCACTCATACTGCTGCCTCCTCACGGCGTTGACGGCAGTCGGTGTCATGCTACGGCAGTACGGCGCCGCGCCACGGCCGTACACCGCCCGCACCCCGGGAGGCGCTGGGCCCTGGAACCGTACGCGCCCACCGAGGAGAGACGACGCCGGGCGCGAGGCGTTCGCGGTGCGTATGGCGGAGTCGGTGCGCGGGTTGGTCGACGAGCCGGTCTGATCACCAACCGGCCGTCCTTACAAGGCGCTTCGATACCCACGCCACCGGAATCACCGAGCTCCATCCGATCGTGCGGTTTCCCTCGTTGCTGCCGATCCCGGTGATTCCGGAGACACTTGGCGGGGCGCGTGTTCCTCCGCAGCCCGTACGTCTGCTTTCGCCCGGAGATCTTCCGGAGATCCGCCCGGGGGAACCGTACGGCGCCCTTCCTGTGCGTCGCGTCAACGCCGGGCCAAATTCCCCGGATTGCGTTGTCCCGCGGCCCGGTGGTGGCCAACGCTGGGGGTCATGACGCACAGCACTCCGCCCGCGGGCAGGGCGCCCGCGCTCACGCTGCCGGCCCGTACGTCCGCTGCCCCGGCGGCCGGTCGGCTGGTCGGTGTGGATCTGGCCCGCGGGCTCGCGGTGCTCGGGATGTACGCCGCGCACGTCGGTCCCGATCCGTCGGACGGGGGTCCGGCCGGTCTTGTCATGGAGTTCGCCCACGGCCGGGCCTCCGCGCTGTTCGCGCTGCTGGCCGGTTTCTCACTGGTGCTGATGACGGGGCGGCTCCGGCCGAGGACGGGACGCGCGGGCCGGCAGGCCGTCGCGCGGGTACTCGTCCGTGCCGTGGTGCTCTTCGCGCTCGGGACCGTGCTGACCATGGCGCACACCGATGTCGACGTGATCCTCGCCTTCTACGCCCTGTACTTCGTGTGCGCGCTGCCGCTGTACCGGCTGCGGGCCCGTACGCTGGCGCTCCTCGCGGCCGGTTCGGCGGTGGTGCTGCCGCAGGTGCTGTACGTGGTGCAGGGTTCGATCGCCGGGTCCGACTGGGCGGACGCGGTGACCGGCCACGATCCGCTCGCGCGCCTCGGCGGCACGGGCGGTGTGCTGGGGCTGCTGTTCACCGGCGCCTATCCGGTGCTCACGTGGATCCCGTTCGTGCTCGCGGGCATGGCGGTGGCCCGGCTCGACGTGGCTTCGGCGGCCGTCCGCCGGCGGCTCGCCGGTGCGGGCTGCGCGCTCGTCGTCCTCGGCCACGGCGGCTCCTGGCTCGCGCTGCACCTGTGGCCGGCCGTCCCCGCGGCGATCGACGCCTCGAACGGCGGGACGGGGGCGGGGCTTTGCGCGTGGTGGTCGGACGTGGCCGGTTTCCCGGCCTGGGACACTCCGGCGTGGCTGCTCGCGGCCTCCCCGCACAGCGAGACCACGCTGTCGGTGGCCGGGAACACCGGGGTCGCCCTCGTCGTTCTCGCGGGCTGTCTCGCGCTCACCGAACGGGCGCCGCTCCTGCGGAAGTCGGCGGAGCCCGTGACGGCGGTGGGCCGGATGTCACTGACCGCGTACGTCCTCAATGTCGTCGGCATCTGGGCGCTGGGCATCGAGGACGTGCCGGGGTCGCCGCTGCCCGTCCTGTTCGGTTTCGTCGCGGTGGTCGTCCTCTTCGCCCTGCTGTGGTCGCGGGTCTTCCGGCGCGGACCGCTGGAGTACCTGCTGTACCGGGCGACCGGGCTCGCCCGCCTCGTCCCCTGACCGCCCCCGGCCCGCCCCGCGCGCGTACGCCGTCCGCCGCCCGCCGAACTGCGCGGGCGCGCGGTCCGGTGGACGATGGGCGGCGTGGGCGCGGGCGGTGCCGCAGCGGGCGGCACGGCCGGGCCTGCCGGACGAAGGGAGCGCCCGTGCTGCAGCCGGTCACCATTGGCGAGCGCCCGCTGCGGGCCCTGCTCCCCGCGCTCGGCCCGGAGCGGTACGAGACGTGCGAGGAGACGCTGCGCACCGCCCGGCGGGCGCTCGCGGGCCGCACCGTCTGGCAGGTCAACACGACGGCGGCGGGCGGCGGTGTCGCCGAGCTGTCCCACGCGCTGCTGCCGTACGCGCGGGCCGCCGGGGTCGACGTGCGCTGGCTGGTGCTGCCGGGCGACCCCGCCTTCTTCGACACCACCAAGCGGCTGTTCCTGCTGCTGTACGGGCACGAGAGCACCCCGGAGCCGGACGACGCCGCGTTCGCCCACTACGTGTCCGGGTGCGCCGACGCCGCGCGGGGGCTCGCCTCCCGGCTGCGGCCCGGCGACATCGTCGTCCTGCACGACCCGCAGACCGCCGCTCTCGCGCCCGCCCTCGCGGCGGCCGGGGCGCGGGTGGTGTGGCGCTGCCACATCGGCTGCGACGCGCCGCCGCCCTCGGCGGAGCGCGCCTGGCGGCGGCTGGCGCCCTTTCTGGACGCGGCGCGCCTGATGGTCTTCTCCACGCCCCGGCACGTCCCCGGCCTGTGGCGCGACAGGCGGACCGCGGTCCGGGTGATCCCGCCCTCGCTGGATCCGCTGTCGGCGAAGAACCGGGAGTGGGGCCACGAGCCGGCCCTGGCCATCCTCTCGGCGGCGGGACTGTTCGCGCCCGGCTACCGGGCGGCCGCACCGCCGCCGGGGACCGCGGTGGCGCGGGTGAACCACGTGACGGACGGGCCGGGGCTGCCGGTGGGGCGGCCGCTGGTCACGCAGGTGTCGCGCTGGGACGTGCTCAAGGACATGCCCGGGGTGATGGCCGCCTTCGCCGAGCGCACCGCGGACCTGGACGGCGCGCACCTGGTGCTGGCCGGGCCGGATGTGACGGGCGTCGCGGACGATCCCGGCGGGGCGGCGGTGCTGCGGGAGTGCCGGCAGGGCTGGCGCAAGCTGTCGGCGAAGGCCCGGAGCCGGATCCACCTGGTCACGGTGGACATGGCCGACCCCACGGCGAACGCCACGGTCATCGCGGCGCTCCAGCGGCACGCCACGGTCGTCACGCAGAAGAGCCTCGCGGAGGGCTTCGGGCTGACGGTGACCGAGGCGATGTGGAAGGCGCGGCCGGTGGTGGCGAGCGCGGTGGGCGGGATCACCGACCAGATCCAGCACGGGCGTGAGGGCATCCTCGTCCGCGACCCGTACGACCACGAGGCGTTCGGGGACTGCATTCTGCGGCTGCTGGCCGACTGCGAGCTGCGCGGGCGTCTGGGCCGGGCCGCGCACGAGCGCGTGCACCGGGACTATCTGCCGGACCGGCACCTGATCCGCTGGGCGGAGGCGCTGCTGGGCCTGCTGGACTGACGGGATCTGCCGCGCCGGCCAGACCGAGGGGGGTCACTGGCCGGCGGTGCCGGAGCGGTTGGCGTCCTGCCAGTCCTTGTCGTCCTGCCAGGCGTAGAGCGTGGTGTCGGTCATGTAGGCGTAGTAGGCGCCGCAGCGGGCCGTGGCCTGGCCCTGCGCGTCGAGGGGGAACCACGAGGCACTGAGGTCGGGCTTCTTCGCGCCGTCCGTGGTCGCGGGCCGGCACTCGGCCGGGAGCTCTGTGCTGGGGAGGGTGGCCTTGAGCAGCCGGTCGCCGCCGGTGGTCCTCATCACGTACCGCACCGACTTCGCGTCGTCCGGCAGCCAGCGGGGCACCGAGGCCCGCTCGCTCTTGGCTTCGGCGCCCGTCGCGTACGAGGAGGCCTGCTCGTGCCGCTTGCCGAACCAGTCGGCGGCGGCGGGCACGGCGACCACGGCGAGGACGCCCGTGGCCGCGACGACCCCGGCGGTGACGAGGACGGCGGTCTTCTTGCTGCTCATGGGTCTGCTCCGGATCGGCTCGGCTGCTGTCGACGTTGCCATCCTCTGCCCCGTTTCCGGGCTGTACGTCCGTCTGGAGAACCGATTCCGTATGCGACTCAGGGACTACGGGAGGGCGGCCGACCCCGAGCCGACCCCGAGGGGGAACCCGGAGCCGACCGGACAACTGCCCGTGGGGGTCAGCGGTTCCAGTCCTCCTCCCAGATCAGGGTCTGGCACTGGAAGCCGTCGCTGCTCGCCTTGACCACGGCCCGCTTCTTGGACTCCAGGACCTTCCCCTGGTCGGTGGTGAGGCGGTAGAAGACGTCGAAGGTGCGCTCATCGCCCCGGTTGCGCGTGACCGTCCAGCCGGGCGACTTCCCGTCCGAGGCGGGGTAGGTGTACTCCTTGCCGCCGCGTTCCCTGACGACGGTCTGCGTCTTGCCGGGGACCTTGACCGAGGTGTCCCACAGCACGTCCATGGTGAACCACCAGATGCTGCACGGGAGATCGGCCTTGGGGACGGGCAGGATCGGCAGGGCGCCCTTGTCGAGGGAGGGCGGCGGGGGCGGGTCGGCCTTGGCGCGCTCGAAGATGTCGATGAGGGTTTCCACGACGGCGTCGGCGAGCAGGGCCACGTCGACGATCTCACCGACGACGGGGACGGCCTGGGAGGCGACGAGGGCGGCCAGGGCGACCGCGTTGACGGCGATGGCCTCGGGGTCGTGGTTCTGGACGCCGTCGGCGATGCCCAGGGCCTGGCCGACACCGGGGACGATCGCGGTGGTGGCGGCGGCCTTGTCGAGGGGGGTGGCGTTCTTGTCGGAGAAGGTACGGGCCATGCCGTACGCCCAGGTGCCGACGCCGAAGGCACCGGCGGCCACGTGCGTGCCGCTCACCTCGCGGACCTTGGCGTGGGTGCGTTCGGCGACGGCGACGGCCTCGGGGCGGCTGAGTCCGGTCCTGCTGCGCTCCGGGAGGCTGTCCATGTGGGCCTTGTCCTCGGTGACCTTCTTCACCGTGGCCTTGGCCTTCTCCTTGACCTGCTGCCAGTCGACGGCCTGGCACCAGCTGGCGGAGCGGCGGACGCGGGTGCCGCCCGTGCCGCAGCTCTCGGCCTGTGCCGCGTAGACCGACGCGTCGGCCACTCCCTTGAGGCCGGCGCGGAACTTCAGGGCCGAGGTGGCCTTGCCGTCCTTGGCCATGTTCCAGGGGACGATGATCTCGTTCCGGCCGGTGCCGTCGTTCATCTTGATGACGGTGTTGCGCTGCCCGAGCGTGTCCATCAGTTGCTCGCCCGGTTTGACGTCCAGTTTTTCCTTGATGAAGGTCAGCTGGCGTGCCAGATAGGTCTCTTCGGCCTCGCCTTCCCGCTGGGCCAGGGTCACCTCGGCCACCGTGACCTCGTGCGGCAGGGTCACTTCGACGACTCCGCCGGCCTGTGTCGCGTCGTCGTTGATGCTGTATCCGGCGGCGTGGTTGATGGATTCGGCCAGATAAAGGCCCTTCCAGTTGGGGTCGTTGTTGCCGGCCGAGCCGACGGGGCGGAGTCCTTCGAGGATCGAGTCCAGGTGCTCGGGCTGTTTGTAGCCGTGGTAGGCCGTCAGCCCGGTCTGTGTGGTGGTGGATATGCCGTCGGGCGTGGGGGAGTTCGGTGCGGCGTGGGCGAGTTCGGCGGAGGCGGCGGCCATGACGCCGGCGAACGCGGTGACGGCGACGGCGCGGTGGAAGCGCCGGGCGGGTCTCGCGGATCCGGCGGATCTCGCGGGGGGTTCGGTGAGGGTGCGCATACGTCTCCTCGGGCAGGTGGGGGGAGGGAGGTTTCATGCGGACAGCCGGTAAAGGCTTGGTCATGATCCTGCCGGAGACGCGTAAAGGGCTGGCATTGGCCGAAAGGACGACATCGACGCCGCCAACCCCCGCCGAACGGCGGGGGTATGGCACGTCGGCGCCCGCAGGTCGCGTACTCGAAAACCCCCTTCGCCCGCGCGCCTCAGTCGCGCACGGAAGCCTCCCGCGCGCCGAGGAGTTCGCGAATGTGGTCGTTGAGGGCGTAGCGCCGCAGGATCTCGACGGGGAGCGCGTGCGCGCCCGTGATGGCGCCCAGGCAGCCCCGGTGTCCGCACGCGCAGCGGAAGGGGTTGACCACTTCCCACTCGGTGGAGGGGTAGAAGAAGGTGAGCGCTTCCCCTTCGCCGACCGGCCGCAGGGTCCGTACGTGACCGAGTTTCACGTCGACGAACGTATTGGGGACGCACGAGTGGTTGAGATGCCGCAGCGCGCCCGGCGGATCGATATAGCGGCCGGGCGCGATCTGGATGGTGTAGCGGTCGGGTGTGGTGCGCGGCCGGGTGAGGGGCAGTTCGGCGACGAGCGCTCCCAGGGGCATCGCGTGGCCGGTGACGCACCGGGTGCCGTGGAGGGTGCCGGAGTCGAGCGCGAGGAGCCGGCCGGGTCCCCGGCGCGCGCCGCCCCTGTCCCCCTTGTTTCCTTCTGTTGCGCGGTCGTCGGTCATGCTGCCTTTATACGAGCGGTGGTCCCGCTGCGGCAGCAGGCCGCGCCGGGGGCGGCGAGCCGACCCCGGCCACGGCGTCCCGTTACGCGCTTCCCCTGCGCCTGCTCTCCTCCAGCCGTTTGCGGCGCTCCCGTTCCTTGTCCACCAGGACCATCATTTCCTTGACCTCTTCCGGCGGCTCGTGCTCGTCCTCGTCCTCCTCGCCCGTGATCACCCCTTGCTCGCGCAGCTGCCGGTCGTGGACCATGACGGGAGGCTGCGGGTCGGGGTCGGAGGGGCGCGGCCCCTCGGGGCCGTCGGGGCCGAACCGGATCAGGCTCTCCACCCGCACGACCCTGAAGTGCCGGTCGGCGACGTACAGTTCCGCGCCCCGCTCCGTATCGAAGCGGTCGGCGGCGCGCGCGTACTCCTCGCGTTCCCGCTCGTCCAGCCGGCGCAGCACGGGGGCCATGACCCGCAGGTCCATCGTCAGCGCGTCGCGGGCGCCCTGCGGGGTGTCGGAGCCGGAGGTCAGCGGCTGCCAGTCGCCGTCGACCCGCTCGGCGATCACGAAGGTGACGGGGAGCAGCACGCCTCCGGGGTGGGTGCGGGCGGCCCGTACGGATTCGTCGCGCACGGCCCGGGGCACGGTGCCGGGTTCGAGGACGAGGGAGAGGAGCTCGGCCTTGAGGATGCCCTCGGACATGCCGGTGGGGTTGACGGTGTCGAGGACGAACCCCTCGGTGGAGCGCGGGAGTTCGTGCGAGGCGCCGGGCTCGGCGGGGTCGGGGTCGGAGGGGCGCGGGGGTTCGGGCCCGTCGGGGCCCGTTCTGATGAACCGTTCGGCGCGTACGACGCGGTAGCGGCTGCCCAGGACGGTGAGTTCGTCGATCACCTCCCAGTCCAGCCGCTCCGCCGCCTTCAGGCACTCGCGCGCCGCCGCCGCGGGCCCGCCGGCGGACTCGATCTCGCAGGCCTTCCTGCGGAAGTGCACGGCCATGGTGTCGCGGGCGTCCTGCGGGGCGCGCTCACCGTAGTAGCCGCACAGCTCCCACCCGCCTTCCTCCCGCTCGCGCGCCACCCCGAACACGGGCCCGCCCGCGCCGAGGATCACGGGATGGGACTCCCGGGCCGCCCACGCCTCCTCGTCCGCGCGGACGGCCTCCGGGCCGGCCGGCACCGTCATTCTGATCTGCCGGTACCCCGGCACTCGCTCACTGGGATCGGACATGCCCCGAGCATGGCCCGCGCCGCGGCCCGTCCGCAGGAAAACCGGTCAGACCGGCGGGCAACCCGCCGGTCCTGACCGGTACTTCGGTACGGGCCGTGCTCAGTGCTCGTGCGGGCCCCGGTGGTGCACGCTGCCGTGCGGGGACTCGCAGTGCCGTGCCGCTTCCCCGCCCGTCCCGGAGCCCACGCCCACGAGCGTCCCGGGCGCGTGGTCCACTTGCAGGGTCGCGTGCGTGATGCCGTACTCGTCACGCAGCGTGGACTGCACGGTCTGGCGTACGGTGTGGCAGTCGCCGCCGGGCTCGACGAGGACGTGGGCGGAGAGCACCACCTCGCCCGAGGTGATCTCCCACACGTGCAGGTCGTGGACCTCGACGACGTCGTCCTGCTCGGCCATCCGGTCGCCGATGGTGTCCGGCTCCACGCCGGAGGGCGCGGCCTCCAGGAAGATCCGGCCCGAGGCCCGCAGCAGCCCGACACCGGAGCGCAGCATGAGCACCACCACGACCAGCGAGGCGATGGCGTCGGCCCGTTGGAATCCGGTGAAGAGCACGACCGCGCCGGCGACGGCGGTGGCGATGAAGCCGTAGAGGTCGGTGAGGATGTGCTGGAAGGCGCCCTCGACGTTGAGGGAGGAGCGGTTGGCCTTCGACATGCACCACGCGGCGACGATATTCACCACGACTCCGGAGAGCGCGGTCCACAGCACCAGCGCGCCGCCCACCTCCGGCGGGTCCAGCAGCCGCTGGACGGCCTCATAGGCGAGCCAGCCCGAAAAGAGCAGCAGGGTGAGGCCGTTGGCCTGTGCCGAGAGGATTTCCGCCCGTTTGAGGCCGAAGGTGTAGCCGGCGCGCGCGGGCCGGGCCGCGAGCCGCATGGCGACGAGGGCCAGCACGATGGCGGCGGCGTCCGAGAGCATATGGGCCGCGTCGGATATCAGCGCCAGGGACTGGGCCGCGAAACCGATGACGACTTCCACCGCCATGTAGGAGACGATCAGCACCAGGGATATCGAGAGCCAGCGGCGGTCCGCGTCCTTCGCGACGCCGTGACTGTGTCCGTGACCGTGACCGTGGCCGTCCGCTCCGTCAACTTCGTCCGTGTGCCCGTGGGTTGCGGTGGACTGACCGTGCCCGTGGCGCATCGAGCCCCCAATTGAGTCGCTGTGATTCGCGCATCGACAAAAGGAAGTGAAGCGTATTGCGGCGCGAATATCAAAGGCTGCAATGGGGACGGTTTTCGATTCCGAAATCGTTTGCAATGGTTGTCGGAGGTGGCGCACAGCCGGACGGCCCGGTCCCGCATCCACTGCGGGGCCGGGCCGTTGTGCGTGCCGCCGGCTCAGGCCAGGGAGAGCAGCGGCTCGGCCTCGGCCGCGGGGGCCGTCGTGCGCCACCGGTACTCGGTGCCGTCCGGTACGAGACCGGGCAGCATCAGATCCCACAACACGGCGACCCTGCGGGAGAGTTCGTCCTCGGGGAGGCCGAGGTCGGTCAGGGCCTCGATGCCGCAGACGACGACGGCGAGCAGCGTACGGGCGCCCTCGCAGCCGTCCGCGCACGCGACATCGTGCCCGACGGGCAGACCGGCCTCCCCCTCCCCGGGGAAGAAGTCCGCGTGTTCGGGGTACTCGCGCAGTTCGCCCGACTGCCGTGCCTCGTCCAGCAGTCGCCAGGCGGCCGCGACGGAGGCCTGGTGGAAGTCGGCGGACTCCGCCTGCGTGCCGCGCAGTTCCCTGGAGACGCGCAGGGCGGCCCGCAGGGGCGGGTCCGTGCGCAGCACGGCGGCCAGCCAGTGCGTGAGGTCGACGAGGGCCTGCAGCGGCGAGTCGTGCGCGGCGCGCAGTTCGCGGGCGGCGGTGTGCAGCATGGCGCAGCCGTTGCGCTGGATCTCCTCGGCCAGTTGCTCCTTGGAGTCGAAGTGGAAGTAGAGCGCGCCCTTGGTCAGTCCGGCCTCGCGGGCGATGTGCCCGAGGGTCGCGTTCGCGTAGCCGACCCGGTCGAACATCACGGCCCCGGCCCGCACCAGCTTCCGGCGGGTGCGCTCCGATCTCTCCTGCATGGTGGTTCTCCCCACGGGTCCCCCCTTGTTCGGCCGCGGACCTGGAATGCCGTGATTAAAAAACAGGGCATACGGTTTGTCAATGCTGCGTCGATCCTCGGGCGAGCACTACCGACAAATCACTATTGATTCCCCTAAATCACCCCGAAGTTGCGCGGTCCGAGCCCCACCGAGCGGTCCCAACAGCCTTGCCCGCCCCCGAAAAAGAGACTGGCCTGCCTGTGAACTTCACAGGCAGGCCAGTCTGGCAAGCGCCGGTCAACGGCGGATCAACGCCGCGTGCCGCTCCTCACTCCGCGGGCGCGAGCGTGTCGCGCACCTCCAGATACGTCTCCCAGATCCTCGCGCCGCGGTCGGGCGCGGTGTCCAGCCGGCGCAGCACGCCGGGGACGGCGATGCCGGGCAGGAGGTGGTCGTAGAGCTTGGCTATCCACTGCTCCAGGCTCTCCTCGCCCTTGAGTCCGACGGAGATGACCTCCATGCCCGTCCACGCGCCGACGACGACCGTGGCGGTGTCCTCCGGGACGACGTGCGGCAGCAGCTCGCCCTGCTCCTTGGCCCCGCGCAGCTGCTCGGCCATGAACTCCGTCCACGCCGGCCACGAGGTGCCCAGCAGCTCGCGGGCCGCGTGGTCGGCGGAGAGTCTGATGCACGCGCTGAGCAGCGGCTCGCGCGGCAGCCGGTGGGCGAGCACCATGCCGATGTCGACGAACTCCTGCAGCTTGGACTCCTGCGGCAGGATGCCCTCGGTGGTCACGGCCTGGTCCAGCACGCCGCGGGCCAGCTCCTCCTTGGAGGAGAAGTGGAAGTACAGGGCCCCCTTGGTCACGCCCGCGCGCGCGAGGATCTCGGCGATCGTCGCGGCGTCGTACCCGAACTCGTCGAAGACGGCCCCGGCCGCTTCCAGGATCTGGCGGCGTGTCCGGATCGCCCTCGCCTGCTTCGCCATGCGCATTGCCTCCCAGTCAGTCCACGGTGCTCGGCTTCTCGCAGTCCTCCCGCTACGGCAGAGGAGTCGGCAAGTGGACGGTCGCGATTCGGCCAGTGGCGAGTATTGAAAATAAAACCGGTAAGTACGTATCTTAGCATCGAGCCGGACAGACCGGCCCAGGTTGTACAGGCCTGCCCTCAGGGGGAGTCAATGATCCAAACGACGCGCAGCCCCGACTGCACGCCCAACTCCTGCGTTCTCACGGGGAGTTCCACGATTCCCGCGCAGCGGGGCGGCGACAGACCGGCGTCCCGGGTCCCCAAGGAGTACGTGCACCTGAGCTTCGAGGACAAGGTGTACGTCACCGACTGGCAGCGCCTGGACGCCACGCGCTTCCTGGTCACGGCGGTCTGGCGGGCCGGGACGAGCACCTCCGTGCCGGGGGGCCGCCACCGCCACGAGTCGGTGATCGCCGCGCAGACCGTCCGCCAGGCGAGCCTGCTGCTCGCGCACGCGGAGTTCGGCGCGCCGCTCAAGCACCAAGTCCTGCTGCGCGGCTTCGACTTCGCCTTCGATCCGCGCCGGCCGGGGGCGGTGGAGCAGGACGCGCACCTGGCCATCGAGGTCACCTGCGCGCCGACCGGTTCGCGCGCGGGCCGTACCACCGGGCTGCGGCTGACCCTGGACATCACCTGCGACGGCGAGCCGTTCGGCAGCGCGCGGACCGCCTTCGAGTGGATACCGCCCGCCGTCTACCGCCGGCTGCGTGGCGACCACGTCGAGGCCGTGCGGGAGCAGCCGCCGCTGCCCGCGCCCGTGCCGCCGCACCTGGTGGGGCGGGAGACGGAGGCCGAGGTCGTGCTGTCCCCGCTGCACGGGGCGAGCGAGGGCCCGGGGCGCTGGCTGCTGCGGGGCGATTTCACCCACGTCGCGCTCTTCGACCACCCCGTGGACCATCTGCCGGGGCTCGTGATGATCGAGGCCGCCCATCAGGCGGCCCGGCTCGTCACCGCGCCGGAGGTCTTCGTGCCGGAGTCCGTGGAGACCACTTTCGACCGGTATGTCGAGTTCGACGCCCCCTGCACGATCGACGCGGAACGCGTCGCGGACAGCGCTCCCGGCACCACGGCGGTGCGCGTGACCGGTTACCAGGGCGGCGAGTTGGCGTTCACGTGTGTGCTGACCGGGGCGTCCGGTCCGGCTAGGGGCCTTTAAGAAGGGGGCCTCTGGAAAACAGTCCGGCGAGTTGGTTTCATGGCGGGCATGACCAAGCAGGAGAGGGCCGCCGCCACCCGGCACGCACTGCTGCGCTCGGCGGCGCGCACCTTCGACCAGCACGGTTTCGCCCAGGCCAAACTCACCGGGATCAGCTCGGGAGCCGGGGTGAGCCCGGGGGCGCTGCACTTCCACTTCGACACCAAGGCCGCCGTGGCGGCGGCCGTCGAGGCGGAGGCTGCCCGGACGCTGCGGGGCCTGGCCCGTACGGCGCGCCAGCGCGGCCGCCCCGTGCTCCAGTCGCTGATCGACACCACGCACGTCCTCGCGCAGCAGATCCACTGGGACGTGGTGGTACGGGCGGGGCTGCGGCTCAACCGCGACACCCCGCACGCGGCCGGGGTGAATCTGCGGCAGGAGTGGCTGGCGTGTGTCCGTGAGGCGTTCGCGCACGCCGAGGCGGAGGGGAGCCTGCGCGCTGGCTGCTCCCCGGAGGACGCGGCGGCCACGGTCTTCGCGGCGACGACGGGCATCGAGGCGCTGGGCCGCGACAACCCCGAGTGGCTGTCGCGGACTTCGCTGACGGGCCTGTGGCAGACTCTGCTGCCGTCCGTGGCCGCCCCGGGGGCCCATGGCGGGCTCGACCCGCGCGGTACCGAGTCGTCGCTCGACGCGGGCGGCGAGCCCGGCGGGGCCTCGGCGGGACGGGTCCGGCCGCTGTCGCGTGCCTCGGCGGACCGCGCCCGCTGAAGGCGCCGCCCGGCCCGTACCCGCATGCCGTGGGCACAGTCCCGGCGGGCGGGCCGGAAGTCGATCAACTCCCCCTGCCCGCCGGGCCGTTCGAGCTCCGCGCATCCGTACCCGGCCGTCCGCTCCGCCCGGACACGATCGGGTGGCTCCGTCGCACGACTCTTCGCACGGACACCAGGGTTCCGCTACCCATGAATCACCCAAGAGGCACAAAGGTGCCTCGCCATACGAAAGGGGATTTCATGCGCGAATTCCTGAGGGCGGCCGCGGTCGCGGCGTGCGCGGCGGGAGCGGTCCTGGCCGTCCTGCCGACCGCGCAGGCCGCCCCGCACACCGCGGGCAAGGCCCCCGCGGAGTGCAGATTCATCTTCGACAGCAGACACCCGGGGCCGAACGGCGAGATCTCGGGCGCCCGGATCTTCCGTGACGGCGACCGCGACCCCCTGGGGCGCGTCTGCCGCGACGGCTGGTGGGTCTTCCCCGACCGGGATCACGAGCGTGACCCCTACGACCACGGTCGCGACTGGGACCACGGCCGCGATCACGACCGCCTCGACTACCCCTACCCGCCGCCCTTCGGCGGCTAGCGGGTACCGCACTGGTGCGCCGGGTTCGCCGGCCGTCCCGCGAGGACGGCCGGGCGCTGCCCGGCGCACGTCCGTCACGCGCCGCCGCGCGGACCTCACACCTCGGCGGTCCGCCGCACCGGCCGCAGATACACCGCCCAGGTGACCGCGAGGCACAGCACGTACCCGGCGAGGAAGGCGGCATAGGCGGCGTCGCCGGTTCCGCTCGCCGCGAACGCCTGCCGGTAGGCGAGGTTGATGAGCACCCCGCCCAGGGCGCCGACCGCCCCGGCGATGCCCATGAGCGCGTTGGCCTGCCGCTGGGCCCGCGCCGCATCGCCCGCGGCCTCCCGCAGGAAGAGGCCAGGGATCATCTTGTACACGGAGCCGTTGCCGATCCCGCTGAACGCGAAGAGCAGCACGAACCCGGTGAGGAACAGCGGCAGCGAGCGCGCCCCCGAGGCCAGCAGCACCAGCAGGGTGCTGCCCGCGAGCGCGGCGAACGTACCGAGGGTGACGCGTGCCCCGCCCCAGCGGTCGGCCGCGGCCCCGCCCAGCGCCCGCGTCAGCGAACCCAGCAGCGGTCCGAGGAAGGTGAGGGCGGCCGCCGACACGGGCGTGGGGAAGGCCTCGGGGAACTGCACGAGCAGCACCTGCCCGAAGGCGAAGCCGAAGCCGATGAAGGAGCCGAACGTGCCGATGTACAGCAGGGAGACGACCCACGTGTGCGGGTGCAGGCTCACCTCCCGCAGCGGCTTGCCGGTCCTCCGGCGCGGCAGGTTGTCCATGCGCAGCGCGGCGGCGAGCGCCGAGACCACGATGAGCGGGATGTAGACGAGGACGACGAGCCGAGGATGCGCGGCACCGGCGGTGGCCAGCACCAGCAGACCCACCAACTGCACCGCGGCCACGCCCAGGTTGCCGCCGCCCGCGTTGACGCCGAGGGCACGGCCCTTGAGGCGCTGCGGGTAGAACGCGTTGATGTTGGCCATGGAGGAGGCGAAGTTGCCGCCGCCCAGGCCGGCGAGCGCCGCGACAGCCAGGAGGGTGCCGTAGGACACCCCGGGATCGAGGACCCACGCGGTGAGCAGGGTGGGGATCAGCAGGACCAGGGCGCTGACCACGGTCCAGGTACGGCCGCCGAAGCGGGTGACGGCGACGGTGTAGGGCAGCCGCAGCGCGGCGCCGACGAGCGTGGGCACCGCGGTGAGCGTGAACTTGCCCGCCGGGTCGATGCCGTACTCGGGGCCGAGGAAGAGCACGAGCACGGACCACAGGCTCCACACGCTGAAGCCGATGTGCTCGCACAGCACGGACCACACGAGGTTGCGCCGTGCGGTCCGGGCGCCGGTCTCCGCCCAGAAGACGGGGTCCTCGGGCCGCCACGCGCCGGGCCGGCCGTCCTCGGCGCGGGCCGGTCCGTCGCCGGTGAGGCGTACGGGCCACACGGGCAGGACGGCCGGGCTGCCGTCGGGGGCGTGCTCCTCGTCCAGGCAGACTCCCGAGCGCAGGTCGAAGGCCTGCTTGTACATGGGCGAGGCGACGGCCGGGGCGCCGTCGCGGCCGACGAGCAGGCCGCGCGAGATGACGTGGGCGCCGCTGAACGGGTCGAGGTTGCCGACGGCGTGGACTTCGCCTGCGCGGTCGCGGAAGAGGGCGACCTGCTGTCCGTCGACGAGCGCGGCGACCCCGCGGCCGGTCCGCAGGGTGTCGTAGTCGCACACGGGCGTCCAGCCGCTGCCGGTGTCGACCTCGACCACGCGGGCGTCGGTGCGATCGGTACGTTCGGTGTGTGCGGTGTGTTCGGTGCTCATGACGCCACCCCCACGGGAGCGGGGCGGATCTGGCCGCGCTCGGGGACGAAGCGGACGGCGGGGTCGGGGGTGCCGGGCGCGTTGACGAACGACACGAAGCGGCGCAGGCGTTCGGGGTCCTCCAGGGTGGCGCGCCACTCGTCCTCGTAGGTCTCGGTGTGCCGGGCCATGAGGGCGTCGAGTTCGGCGCAGATGCCCAGGGAGTCGTCGACGATCACCTCCCGCAGGTGGTCGAGTCCGCCGGGCAGGCGTTCCAGCCAGGGGGCGGTGCGCTCCAGGCGGTCGGCGGTGCGGATGTAGAACATCAGGAAGCGGTCGATCGTACGGATCAGGGTGGCGTGTCCGGCGTCGGTGAGCAGCAGTCGCGCGTGGCGGGGGTCGGTGCCGCCGTTGCCGCCGACGTAGAGGTTCCAGCCGGCGGCGGTGGCGATGACGCCGAAGTCCTTGCCGCGGGCCTCGGCGCACTCGCGGGCGCAGCCGCTGACGGCGGCCTTGAGCTTGTGCGGGGAGCGCAGCCCCCGGTAGCGCAGCTCCAGTTCGATGGCGAGGGCGACGGAGTCCTGCACGCCGTAGCGGCACCAGGTGCTGCCCACGCAGGACTTCACGGTGCGCAGGGCCTTGCCGTAGGCGTGGCCGGACTCGAAGCCGGCGTCGACGAGGCGGCGCCAGATCGCGGGCAGCTGGTCGACGGTGGCGCCGAACATGTCGATGCGCTGCGCCCCCGTGATCTTGGTGTAGAGGCCGAAGTCGCGGGCGATCTCGCCGATGACGATGAGTTTCTCCGGGGTGATCTCGCCGGCGGGGACGCGGGGGACGACGGAATAGGAGCCGTTGCGCTGGAGGTTGGCGAGGAAGTGGTCGTTGGTGTCCTGCAGAGCGGCCTGCTCGCCGTCGAGGATGTGGCCGCCGCCGGTGAGCTGCGGGGCGAGGGAGGCGAGGATCGAGGCGACGGCCGGTTTGCAGATCTCGCAGCCCTCAAGGCCGTTGCCGTGCTCGTCGAGGAGGCGGGCGAAACTGGTGATGCCCTTGACGCGGACGATCTCGAAGAGTTCGGCGCGGGAGTGGCGGAAGTGGGGGCACAGGCCCTGGTCGGGGACGGGGGCGCCGGTCGCGGCGAGGGCGTCGTCGACGAGGCAGGTGACGGCCTTGACGCAGGAGCCGCAGCCGGTGCCGGCGCGGGTGAGCTTCTTGACGGCCGTGACGTCGGCGCAGCCGTCCTCGGTGACGGCCGAAGTGATGGCCGCCTTGCGGACGTTGTGGCAGGAGCAGACGACGGCGTCGTCGGGGAGCGCGGCCGGGCCGGGCGGGGCGCTGCCGGCGGTGGGGGGCAGGACGAGGTGTTCGGGGGGTGTGGTGAGGGGGGTGCCGTCGGCGGCGAGGGCGCGCAGCAGGTCGTAGGCGGCGGTGTCGCCGACGAGGACCGCGCCCAGGAGCCGTCCCTCGGGGCTGACGAGGAGTTTCTTGTAGACCCCGGCGCGGCTGTCGGCGTAGAGGACTTCGAGGGCGCCGTCGGTGCCGTGGGCGTCGCCGATGCTGGCGACGTCGACGCCGAGGAGTTTGAGCCTGGTGGCGGTGTGGGTGCCGGTGAAGCCGCCGTCCTTCCCGGTGAGTCCGGCGGCGGCGGCCTCGGCCATGGCGTAGCCGGGGGCGACGAGTCCGTGGACGCGCCCGTCGGCGGCCCGCGCGCATTCGCCGATGGCGAGGATGCGGGGGTCGGCGGTGCGGCAGTGGGCGTCGACGACGATGCCGCCGCGTTCGCCGACGGGCAGCCGGGCGGCGCGGGCGAGCTCGTCGCGGGGCCGGACCCCGGCGGCGAAGACGATCAACTGGGTGTCGAGGGTCTCGCCGTTGGCGAGGAGCATCCGGGCGACGGTGCCGTCGGGGCCGGCTTCGACGGCCTTGGCGCCCGCGCCGGTGTGGACTGCCACGCCGAGCTCCTCGATCCTGCGGCGCAGGGTGCTGCCGCCGCCGTCGTCGACCTGCAACGCCATCAGCCGGGGCGCGTGTTCCACGACATGGGTGCGCAGGCCGAGCGCGCGCAGGGCTCCGGCGGCCTCCAGGCCGAGGAGTCCGCCGCCGACGACGGCGCCGGCCGTCGCGCGCCCGGCGCGCTCGCGGATGGCCTCCAGGTCGTCGAGGGTGCGGTAGACGAAGCAGCCGGGGGTGTCGTGTCCGGGGACGGGCGGGACGAACGGGGACGATCCGGTTGCCAGGACGAGGACGTCGTAGCGGACGGTGTGCCCGGAGCGGGTGGTGACGGTGCGGGCGGACCGGTCGACGGTGGCGGCCGGGTCGCCGAGCCGCAGCCCGATGCCGTGTTCCTCGGCGAAGTCCGGTGGGCAGAGGGTGAGTTCGTCGGCGGTGGTGCCGGTGAACCAGCTGCTGAGCCGGACCCGGTCGTAGGCGGGCCGGGGCTCCTCGGCGATGACGGTGACTCGGTACCGGCCGGGCGCGGCCTCGGTCAGCGCCTGCAGGAAGCGCTGGCCGACCATGCCGTGGCCGATCAGTACCAGTCGGGCGGTGTCGCTCACGGGGTGGCTCCTCGCGTGGTGAGCAGGTGCACGGGGTCGGGAGCGGGGCCGGTGCTCCGCTCGTGTTCGCGGCAGGCGTGGCAGAGGTCGCCGGCGGCGGCCGTGTCGCCGACGAGGACGGCGGCGGCGAGGCGCGCGCCGCGCAGGGCGAGAGCCTTGTACGTGCCGCGGGTGGCGTCGGTGAGCCGCACGGTGTCGTCGGCGGCGGCGTGCTCGGCCGGGTCGCCGAACGCGGCGATCTCCAGCGGGCCGGCGGTGAGCCGCAGCAGCCGGGGCGAGCCGGTGTAACAGGCGTCGGGGCGGGCGCCGGAGAGCCGGGCGGCGAGCACGTCGGCCTGTTCCCAGGCGGCTTCGGCGGTGCCGTGGACGGTGCCGAGGTGTTCGGCGCAGTCGCCGATGGCGTGGATGCCGGGGGCGGAGGTGGCCAGGGTGTCGTCGACGAGGACGCCGGTACGGACGGCCAGGCCGGCGGCGCGGGCGAGGCGCGTACGGGGCCGTACGCCGCGGGCCGCGACGGTGAGTCCGGGATCCGGCGGGGGCCGGTCGGGGCCGAAGTGCACGGTGACGCCGAGGGCTTCGAGGGCACGGCGTACGGCTGTGGCGGCGCCGGGGTCGAGGTGGCGTTCCATGAGGTACGGGCCCCGGTGGACGAGATGCACCTCCGGGCCGCGGGCGGCGAGCGCGACCGCCGTACTCACCCCGAGCACTCCCCCGCCCACGACGAGCGCCCGGCGCGCCCCTGGCAGCGCGGCCGCGAGCCGCCGGCAGTCGTCCAGCCCGCGCAGGACGTACGCGCGGCGGGTACGGGCGCGCAGGGGGGCGGCGCCGGTGGCGAGGACGAGCTCGTCGTAGCGTACGGTCTCGCCGGAGGCGGTACGCAGCGTGCGCGCGGCCGGGTCGACGGCGACAACGTCCGTACCGGTACGGATCGTTGACCCGCCCGTGGCCAGGGTGAGGGCGGTGTCGCGGTAGCGGCCGGCGAGGACGTCGGTGAGGCGGGTGCGGTTGTACGGGGCGTGCGGCTCACGGCCGTACAGCACGATGTCGGCCTCCCCGTCGGGGGTCGCCGCGCTCAGCTGCTGGGCGAAGCGGGCGGCGGCCATGCCGGCGCCGACGACGACGATACGCCGGGGACTCATCGGACGTCCCCGTTCTGCTCCCCCGCCTTGTCCACCCGGACCGCGCACACCTTGAACTCCGGCATCCGGGACACGGGGTCGAGGGCGGGATTGGTGAGGGAGTTGGCCCGGCCCGGGCCCGGCCAGTGGAACGGCATGAACACAGTGTCGGGCCGGATCGCCCCCGTGACGACGGCGGGGGCGGTGGCCTGCCCCCGCCTGCTCGTGACCGTCACCGCTTCCCCGTCGACGACCCCGAGCCGCCCGGCGAGATCCGGGTGCAACTCGACGTAGGGCCCGGGCGCGGCGGCATTCAACGCGGGACTGCGCCGCGTCTGGGCCCCGCTCTGGTACTGCGCCCCGACCCGCCCCGTGGTCAGCCACACCGGATACCGGGGATCGGTCTCCTCGGCGGCAGGCCGATACGGAGCGCCCGAGAAACGGGCCCGCCCGTCGGGGGTGGCGAAGCGGGTGAGGAAGAGCCGGGGGGTGCCGGGGTGCGGCGGTGCCGTACGGGCGGGCGAGCCGGGGTCCGGCGCGACGAGGGGGATGGCCCCGGCGTCCGGGGCCGCGCTGCCCGGAGCGCCGGCACCGGTACGGTCCGCGCCGCGAGCCCCGCACGTCGGCACCGCTCCGGCGCAGCCGGGACACGTATCGCCTCCGGCGGTGCCGGGGCAACTCGCCGTGCCGGCAGGCAAGTCGGCATCCGGCACCGCGTCGGCAGTGCCACCGGGACAAGCACCGCCCCCCGCACCCGAGTCGGCGGCTCGGACCGTACTCGCCGGGTACCCCGCAGACGCGCCCGGCCCCGCGCCGGTGCCGGCGGTCCCGGCGGCCGGGTCGGCGGTACCGGCGGGGTCGCAGACCCCCACCGCCCCGCCGGAAGGGCACGGCCAGAAGACCCCGTTCTCCGCCGCGATGCGTTCGTAGGTGATGCCCGAGTAGTCCGCCGGGCCGCCCGCCGAGGCGCGGCGCAGTTCCGTGAAGGCCTTCTCGGGTTCCGTCGGGAAGCCGTGGGTGACCCCGAGCCGGGCGGCGAGCTGTCGCAGGATCGTGAGGTCGGTGCGGACGCCCGGGGGCGGGGTGAGGGCGGCGCGGCGGAGGAGTACGCGGCCTTCCAGGTTCGTCATGGTGCCGTCCTCCTCGGCCCACTGGGCCGACGGCAGGACGACGTCGGCGAGTTCGGCGGTCTCGGAGCGCACCACGTCGCAGACGACGAGCGTGTCGAGGGCACGCAGCCGGCGCGTGACGTGTCCGGCGCGGGGCGCGGAGACGACCGGGTTGGAGCCCATGACGAGCAGGGCGCGCGGCCCGCCGGGCGTGCCGAGCGCGTCCAGGAGTTCGTAGGCGCTGCGCCCCGGCCCGGGCAGCGTCTGCGGGGGTACGCCCCACACCCCGGCGACGTGGGCGCGGGCGGCCGGGTCGGTGATGGAGCGGTAGCCGGGCAACTGGTCGGACTTCTGGCCGTGTTCGCGGCCGCCCTGCCCGTTGCCCTGACCGGTCAGGCAGCCGTATCCGCAGCGGGGCCGGCCGGCGCGGCCGGTGGCCAGGCACAGGTCGATCCAGGCGCCGACGGTGTCGACGCCTTTGCTGTGCTGTTCGCCGCCGCGCGCGGTGAGCACCATGCCGTCCGCCGTCCCGCAGAACAGCTCCACGGCACGCCGCATGAGCGGAACGGACACCCCCGTGATCCGTTCGACGCGTTCGGGCCAGTGCGCCATCGCGGCGGCGTGCGCGTGCTCGTACCCGCTCGTGCGAGCGGCCACGAATCCGTGGTCGACGTGCCCGTCGGCGATCACGAGGTGCAGCAGGCCCAGGGCGAGCGCGAGATCGGTGCCGGGCACGGGCCGCAGGTGCAGGTCGGCGAGTTCGGCGGTGCGGGTGCGGCGCGGGTCGACGACGACCAGCCGGCCGCCCGCCTCCCGCAGTTCACGGAAGTAGCGCAGGGCCGGCGGCATGGTCTCGGCGACGTTGCTGCCGACGAGCAGGACGCACCCGGTGCGGGGTATGTCCGCGAGCGGGAACGGCAGCCCCCGGTCGAGGCCGAACGCTCTGCGCTGCGCGGCGGCCGCCGAGGACATGCAGAAGCGGCCGTTGTAGTCGATGTGCGGGGTGCGCAGCACGACGCGCGCGAACTTGCCGAGCAGATAGGCCTTTTCGTTGGTGAGTCCGCCGCCCCCGAAGACGCCGACGGCCTCGCGCCCGTACCGCGCCGCGGCCGTCCGCAGTCCGCGCGCCGCGCGGTCGAGGGCCTCGTCCCAGCCGGCCTCGCGCAGCCGGCCGGCGTCGCGGACCAGGGGCGCGGTCAGCCGTACGCCCGCGTCGAGCGGGTCGGCGGCGCTGCGTCCCTTGCCGCACAGGGCCCCGAGGTTGACGGGGAAGTCGGGGCGCTCCCCGATCTCGACGCCGGGCGCGCCGGGGGCGGACCGTGTGACAGGGTGCAGGCGCATGCCGCACTGCAGGGCGCAGTACGGGCAGTGCGTGTCGGTCGGCCGCGGCGCGGCGGGGGCGGTGGTCATGCACGAAGCGTGGCGGTGGCGCGTGACGGGGGTGGGTCGGTGGTGTTGCGGAGTGCGCACATGCCGTGCACCGGTCTCAGCAGGCGGCGTGCGCGGTACGACACATGTCCGTAAGAAAAGAGCGCCCTGCACTAACTGCCCTGTCACACTCGTGCAATTGGCTCTTAATGCCGGTCGGTCACGCTCTGCGCATGACACGAGCCACACCCGGGGAACCGCCGCCGCTCCGGCACGGGCCGTTGCTCGGCTTCACCGTGGGCGTCACCGCGGACCGGCGCCGCGACGAGCTGACCGCCCTGCTGCGGCGCAACGGCGCGACCGTCGTGTGCGCGCCGGCGCTGCGTATCGTGCCGGTCGGCGACGACACCCTGTTGCACGAGGCCACCCGCGCGTGCGTCGCGGAACCCCTGGACTACGTCGTCGCGACGACGGGGGTCGGCTGGCGCGGCTGGATGAGCGCGGCGGAGGGGTGGGGCTACGGCTCCCGGCTGATCGCCGCCTGCCGGGCGGCGGTTGTCGTCAGCCGTGGCCCGAAGGCGGCGGGCGCGCTGCGGGCCAGCGGGCTGCGCGAGGCGTACGCGCCGGAGTCCGAGACCCTCGACGAGGTCCTGGCCTGGCTGCTGGCCCGCGATCTGCGGGGCCGGCGCGTGGCCGTGCAGGAGCACGGGGCCCCGCTGCCGAACCTGGCGGCCGCGCTGCGCGACCAGGGCGCGTCGGTGATCCCCGTGCCCGTCTACCGGTGGGGCCCGCCCGAGGACCCCGAGGCGCTGCGGCGCCTCGCCGAGCAGACCGCGCGCCGCGAGATCCACGCCCTGCCGTTCACCAGTGCCCCCGCGATCGAGGCGTTCCTGTCGGCCGCCGAGTCGGGCGGCCGCCGCGCGGACGTCCTCGACGCGATGCGCCACGATGTCGTCCCGGTGTGCATCGGCCCGGTGTGCGCCCGGCCGTTGCTGGCCGCCGGCCTGCCGTGCCCGTGGCCCGAGCGCGGCCGCCTGGGCTCCCTGGTCCGTACCCTGACCCGCGAACTCGCCGACCGTCACCGCCACGAGGTCAACACCCCCGCCGGCCCGCTCGTCCTCCAGGGCGCGGCCGTCCTCGCCCCGGGTACGGTCCTGTGGCTGCCGCCCGTACCGGCCGCGATCCTGCGGGAGTTGGCGGCCCGCCCGGGTACGGTCCTCAGCCGTGCGGAACTCCTGCGCCGTGTGTGGGGCGAGACCGGGCAGCGCCGCCCGGACGCGCACGCGGTGGAGGCGGCGGTGGCCCGGCTGCGCGGCGCGCTGGGCCCGTACGCGCCCCTGGTACGGACGGTGACCAAGCGGGGCTATCAGCTGGTGGCGACGCCGTGACGGCGGGGCCGGGCGGGCCTGTGCTGCTCGCCGTGGCGCACGGCACGCGGGACCCGGACGGCATGGCGGCGGTCCACGCCCTGTGCGCACGGGTGTCGGCACTGCGGCCCGGACTCCCGGTGCGCCTGGGGTGCGTGAGCTCGGCGCGTCCTTCGCTGACGGAGGCGCTGGCGGGCGTCTCGGGCGAGGTGGTCGTGGTCCCACTGCTGCTGGCGCCGGGCCATCACGTGCGGGTGGACATCCCGCACGCCCTGTCGCAAGCACCGTGGGTACGCGCACGGGTCGCCCCGGCACTGGGCCCGGACCCTTTGCTGGCGGAGGCCCTGACGGACCGGCTGACGGAGGCGGAGAGGACGCGCAGCGCGGACCCCGCGCACCCGACGGATCCCGGGGGCGCCCCGGGCACGGCGGCGGCTGCCGGACATCCGGCGCTGCCCGGCAGCAAGACGACCACCGCAGGCGCGCATCGCGCGACCACCGCGGGCACTACCGGGAGCACCACGCACACGGCAGGTCCCGGAACCGCCCCGGGCACGGCGGACGCTCCGGGCCCCGGCAGCACCGGCGCGCGTCGCGCACCCATCACGGGTGCCGCTGAGGACACCGCACACGCGGCGGATTCCGGGACTGTCCCCAGTCGGGCCACCGACACGGCAGCGGGCACCGTGCCTACAGCGCTGCCCCGCAGCGGGACGAGCGCCCCGGGCGCACATCGCGTCACCACCGCGGGCACCACCGGGCGCTCCGCGCACCCGACGGATTCCGGAACCGCCCCGAGTACGGCCGCCGGCACGGCGGAGGGCACCGCACCCGCCCCCGACCCCGACGGCTCGGCCGGCGTCTCGCGGGACGCAGCCGGCATCGTGCCCCGCCGCACGGCGACTTCACGGGGCGCGCCCCCCGCCCGTACCCCCGTCGTTCTCGCCGCCGCCGGGTCGGCGGATCCCGGGGCCCGTGCCGCTATCCGGGCCACGGCCGCCCTCCTGGCGGCCCGGACCGGGCGGACGGTCTTCGCCGCGTTCCTGTCCGGTGCCGGGCCGGCGCCTTGCGAGGTGGTGGCGGCTCTGCGCGCGGCGGGGCACGACGACGTTGTCGTGGCGAGCTGTCTCCTGGGCTCCGGGGCCTTCGCGCGGCTCGCGGCCGGGTGTGGGGCGCGTGTGGTGTCCGCGCCGCTGGGGGGTCATGAGGCGGTGGCGCGGCTCGTGTTGCGGCGCTATGACGAGGCGGCGGCGCGGACGTGTTCCCGCAAGTCGGTGATGCGGTAGCCCCGTTCCCGTACGGCGTCGATGATCCGTGGCAGCGCCCGCGCGTCGAGTACCGTCCCGCTGCCGTCGGGCGTGCCCACGTGCATCTGCACGATCTCGCCGGGCCCGAGCGCGTCGAGGGCGCGCCGCACCGCCGCCTCGGTGCTCATGCCGCCGCCGGGCCCTTTGTAGCCGTTGGTGTCGGCGCTGAACTCGATGTCCGCGAAGCCGAGTCCGTTGACCTCGGCGATCCGCTGCGGGGTCGTCTCGCTGTAGGGGAAGCGGAAGAAGGGCAGCGGGCAAGTACCGGCGGCCGCGCGCAGCGCCCGGTGGGCGCGCAGGACCTCGTGGCGGGCCTGCGCCGGGGTCAGCGCGCTGAAGTGCGGGTGGCTGTGGGAGTGGCTGCCGATGCCGTGCCCGGCGGCGGCCATCGCCCGGACCGCGCGCGGGTGCCGTTCGGCGAACTGCCCGGTGGGGAAGAACGTGGCGGGCGCGTGCTTGTCGCGCAGCACGCGCAGGACGTCGGCGAGTCCGTCCTCGTTCCAGGCCGCGTTGAAGGTGAGGGCGACCACCCGCCGCTGGGTGGGGAGGCGGCGGACTTCGCCGCCGTAGAGCGCGGGGGCGGGGGTCGCGGCGCAGGGCGGCGGGGCCGAGGGGCGTACGGCCGGCGCGGGGCCGAAGCCCGTGAGGGCCACGGCCGCCGCGACGGCCGGCAGGGTCGTACGGAGCCACAGGGTGGCGGGGAACCGTCTCATGCCGGCACCCTGCACACAATCCCGCGGCCCCGTACGCTTCTTCGGACGTACTTCACCCGACCGTGCCTTCGAAGACCGTGCCTTCGAAGAAGGCCACGCACCCGTGCGTCCACAGCCGGTGTTCCGGGAAGCGCGCGGCGAGCGCCTCGCGCAGCCCGGTCAGCGAGTCGCCCGTGTTGTGGAAGACGCCCCGCCGGTTGAGCGCGCGCATCAGCAGGCGTCCGCCGGCGCTGACGGGTAGCCCGGAGGCGAGCACCGTGCTGCCGAAGACCCGCCCGCCGGGCCGTACGCACCGGGCCGCGTGGTCGAGGGCACGGGCCTTGGTGTCCATGCCGCCGGGCAGGCAGTGCAGCAGGAAGTTCAGCCCGGCGGAACCGTGGGACTCCGGTGGCAGCGGCAGTGGTTGGAGGATGTCGGCCCGGCAGACGGTCACGTCGCAGTCGGCGAGCCGGCGTGCGGTGTGGGCGAGGGAGGCCCGGTTGAGGTCGACGAGCGTGACCTTGCGGCGGGCGGTGGGTGAGCAGCGGGCGATGAGCCGGCCGGTGCCGACGCCGATGTCGAGGTGTTCGGTGGTGATGTTGCGTTCGTACAGGTCCGCCATGTGGCGGGGTGGGCACTTCCAGAACAGCGGGATGTTGATGCCGTGCACGGCGAGGTCGTAGCCGCGCAGGGTGAACGCCGTGTAGGCGGCCTGTCCTTCGTGGAGTTCGCGGGCGCCGGCACCGGGCGGTCCGGTCACGGGGGTCACCGTGCTTCTCCCTCCGTGAGTCCCAGGCGGGCCAGGACCCTGCCCGCGAGTACCTCGATGTTCCCGGCGTTGATGATCTCCACGGGGGAGAACTCGCAGCGCAGGCGGCGCCGGATGGCCTGGGTGACTTCCGTCGCCATGAGCGAGTCCACGCCGAGTTCGTCGAGGGGACGGCCGCGGTCGAGCGTCTCGGGCGCGTGGTGCAGGATCCTCGCCAGCAGCTCCGCCAGGACGTCGCACACCGTGCCGTGGGCGGTCGCGGGGTCCGATTCCCGTAGCCGGTGGTGGAGTTCGTCCGAGGAGCCGTCCGGTCCGTCGGCGGCCTCGGGGAGGACGGCGGCGAAGCGGGGGACGAGGATCGCGGGCAGCAGCCGGGGGATGCGGGTCCAGTCCGCGCCGTCGAGGAAGACGACGTCGGCGCCGTCGGTGAGGTGTTCGTCGAGGGCGGTCAGTGCGGTGCGGGCGGTGACGGGGAGCCAGCCGATCCGGGCGAGGGGTGCGGTGAGGACCTCGCGGGCGACGTATCCGGCGTCCTGGATGGGCCCGTACTCCATGGTGACCGCGCGGTGTCCGGCGTGCCTGCGGGCCCTGGTGAGGGCTTCGAGGTAGAGGTTGGCGGCGCTGTAGTGGGCCTGTTGGACGTTGCCGGTGAGGGCGGCGCCGGAGGAGTAGGCGGCGAAGAAGTCCAGTGGGCGGCCGCGGCTGGCGGTGTCGAGCAGCAGGCCGCCGAGGAGTTTGGGGGCGAGGACGGCGCGTATGCGGTCGTCGGTGAGGTCCGGGAGGAAGCCGTCGTCGAGGGCCATGGCGCCGTGGACCACTCCGCGCAGCCCCCCGCCGCCGGCCTCGACCGTCTTCAGCAGGGCGGTGACCGCGTCCGGGTCGCTGACGTCCACCGCGTGCGCGGTGGCCTCGGCTCCCAGGTCCGCGAGCGTCCGCAACAGGGCGTCCGCGCCGGGGGTTTCGGGTCCCCTGCGGCCGGCGAGGGCGAGCCGGCGGATCCCGCGCCGCGCCAGGTGCACGGCGGTGGCGGCGCCCAGTCCGGTCAGGCCGCCGGTGATCAGGACCGTGCCGGCGCTGCCCGACAGGGACGGCAGTGCCGGTACGGCCGGGTGCGCGGGCGGCGGTTCGTCGAAGGAGACGACGACCTTGCCGAGGTGCCGGGAGCGCAGCAGCACGTCGAAGGCCTCGTCGACGCGGGCGGCGGGCAGGATCTGGTGGGGCAGGGGGCGGTAGGTGCCGTCGGCGATGCGCTCGGCCATCGTCGCGTAGGTGGCGCGGGTGGCGGGGGTGTCCCGCTCCAGCAACTGGTGGGCGTCGACCGCGTGGTAGGAGAGGTTGTTGCGGAACGGGGCCAGCGGCAGCGGGCTGGAGGCGTAGATGTCGCGTTTGCCGAGTTCGACGAACCGGCCGCCGGTCCGCAGCAGTTCGAGGCTGCGCGGTATGGCCTCGCCGGCGAGCGAGTTGAGGACGACGTCCACGCCATCGCCGCCGGTGAGCTCCCTGACGTGTTCGGCGAAGTCGAGGCTGCGGGAGTCGAGGGCGTGGCGGGCGCCGAGCATGCGCAGCAGTTCGCGTTTGGCGGGGGTGCCGGCGGTGGCGATGACGGTGCAGCCGCGCTCGCGTGCGTGGCGCAGGGCGGCGAGTCCGATGCCGCCTGCGGCGCCGTGCACGAGCACCGTCTCGCCGGGGGCGAGGCGGGCGAGGTCGTCGAGGGCGTGCTGGACGGTGAAGGAGACCACGGGCAGGGTCGCGGCCCCGGCGAAGGTCGTGCCGTCGGGGACACGGGCGCAGCGCCGGGCGTCGGCGACGACGTGGGTGGCCAGGCAGCGGCGGCCGATGGCGAGGACGCGGTCGCCGGGGGCGAGCCCGGTGACGCCGGTACCGACGGCGGTGATCTCCCCGGCGCATTCCAGGCCGAGTTCGATGCCGTCGGGGGTGACGCGTTCGCCGCCGGGCGGGTAGATGCCGGCGGCCATCATCACGTCGCGGTAGTTGAGGGCGGCGGCGCGGACGGCGATGGCGACCTGTCCCGGGCCGGGGCGGGGGTCGTCCCCGGGGACCCAGGTCAGCCGACGTCCGCTGCCGGGCACGTCGACGCGCAGGACGCGGGGCGTGGCGGTGTCGCGGGGCGAGGGCGCGGGCCGGTGTTCGACGAGGCGGGCGGCGAAGCGGCCTGCTGGGGTGAGCAGGATCTCGTCCTCCGCGTCGGGGGCGAGGAGTTCACGGGCGAGCCGCCGCGCGTCGGCTTCCGTGTCCTTGGGGTCCTCGCTCCGGCACAGGGAGATCCGGCGGACGGTGAGCCGGGGCTGTTCGTTGGCGAGGGTGCGGGCCGCTCCCCAGGGGACGGCGTCGCCGGGGGCCCGCGGGGGTTCGGGGGCCGGGAGGGCGCCGCTGGGCCGGCAGACCAGGGAGATCACCGGCCGGACGGCGGGCGGCAGTTCGCGGCAGGCGGTGGCCAGGTCCCGCAGGTAGCCGACGCGGCGGACGGCCTGCTCCAGTACGGCGGCGCTGTCGGCGGCCGCGGGGGTGTCCTCGTCCAGCAGCACGGCGACGCGGGGGGCGCGCGCGTCGTCGGGGACGAGCGGGCCGCGCCGTGGCGCCCGGAGGGAGGCCAGGGTGACGCGGGTGCGGGTGGCTTCCGTGAGGAGGGCGGCGAGGTGGCGGGTCAGGGGGGCGCCGGGGTGTTCGGCGAGCAGCAGCCAGTGGTCGCCGTCTCCGGGGGGCAGCGCGGCCGGCCGGGGCGGGAGGTCGTCGGCGGGGCGGCGGGCGAGCAGCAGGGAGTGGTCGCCGGTCGCGGACCGGTCGGTCTCCTCGGCGGGGTCGTTGGCGCGGACGGCGTCGGCGAAGCCGCACTCGCCCAGCAGCCGCAGCCAGGTTCCGGCGGGCAGCAGGGGGGAGCCGGCGCGCAGGTCGTGGTCGGTGAACGTCCAGAAGCCGTCGAGGAGTCCGAAGCACAGGGCCATGGGTTCGGGGTCGTGGTACTCGACGGCGAGGAGCTGGCCGCCGGCGGCGAGCAGGCCGCGGATGCGGTGGAGGGTGGCCCGCAGGTCCCGGGTGGCGTGCAGGACGTTCGCGGCGACGACGAGGTCGAAGGAACCGTCGGCGAAGCCCTGCCCTGCGGGATCCTGGTCCAGGTCGAGGGTGCGGTAGTCGACGAAGTCGTGGGCGGCCAGCCGTACTTGGGCGCGGGTGAAGAAGGAGGGGCTGACGTCGCTGTAGACGTACCAGGTGCGTTCGGGGGGCAGCAGGGGCAGCAGTTCGGCGGTGACCGCGCCGGTGCCGGCGCCGACTTCGAGGATCCGCAGGGGCCGGTCGGCCGGCCAGTGCCGGACGAGGGAGCGCAGTACGGCGCGGGCGCGCAGGTAGTCGGTGCGCAGTGCGGCGATGTCGCTGTAGAAGTGCTCGATGAGGTGCTGGTCGGCTTCGGAGAACAGCAGTTGTACGGGGTCTTCCTCGCCGCGCAGCACGGCGGGCAGGTGTGTGCCGCAGCGGCCGTAGAGGGCGATGGCCATGGCCTGGCGGGGGAAGCGGTCCAGGGAGCGGCGCAGCAGGGGTTCGGGGTCGGGGTTTCCGGTGAGCCGCCAGTGGCCGGGGGCGGCGGTGGCGGCGAGTCCCCAGCGGGTGGTGAGGCGCAGCAGGAGGGCGGCCTCGGGCCGGTACGTGTCGGGCATGCCGGCGGCGGTGAGGTCGTCGAGGGTGAACTCGCGGCCGCCGGGGGCCAGTCCGGCCAGGGCGCGGGCGGCGAAGTGGGCGCTGAACTCCGCGAAGGCGTCCTTGCAGCCGTGTTCGCCGGAGAGTTCCGCGCCGGCCCGGCGGCCGGCGGAGGCGTCGCGCAGTTCCCCCGGCGGGGGCAGTGGTGAGGTGGCCGCGCCGGGTGCGGAGCCGGGCCGGGCCCGCAGGACGGCGGTGAGGCGGCGGGCCGGGGCGGGGCCGTCCCCGCCGGGCCGGCGGCGGGCCCGGCAGCCGGTGATCTCGCAGGTGACGTTCCCTCGCAGGTCCAGGACACGGACGTCCCAACTGGCCTCGTGCTCGCCGAGTTCCCGGCAGCGGACGTGGACGAGGCCGCTCGCGCCGGGGGTGCGCCACAGCCGGACGCGGTCGATCGCGACGGGCAGGAAGGGTGCCGTGCCGCCGAGCCGGTCGAGGAGGGGCGCGCCGGCCTGGAGGGCGCCGTCGAGGAGGGCGGGGTGCACGCGGTAGGTGCCGTCGTCGGGCGGTACCCGGTAGGTGGCCAGTATCTCGCCGTCGCCGGTGCGCAGTTCTTCGAGGACGCGGAAGGCCGGACCGTAGGACAGTCCGGAGCGGGCGGCGCGCTCGTAGTGTTCGGCGGCGGTGCGCGTGTGCGGGGTACGGGCGCGTACGGCCGCGACGTCCACCGGCAGCGGTTCCGCGGCCAGTTGCCGGCGCAGTGTGCCGCGCGCGTGCTCCAGCCAGGGCGACCGGGCGTGCGTGCGGCCGGAGAGGGTGACGGACTGGTCGGCCTCCGCGTAGGCGGTCTGGAGGCGGACGTCCAGGGCTTCCTCGTCCCACGGCAGGACGAGGGCGCGGCCGATGGTGAGCCGGGTCAGTTCGGCGGGGGCGTCGAACAGCCGGGCTCCGGCGGCCAGTGCGGCCTCCACGTAGGCCGCTGCGGGCAGGACCACGGCGCCGTCGACGCGGTGGTCGGCGAGCCAGGGCATACGGGAGGGGGCGAGGGGGCCCGTCCACACGGGCGCGCGTTCGGTGAGCCGGGTGCCGAGCAGGGGGTGCGGGTCGGTCATGGGGGCGTCGCCGCCGATGCCGGAGACGTTCCACCAGTGGGGCGCTCCGCGCCAGGAGCGGGTGCGCTGCCAGGGGTAGGCGGGCAGGTCCACGACCCGGCCGGGGTGCGGGAAGTACGTGTTCCGGTCCGGGCGGGCGCCGGCGGCCAGGACGCGGGCGGCGCAGGTGCTGACGGCGGCGGGCCCGTCCGTGTCGCGCTCGCAGGCGGGGACGGCGACGAGGGGCCGCGGGTCCTGGGCGCTCGCGCGGCGGAGGTAGCCGAGCAGTACGGGGTGCGGGCCGATCTCCACGAAGATGTCGCAGCCGTGCTCGCGCAGCGTGCGGACGGCGGCGCCGAAGAGCACGGGGCTGCGCATGTTGTGCCACCAGTGCGTGGCGTCGAGTTCCTGTCCGTGCGCGAGTGTGCCGGTGACGGTGGAGGCGAGGGGGATCCGGGCGGCCTCCGGGCGGATCCCGGCGAGTCCGGCGCGTACGGATTCCTCCAGGGGGTCCATGGCCCGGCTGTGGAAGGCGTAGTCGAGGTCGAGCCTGCGGAAGTGGATGTCGCGGGCGGTGAGCCTGTCCTCCAGGTCGCGCAGGGCGGCCGCGTTCCCGGAGACGGTCATGTCGCGTTCGCCGTTGATGCCGGAGAGCTCCAGTGCCCCGCCGTAGTCGGCGAGTTCGGCGCGCAGCGCGTCCTCGGTGAGGCCGACGGCGGCCATGCCTCCCGTGCCGGCGGTGTGCTGCTGGGCGCGGCTGCGGGTGACGACCGCCCGTGCGGCGTCGGGCAGGCGCAGCGCTCCCGCGACGCACGCGGCGATCGTTTCGCCGACGCTGTGGCCGACGACGGCGTCGGGCCGGATGCCGTGGCTGTCCAGCAGCGCGACCAGCCCCCACTGGACGGCGAACAGCATCGGCTGGGCGACGTCGGTGGCGTCGAGCCGCCGGCCGGCGGGCGGGCCGGACGCGAGGGCTTCCCGGACGGACCACGTCAGGTGCGGGGCGAAGGCCCGGTCCGCCTCGGTGACGGCGCGGCGGAAGACGGGTTCGCGGGCGAGCAGGTCGGCGGCCATGCCGGGCCACTGGGAGCCGTTCCCGGAGAACGCGAAGGCGACCTTGCCGTGTTCGGTCCGGGGGGCGGTGGCGCTGCCGGGCGGCGGCTCCTCGCCGCGTGCCACGGCCCGCAGGGCCGCCGTGGCCCGGTCCGGTCCGTCGGCGAGGACGGCGGCGCTGTGGGGGTGGTGGCCGCGGCGGAGCGCCGTGGTGTGGGCGAGGTCGTAGAAGTCGCCGTCGGCGCGGCCGGTTTCGATGCGGTCGGCCAGCGCCGCGGCGGCGGCCCGCAGGGCCTCGGCGGTCCGGGCGGAGACCAGCACGGGCACCGGCCCGCGCGGCGTACGGGCCGCCGGGCGCGGTGCGGGGGCGCGGCCGAGCAGCACATGGGCGTTGGCGCCGCCGAAGCCGAAGGAGTTCACGCCCACCGCCGAGGACGGCCCCACGCCGACCGGGCGCGGGCCGAGCACGGGGGCCAGGCGCAGGCCGTCGAAGTCGATGGCCGGGTTGAGGGGTTCGGCGTGCAGGGTGGGCGGCAGGGCACCCTCGCGCAGCACGAGCATCGCCTTGAACAGGCCGGCCATGCCCGAAGCGGCCTCCAGGTGGCCCATGTTGGACTTCACGGACCCGATCGGCAGCGGCCCGCCGGTGCGCCCCTCGCACAGGGCGCGGCCGATGGCCGTGCACTCGGCCGGGTCACCGACGGGCGTGGCCGTACCGTGCGCCTCGAAGTACACCACGTCGTCCGGGGCGACACCGGCTCGCGCGTACACCTCGCGCAACAGCGCTTCCTGCGCGGCACCGTTGGGCAGGGCGAGCCCGCGGGTCGTACCGTCGCTGTTGGTCCCGCTGCCGAGGATCACCGCGTGGACGCGGTCGCCGTCGGCCAGCGCGTCCGACAGCCGTTTGAGCAGCACGAGTCCGCCGCCCTCGGCGCGTACGTAGCCGTCGGCGCGGGCGGAGAACGTACGGCAACGCCCGCTGGGCGACAGCATGTTCGCGTCGCAGAAGCCGATGTAGACGTAGGGGCTCAGCAGCACGTTGACACCGCCGGCCAGCACCGTCCTGCTCGTGCCGGCGCGCAGGCGTTCGCAGCCCTCGTGCAGGGCCGTCAGCGCGGAGGAGCACGCGGTGTCGACGGCCAGGCTGGGGCCGCGCAGGTCGAGGAAGTGGGAGATGCGGTTGGCGCAGTTGGCGGAGGCGCTCCCGGCGATGGCGTACGGGCTGCCGGTGTCGGTGACCCGGGTCTGCAGTTCCAGATAGTCACGGGCGGCGACGCCGATGTAGACGGCCGTGTCGCCGCCGACGAGGGACGCGGGGTCGACGGCCGCGTCGTCGAGGGCCTCGACGGCCAGTTCCAGCAGGATGCGCTGCTGCGGGTCCAGCCACTCGGCCTCGCGCGGCGAGATGTGCCGGAAGTAGGAGGTGTCGAAGCCGGCGATGTCGTCGAGGAAGCCGCCGGCCGCCGTGTACGTCCTGGCGTGCCCACGGCGCTCGGTGTCGAGGAACTGGGCGATGTCGAAACGGTCTTCCGGCACGTCGGTGATCAGGTCGCGGCCGGAGGAGAGGGCGGTCCACAGGGCGTCGAGGCTGTCGATGCCGCCGGGGAGACGGCAGGCGGCGCCGATGACGGCGACGGCGTCACCGGCGGCTTCCGGGGGTTCCGGGGTGGGAGTGGGGGTGGGGGTGGGGGCGGCGGAGTGTGCTCGCACGGTCAGGACCTCCGGGTGGGAGTGGGTGGCGTGACGTGTGGGAGCGGGGGCTGAGAGCCGCCGAAGCCTAGTCGAGGGACAGGTGTTGGCCCAGACTTTCCGGCGCGTGACGTCAGGGCCGCGACGGCATTCGGACAGCGGCGGCCGGGGCCCCACCAGGACGTGGCGGGGGCGGGTCAGCTCACGCGGGTCGGGAAGTTGTCGCTTGCGTCTTGTTGACACGCGGTGGGGGTGGGAGCACGGTGGCTGGCGGCGTGCGCGACGGGCGCGAGCGGTGGCGAGCGGTGTGTACGGCCGTGTACGGCCGCCAACGATCGCGTGCGTACGGTCGCGTGCGTACGGTCGCGAACAACGGTGAACAGCCGCACCAGGAGCCCCGAGGGGAGCAACCCCATGCCGTCGGCCGCCACCAGCCACCAGCCTCCCCCCACCGCCCCCGGCGCGCTCCCGCTGCTCGGCCACTCCCTGCGGCTGGTACGTGACCCCCTCCCGTTCGTCGGCGGACTGCGCGAGCAGGGCGAACTGGTACGGATCCGCGTCGGCACACGCCCCGCGCTCGTGGTGTGCCACCCCTCCCTCGTGCACGAGGTGCTCGTCACCCAGGCGCACCGCTTCGAGAAGGGCGGCATCATCTTCGAGCACCTCAAACCGGTGTCCGGCAACGGCCTGTTCACCGTCGAGGAACCCGACCACCTGCGGCACCGGCGCCTGATGCAGCCCGCCTTCACGAAACCGGCCATCGCCGCCTACACGCAGATCATGGCGGAGGAGGCGCACCGGCTCAGCGAAGCCGTCGGCCGTGCCGGCACGGCCGACATCAAGGCCGCGACCCGCCCGGCCGTCGCCCGCATCCTCCTGCGCTCGATCTTCCCGACCATGCCGCCGGAGCGCGTCCTGCACTTCCTGCGCTGCCTGGACACCGTCTTCGCCGGGGTGTTCGCCCGCATCGTGCTGCCGGTGGACTTCCTGCACGAGCTGCCGCTGCCGCGCAATGTGCGCTATCAGCGGGCGCTGGAGCAGTCCTGGGCGACCGCGACGAGCATCGTCGCGGAAGCGCGGGCGGCACAGCGGTCGGGGGCGCACGGCGCGGGGCTGCTGCCGGAGTTCATGCGGGCGGGGGCGGGTGTGGGTACGGACGCGGGTACGGGCGCGGCGGCCGGAGCCGATACGGACCGGCGCGCGCAAGCCGGCACAGGCGCAGGCTCCAACGCCGACGCCGACACCAACACCAACACCGGCACCGGCACCGGCACCGGCACCGGCAAGAACCCGGCCCCCGGCACCGGCTTCACCGACACCCAACTCCGCGACCAGGTCATGTCCCTGCTCCTGGCGGGCTCGGAGAACGCGGCGACCGTCGTCGCCCTCGCCTGCCACCACCTCGCCCACGACCCCCGCGTCGAACGCCTCCTGCACGCCGAAGTGGACTCCCTGCCGGCCACCCCGGACGCGGGCCTCGTCGCGAGCCTCCCCTACACCGCCCGCGTCGCCACGGAAATCCTCCGCCTGTACCCGCCGGTCTGGTGCATCGACCGCCGCGCCCAGGAGAACTTCACCCTGGCCGGCCACCGCTTCCCCGCCGGTACCGACGTCATCGTCAGCCCCTACCTCCTCCACCACGACCCGGAGTTGTTCCCCGACCCCGAACACTTCCTGCCCGAACGCTGGGAACCGGGCCGCACGAGCGAGCGGGCCCGCGCGGCCTTCATCCCCTTCGGCGCGGGCAACCGCAAATGCATCGGCGACGCGTTCGGCATGGCGGAGGCCACGGTACTGCTGGCCGTCCTGACACGAAGCTGGCGCCTGCGCCCGGCACCGGGCGCCCGGGTACGGGTCCTGGCGCGGGCGCCGTTGGCGGCTCGGGGGGTGGTGATGCGGGTGGAGAAACGGACCGAGGTCCCGGCCGACCGGGGTCAGTAGGGCGGCCGGGACGGTCTCGGCGCACCAAGCGCGTATGGGCCGGCGCTCGTCCAGCCCCCTCACGGAAGGAGAGCCGGTGAAGGGCAAGACCCGACGGATCGACTACTGGCAGGACCCGAACGCCCCCGCGCCCACCAGCCGCAAGGCCTCCGCATCGGCGTTCGTGCTCGACGACAGCGGGCGCCTTCTGCTGTTGCAGCGCGTGGACAACGGCCTGTGGACCATCCCGACGGGCGGCGTGAAGAAGGGCGAGACCGTAGCTCAGGCGGCGGTGCGTGAGTGCCGCGAGGAAACCGGCCTCGGTATCGAAGTGACCGGCCTGGTGGGCGTGTTCTCGGACCCCGGGCATGTGATCGCCTATCTGCACGGAGACCGTGTGGACGAAGTACGCCAGCCGATCAACGTCTGTCTGCGTGCCCGTGTCGTGGGCGGCGCGATGTCCCCGGATCCGAAGGAGGCGGCGGCCGTGCGGTGGGTGAGCCCTGCCGAGTTGGACGGGTACCGGATCCATCCGGCGCTGCGTGTACGCATCGAGCACGGGTTGCACTCCCCGGAGCCGCACATCGACTGACCGGGGTCCGGCCCGTCAGGGCCAAGGCACCTCACCCGGCAACGCCCGACGGAAAACGACGCGCGCCTGCCCTGGACCGCTGTAGTCCTCGACAACCGTCACCTCGAAGCCGAGGACGCGATGGAAGGCGATCGAGCCGGCATTGTCGAGCGTCGTGATCGCCTTCAGTCTCCGCGCCCCCTGCCCCACCGCCGCCTCCGCGAACTCCGCGTACAGTCGCCGCCCCAGACCACCGCGCCGGGCATCGTCACGTACGGCAAGCAGATGCGCGTACCCGGTGCCGTCCGGGGTGACGAAACCGAAGACGTAGCCGCGAATGCCGTCATCAGCACGAGCGACCAGGCACGTCGGCCCGAACTCCTGCACCAGCATGGGCAGATGCAGCGAGCGCAGATCACGCTCACCCCAGTATCGAGGGTAATCAGCCATCACCTGATGGAAGTCGGCCATCGTGGCGCGCTCGATCCGTATGCCCATGGCGACGATCCTGACATGCCCGGCGCCCCCGCCCTACCGTGGAACGACCATGATGGAGATGCTTTTCGACACCTCCGGGTTGCCCGCCCCCGACCGCGTCGACGCCTGGATGGAAACGGCCGCCACGGCGCTGGTGCCCACGCGGATCAGCCCTTTGACCCGGGACTCCTTCGCGGGGCGGATGCGGGCCCTGCACCTGGGGGCCGCGCAGGTGAATGCGATGGCGTATACGTCGCTCTGCTCCCGGAGGACACCCGCGCTGATCCGGCGGTCGGACCCCGAGCAGTATCAGATCGCGCTGATCCGCAGCGGATGTCAGGGGATCGAGCAGGCCGGATCCAACGCCCGGCTGCGGAAGGGAGATCTGGTTCTCTACGACAGTTCGCGTCCTTTCGAGGCCACCGCCGACGGCGGGCAGGGGACGGCGGACTCGGTGCTGTTGCAGTTCCCGAAGCGGCTCCTGGCGCTTCCCGGGGCGAAGGTGGCCGCCTTGCTCGCGGTGCCGTTGAAGGGGACGGAAGGCGTCGGGCGTTTGTTGGCGCAGTTCATGACCGCGCTCGCGGAAGAGGACGTACGGCACTCCCCCGGCGAGGCCGAACGGCTCGGTGTCGTGGCGCTCGACCTGGCCACCGCCGTGCTCGCGCATCATCTGGACGGCGGCGGGAGCGTCCCGCGACGGACTCCGCAGTACGTGCTGTTCCTGCGCGTCCAGCGTTTCGTGCGGCAGCACTTGGGGGATCCGGGGCTCTCCCCAGACGCGATCGCCGCCGCTCACGCGATCTCGACGCGCTATCTGCACCGGCTGTTCCAGCAGCAGCACCTCACCGTCGGTTCCTGGATCCGCGGCCAGCGCCTGGAGCAGTGCCGACGCGCCCTCGCGGATCCCGCGCAGCGGCACACCCCGGTGCATGAGATAGCGGCGCGTTGGGGTTTCGGCCACCCGGCTGCCTTCAGCCGGAACTTCCGTGCCGCGTACGGGATTTCGCCGACGGAATACCGCGAGGCGGCGACCGCGGCCCGCGTGAGTGAGTGAGTGAGTGCGCTCCGCGTCAACGAACTGTGCGCCCGCTGCCAACGACACGGCCCCAGCTGTCGGCACAGAATCAAATCCTGCACCATCGCGCAGTACCGATGGGCACCCGGCCCGGCCGCGCTCACGGGGGTGGCGCGGCCGGGCCCGGGATTCCTGTCGGAGGCAGTCGCGTTCAGTGGATCGCGGACGCCACCTTCCACGGAATGACGGTCTGCGGGCAGACGTACCCCGGGTTCGCGACGCAG
Organism: Streptomyces gamaensis; assembly: GCF_042656465.1. Taxonomy (NCBI): domain Bacteria; kingdom Bacillati; phylum Actinomycetota; class Actinomycetes; order Kitasatosporales; family Streptomycetaceae; genus Streptomyces; species Streptomyces gamaensis. The sequence continues at coordinate 112,620 of NZ_JBHSPB010000005.1, forward strand.
CGCCGGTGCGCGGTGATCTCGGTCGTGCCCTTGCCGACCGCCCGGAAGCTCGCTTCGGCGTCGCCGGTCGGTGACGTGCTGCCGGAGGACTGGGACAGCACCTCGGGGGACGCGGCGGCCGGCACGTCCCACACCCAGGTCTCGTGCTCGCCCCGGATGGCGTCGAGGTGGACCCTGATCACGTCGTTGGTGTCGATGTTGACGGTCCGGTTGTCGTCCGCGTTGGTGAGCAGGAGGGTGCTGGAGACCGCGGGCCGGTGTTCGGGAGCGGCTGTGGCGGCGGGCGCCGGGGCCGTGGCCGCGCTCAGGGCCAGGCCGGCGGCGACGGGTACGGTCAGGATTCTCACGGTCTTCACGGGTGACTCCCGGAGTCGGACGGACGGTTGTCGGAGCTCTTGGCCCCGTCCCGTCTACACCTCCGCACCGTGCGGCAGCACCTCCCACTCGTCAATTCACGCCATTTCGTGAACCGTTGGGGCTTCCCGCACCGTGCGGCACGGCGGATTCACCGGTGTCACGTGAGGGTTCTACACCGGCTCCGGCAGCACCAGCAGCAGTGCCTCCAGCGCCGCCCCGAAGGCGTGCTCCGGCGGGGTGCAGGACTCTATCGGTTTGAGTGTGCATAAGTGCGCATGATCTTGCGGGAGTTGCGTTATGGTCTTCCCGTGAATCCGACTGAGTGGGCGCGAGCGCAGGGGATTTCTCCTCACACTGCGTATCGCTGGTTTCGTAACGGGACGCTTCGCGTGCCCGCTCAGCGTGTCGGCCCGCGCACGATCCTGGTGAACGTGGAGGCGAACGCCGCACCGGAAGCGGTCGGCGGACTGGGCCTGTATGCCCGTGTCTCCTCCCGCGATCAGAAAGCGGATCTTGAGCGCCAGGTTGCCCGCTTGTCTGCGTGGGCGGCGAAGGCAGGTCACCGGGTCGTACGCGTTGAGGCCGAGATCGGCTCGGGCATGAACGACTGCCGGTCCAAGGCCCGTCGCCTGCTGGCTGTTCCGGACGTGACCACGGTCGTGGCCGAGCACAAAGACCGCCTCGGGCGCATGAACACCGAACTTGTGGAAGCCCCCCTGCCCACGCACGGGCGGCGCCTGATCGTGCTCGATGACGGCGAAGCCGAAGGCGATTTGGTGCGCGATACGGTAGAGGTCCTGACGTCGTTCTGTGCCCGCCGGTACGAGCGCCGGTCGGCGAAGAACCGCGCCCGAAAGGCCCTTGAGGCGGCCGAGCATGGCTGAGAGCAAGAAGAAGCTGCGCACGATCGATGCGCCGTTCGTCGCCCTCGGGCCATCCGGTGTGGCGATCCGCACCAGCCTCAAGCACCTCACCGACGCGGACGACAAGGTGTTGCGCCAGGTCGGCGCCCACCTCGGCTCGCTGGCCTCGAAGGACCTCAAACGCAGGTGTGCTGACAGCCTGGAACACTCCACGGACACGTGGGCCGAACGCAAGCGTACGCTGACCGAGGAGTCATCCTCGCGCTGGGCCGGATCGATCACGAGGGCCAGCCACGACCAGTGGGCGCTCTCGCGACGAGCCCAGCTCGCCCACATCCAGACCCTTGAGACCGGTGTCAAGACGATCGCTCACCGGCTGTCCCTGCCGGTCGGCGAGAAGGGCACCAAACGCGCCCCGGGCGGATACCGCACCCGTCAGGAGTGGTTCGCCAAGACCCGCCGCCTGCACCTGCTGGAAGACCGTCTGGACGCCGAGCGAGCCGACCGTGAAGCCGGTGTCGTGCACGTCGTGCGCGGCGGCAGGAAACTGGCCCGCAACCGTCACAACCTTCACGCCGCGCAGCTCACCGAAGCCCAGTGGCGGCAGCGGTGGGAAGCAGAGCGCTGGTTCCTCGCCGCTGATGGCGAGTCCGGGAAGCGGTGGGGCAACGAGACGATCCGTGTCACCACCGACGGTGAGGTCTCGATCAAACTGCCCGCGCCGCTGGCGCACTTGGCGAACGCCAGGCACGGCCGGTACGTCCTCGCCGCGAAGGTGAACTTCCGGCACCGCGGGGACGAGTGGGCCGACCGCGTCAGCGCGAACCGGGCCGTGGCCTATCGCATCCACCAGGACGTGCAGCGGGACCGCTGGTACCTGACGGCATCGTGGACGATCCAGCCCGTCAGGACCGTGCCCCTGGCCCAGGCCCGTGCCGGCGGCCTGATCGGTGTCGACACGAACGCCGACCACCTTGCCGCCTGGCGCCTCGACCGGCACGGCAACCCGTGCGGCGAGCCACGCCGTTTCTCCTACGAACTGGACGGCCCCGCCGGATATCGCGACGCCCAAGTGCGGCATGCCCTCACCCGGCTCCTGCACTGGGCCCACCGGCGCGGCCTGTCGATCGCGATCGAAGACCTCGACTTCACCACCGAGAAGACCCGCGAGAAGCACGGACGGCGCAAGCGGTTCCGCAAGCTGATCTCCGGCATGCCCGTGGCCAGGCTGCGGGCACGGCTCGTCTCCATGGCTGCTGAGCTGGGCATCACCATCGTCGCCGTGGACCCGGCGTACACCTCGATGTGGGGGGCCGAGCACTGGCAGAAGCCCCTCACCAGCAAGAACCGTAAGACCACCCGTCACGACGCTGCGAGCGTCGCGATCGGGCGACGCGCCCTCGGGCACCCGATCCGGCGACGGACGGCACCGCCCCACGACGACCAGAGCGATCGTCGTGGGCATCGGACCGCCCAGGCCGGACCAGGTGCACGCGGGCGTGAGGGAACCCGCCCCCGCATTCCCGGACCACGGACACGATCCGTGCAGCCGGATGCGGAGCGAAAACGGGAACCCAGTGCATCCACAACCGTTCGGGATGCGCCAGATGTGCAGGTTTGGGTTTAAGACTCACCCCTGCTCACTGATGAGGAACGGTTGCCTCAGCCGTCACCGCACGTACCTCCTGCTCCTGTGCCCTGTCTTTCGCGGACTTGACGATCTCATACGTCCGTACGGCGCCGGCGGTGCCCTCCCCCGGCCGGGCCGGGGTCCCGCGCGGGCCGGCCCGTGACCCCGGCGGCCGTTCCCGGATGCACCATCGCTGTGCCGCCCCCACACTGGTCCCATGTCCCCCCGGGCGTCGTCGGACCGCTGCCGGGCAGCCCGGCTGCGTTCGTTCGCCGTGTCGTACTGGCCGGTGGTCGTGCCGGTGGTGGCGGCCGTGGCCCTGGCGTTGGTCTGGGGGCGGTCGTTGTCGGGGTGGCAAGTGGGGTTGGCGGGGTGTGCGCTGGCGGGGGCGGTGCTGGCGGCCGTGCATCACGCGGAGGTCATCGCGCACCGGGTCGGGGAGCCGTTCGGTTCGCTGGTGCTGGCGCTCGCGGTGACCGTCATCGAGGTGGCCCTGATCGTGACGCTCATGGCCGACGGCGGGGACAAGAGCGCCACGCTGGCCCGCGACACCGTCTTCGCCGCCCTGATGATCACCTGCAACGGGATCGTCGGCCTGTGTCTGCTGGTGGGCGCGCTGCGACGGCGGGTCGCGGTCTTCAACGCCGAGGGGACGGGTGCGGCGTTCGGGGCGGTGGCGACGCTGGCGGGCCTGAGTCTGGTCCTGCCGACGTTCACCACCACCGCCCCGGGGCCGCGCTTCTCCCCCGCGCAGTTGGTCTTCGCCGCGCTGGCCGCGCTGATCCTGTACGGGCTGTTCGTGGCGACGCAGACGGTCCGGCACCGGGACTACTTCCTGCCGGTGACGGCCGAGGGCGAGGTCATCGACACCGACGACCACGCGGAACCGCCCTCCGCACGGGCCGCCCTGAGCAGTCTGGGCCTGCTCTTCGTCGCGCTCGTCGCGGTGGTCGGCCTGGCCAAGAGCGTCTCACCGGCCATCGAGTCGGCGGTGGCGGCGGCGGGGCTGCCCGCGTCGGTCGTCGGTGTCGTCATCGCGCTGCTGGTACTGCTGCCCGAGTCGATCGCGGCGGTGCGCGCGGCGCGGGGCGACCGCGTGCAGACCAGCCTCAACCTGGGTCTGGGCTCGGCCATGGCCAGCATCGGGCTGACGATCCCGGCGGTGGCCGTGGCCTCACTGTGGCTGAACGGTCCGCTCGTCCTCGGCCTGGGCGCGACGCACATGGTGCTCCTGGCCCTGACGGTCGCCGTCGGCACCCTGACCGTGATCCCGGGCCGCGCGACCCCGCTGCAGGGCGGGGTGCACCTGTCGCTGCTGGCGGCCTACATCGTGCTCGCGGTCAGCCCATGAGGAGCGAAGCCGCCCGGAGTCACCACCAGGACGTGCCGTTGAACGTGATCAGTGTGTTGTGCCGTTCGATGACGTAGTGGTCGGTGCCGCTGACTCTGGTGACGTTGGACTGCGAGTGGCCGCCACTGTTGTTGGTCTGCACATAACTGTGGTCGTCGACGTCGTCAGCCTGCGCGGCGGCCGGCCCCGAGGCGGTCGGAACGGCGGCGGCGAGGGCGACGAGCAGGGTACGGAGGGATGTGTTCATGGCGTTCCTCCAGAAATCGGCGTTGTCCTTTTTGCCCAACGAGTCCGGCATTCAAGCGATACGCGGTGGCGTGCCGGATACGGAAAGCCGTAGCGCCGACGGCGCGTCATGGAGCTCCGTCTCGTCGGGGACTGATCCCGGGCAACTCAGCTGCTACACATGCCCCATGACCTCACGCCGCCGCTTCCTCCGCACCGCCGCCGTCACCGCGGCCGCCGCTCCCCTGCCGGTCTTGGCCGCTCCCGCCGTCGGCGCCGAGCGCTGGTCCGGTCACTGGCCGGACCGGCTGAAGGAGGCCGTCGTGCGGGCCGTGCCCGTGGCTGTCGAGTGGGCCCGGCCCGCGCGCTGGCCGTTCGGTGCTGTGCTGGTGGACGCCGACGGTGGGGAGGTCGTGGCCGGGGCCCGTAACACCTCCGAGCGGTCCGGGGATTCCACTGAGCACGCCGAACTCAACCTGCTGCGGCAGGCGGCCGCGGCCGGGTACGACCTCTCCGCGCACGTGGTGGTCTCCACGGCCGAGCCGTGCCCGATGTGCGCGGGAGCGCTGGTGTGGAGCGGGGTGCGGGGCGTCGCCTACGGGACGTCCGTGCGCGGGCTCATCGGATTCGGCGTCCCGCAGATCGATGTCTCCTGCGACCTGGTCGTGCGCCGCTCGCTGCTGCCGCACCCGCCGGCGCTGGGCCGCGGGATCCGTACGGACCTCACCGATCCCCTTTACCAGAACCTCGCGCGTCACACCCGATGAATTGCCGCACCCTGGTTGACGTGCGGAATCGCACCCCTGCCCGGCCGTCGCGCGGTTACTCTTCTGAGCTGTGGCTACAAGGGGAACTGAAGGCCAGCACGGGTTGGGGGAGGAGCTGGCCGAGTGCGCCCGTACCCAGGAACGGATGCGGGGGCTGCTCGGCTCGATACTCTCCATCAGCGGGGAGCTGGATCTGCCGGTGGTGCTGCGCCGTATCGTGACGACCGCCATGGAACTGGTGGGGGCGCGGTACGGGGCGCTGGGGGTGCTGGACGAAGAAGGGATCGAGCTCGCGGAGTTCATCCCGGTCGGGCTGAGTCAGGAGGAGCTGGGGGAGCTCGCGGCGGTGGAACTGCCGCGTGGCAAGGGGCTGCTGGGTCTGCTGATCAGCGATCCCCGGCCGCTGCGGGTCGACGCGATCGACACGCATCCGCGGGCCGCCGGTCTCCCGCCGGGGCATCCGGCGATGCGCTCGCTGCTGGGGGTGGCGATCACGGTGCGCGGCCGGGTGTACGGCAATCTGTATCTGACGGACCGTCAGGACGGGAAGTCCTTCGACGCGGACGACGAGGCGGTGGTGGTCGCGCTGGCCGGTGCGGCGGGCGTGGCCATCGACAACGCCCGGCTCTACGGCCAGGTCCGGGCGGGCGCCGAGCAGTTCCAGCGGCTGCTGCTGCCCCGGCTGCCGGATCTCGCGCCGTTCGCGTCGTGGGCGGTCTACCAGCCGGCGGCGGATCCGGCGCTGCTCGGCGGTGACTGGTACGACGCGATGGTGCTGCCGGACGGGGCGCGCGTGATGCTCGTGGGCGATGTGATCGGGCACGACGTGCGGGCGGCCGCGGCCATGGCGCAGGTGCGCAATATGCTGCGTGCCCTCGCCTACGACTCCTCCTCCCTGCCGAGCGAGCTGCTCAGCCGCCTCGACCGCACCCTGGAGGCCGTGGCCGAGCCGACGATGGCGACGGTGTCGCTGGCCCGGATCGAGCCGGACGGGGACGGCTGGTCGCTGCTGTGGAGCAGCGCGGGGCATCCGCCGCCGCTGGTGGTGACGGCCGACGGGCGGGCCGGTTACCTGGACGCCGCGTGCACCGGCGCCGAGTCGGATCTGCCGCTGGGGGTGGATCCGGCGGTGGCCCGCCGCGACCACCGGTGCGCGCTGCCCGCGGGGGCGACGGTGCTGATGTTCACGGACGGTCTCGTGGAGCATCCGCAGGGTGACCTGACGGAGGCGCTGCACACGGTCGCGGAGGTCGCGGCTGCGCATGCGCCCCGGCCGCTGGAGGAACTGGGCCGGGCGGTGGCCCGGGCCCGGCCCAGTGACGGCCACGACGACATGGCGGTGCTGGCGCTGCGGGCTCCGGGGGGTACGGGCGCCTGAGCGGGCCCGGCGGCGCGTGATCAGGCGCGTGATCAGGCGCGTGATCAGGCGCGTCCGGACCGTACCGCACACGGCCGCGGCGGCCGCCTCCCCTCCCCCGCGCCGCCCCGCCCGCGCGTGCGCACCCGCGTCGGGCGCATCATGGAAGGGTGCCGGCGCGGACGCGAAGAGGTGCGCTCCGCCCACCGCGCCGTACCACCGGCCCCACGGACCTCCGGCTTCTAGGAGCGACGATGCCGCACACAGTGGAGTGGAAGATCCGCCTCAAGCTCGTCGAGGGCGAGGGCGCAGGCGATGGAACGACCCGGGCCCAGGCGGTCCTCGATACCGGGACGGCCTCCTTCACCGGCCACGGCAGCGCCCGGCGTGCTCCCGGTGACCGGGAAATCACGGCGATCGGCGACGAGTTCGCGGCGGGCCGCGCCCTGCGCGACCTGGGGGACCAGCTGCTGCACACGGCCGAGAAGGACGTGGAGGCGGCGGGCGCGGCCCCCGAGCCGAGAACCTCGGCCAAGCACGCCTGGCCGCTGTAGACCGGCGGGCGGCCGATGCGGAAGGCGGAACGGCCGGGCCCCGTCGCGGGCGCCCCCGGCTGGCAGTTCTGGGTCGACCGGGGCGGTACGTTCACCGACGTCGTGGCCCGGCGTCCGGACGGCCGGCTGCTGACGCACAAGCTGCTGTCGCAGGACCCGGCACGCTACGAGGACGCGGCCGTCGCCGGCATCGAGGCGCTGCTCGCCACGGACGATGACATTCCAGAGCGGCGGATCGCCGCCGTCCGCATGGGGACGACCGTCGCCACCAACGCCCTGCTGGAGCGCACCGGCGAGCGCACCCTGCTCGTCATCACGCGTGGTTTCCGCGACGCCCTGCGCATCGGCTACCAGGACCGTCCGGAGATCTTCGCCCGTGAGATCGTGCTGCCGCAGGCGCTGTACGAGCGGGTCGTGGAGGTCGACGAGCGGATCACCGCCGACGGTACGGTGCTGCGTCCGCCCGATCTTGCCGCGCTGGAGGGCGAGTTGCGGCGCGCGTACGACGACGGTGTCCGGGCCGTGGCCGTGGTGTGTCTGCACAGCCATCTGCACCCCGGGCACGAGCGGGAGATCGGCGCGCTGGCCGAACGCGTCGGTTTTCCGCAGGTGTCGGTCTCCAGCGAGGTCAGTCCGCTGATGAAGCTGGTACCGCGCGGGGACACAGCGGCCGTCGACGCGTATCTCTCGCCGGGGCTGCGCCGTTACGTGCGGCACGTCGCCGAGCGGATGCGGGGCGTGCCGCTGATGTTCATGCAGTCGAACGGGGGGCTGGCCGAGGCGGGGCACTTCCGGGGGAAGGACGCGATTCTGTCCGGTCCGGCGGGCGGCATCGTCGGCATGGCCCGGATGTCGGGGCTCGCCGGTTTCGAGAGGGTCATCGGTTTCGACATGGGCGGAACGTCCACGGACGTCTCGCACTTCGCGGGCTCGTACGAGCGGGTGTCCAGTACGCGGATCGCGGGGGTGCGGTTGCAGGCGCCGATGCTGGACATCCGTACGGTGGCCGCCGGTGGCGGTTCGGTGCTGCACTTCGACGGCAGCCGCTACCGGGTCGGCCCGGACTCGGCGGGTGCCTGTCCGGGTCCGGCCTGTTACCGGGGCGGCGGCCCGCTGACGGTCACGGACGCGAACGTGATGCTGGGGCGCGTCCAGCCCGCGTACTTCCCGCACGTCTTCGGCCCGGACGGCGATCAGCCGCTCGACCGGGAGGTCGTCCGGCGGAAGTTCACCGAGCTGGCCGAGGAGGTGCACCGGGCGACCGGTGACCGGCGCTCCCCGGAGGAGGTCGCCGAGGGCTGTCTGCGGATCGCGGTCGCGAACATCGCGGCTGCGGTCAAGCGGATTTCGGTGCAGCAGGGCCACGACGTCACCCGGTACGTGCTGACGACGTTCGGGGGCGCGGGCGGGCAGCACGCGTGCGCGGTCGCGGACGCGCTGGGGATGCGGACGGTGCTCGTCCCGCCCATGGCCGGGGTGCTGTCCGCGCTCGGCATCGGGCTGGCCGACACGACCGCGATGCGCGAGCGGTCCGTCGAAGAGCCGCTGGAAGGAGGGGACTTCCCGCGTGTGCGGGCGGTCGCGGGCGAGCTCGCGGAGGAGGTCCGGACGGAGCTGCTGGACGAGGGAGTCCCCGGCGGGCGGATCGAGGTGGCGTGCCGGGCCCGGCTGCGCTACGACGGCACCGACACGGCCCTGACGGTGGAGCTGGCGGAACCCGCCGTGATGCGCGGGGCGTTCGAGGAGAGCCATCGCGGCGTGTACTCCTTCCTCCTGGACCGGCCGATCGTCATCGAGGCGCTGTCGGTCGAGGCGACGGGCCGCGCCGAGGACCTCGGGCCGCTCGGCCTCGGCGGGGCGGCGCGGGACGATCCTCCCGAAGTGCCGGGTGCCGCCGCGCTGTTCACGGGCGGGAACTGGCGCGAAGTGCCGCTGCACCGCCGCGATTGGCTGCGGCCCGGGGACACCGTGCCCGGCCCCGCGATCATCACCGAGGCGAACGCCACGACGGTCGTCGACCCCGGCTGGCGGGCCGCCATGAGGGCGGAGGGGCAGCTGCTGATGGAGCGGGTCGCGGACCGTACGGAGGAGGACGTGGGCACCCGGGCCGACCCGGTGCTGCTGGAGATCTTCAACAGCCTCTTCATGTCGATCGCCCAGCAGATGGGCGCGCGGCTGGAGTCGACCGCGCAGTCCGTCAACATCAAGGAGCGGCTGGACTTCTCGTGCGCCCTGTTCGACCCGGACGGGAACCTCGTCGCCAACGCCCCGCACATTCCGGTGCACCTGGGCTCGATGGGCACGACCGTCAAGGAGGTGATCCGCCGCCGGGCGGGCCGGATGCGGCCGGGCGACACGTACGCGGTCAACGACCCCTACCACGGCGGGACGCATCTGCCGGACATCACGGTCGTCACCCCGGTGCACGACGCCGACGGCGAGAACATCCTCTTCTTCGTCGCCTCACGAGGCCATCACGCGGAGATCGGCGGGCTCACGCCCGGTTCGATGCCGGCGAACAGCCGGCACATCGACGAGGAGGGCGTGCTCTTCGACAACTGGCTCCTGGTCGAGAACGGCCGCTTCCGCGAGGACGCGACGCGGGAGCTGCTGACCGGGGCGCCGTATCCGTCCCGCAACCCGGAGACGAACCTGGCCGATCTGCGCGCCCAGGTCGCCGCGAACCGCAAGGGCGTCGAGGAAGTCGGCCGGATGTTCGGCCACTTCGGGCTGGACGTGGTGCAGGCGTACATGCGGCACGTGCAGGACAACGCGGAGGAGGCCGTGCGGCGCGTGGTCGACGCGCTGGAGGACGGCGCCTACGACTACCCGACGGACTCCGGCGCCGTCATCCGCGTCAAGGTGACCGTCGACCGTGAACAGCGGTCCGCGACCGTGGACTTCACGGGGACGTCCCCGCAGCTGCCGACGAACCTCAACGCGCCGTCCTCCGTGGTGACGGCGGCCGTCCTGTACGTCTTCCGCACGCTCGTCGCCGACGACATCCCCCTCAACGACGGCTGTCTGCGCCCGCTGGACATCGTCGTGCCGGAGGGCTCCATGCTGGCGCCGCGCCATCCGGCGGCCGTCGTCGCCGGCAACGTCGAGACCTCGCAGGCGATCACGGGCGCGCTGTACGCGGCGATGGGCGTCCAGGCGGAGGGCTCGGGCACGATGAACAACGTCACCTTCGGCAACGCGCGCCACCAGTACTACGAGACCGTCGCCTCCGGCTCGGGCGCGGGCCCCGGCTTCGACGGCGCCTCCGTGGTGCAGACCCATATGACCAACTCGCGCCTCACCGACCCCGAGGTGCTGGAGTGGCGACTGCCCGTCCTGGTCGAGGAGTTCGCCGTCCGCCCCGGCAGCGGCGGCGCGGGCCGCCACCGGGGCGGCGACGGCGCGGTGCGCCGCATCCGCTTCCGCGAGCCGATGACCGTCAGCACCCTCGCGGGCCACCGCCGGGTGCCGCCGTACGGCATGGCGGGGGGCGCGCCGGGGGCGCTGGGCGCGGGGCGTGTGGAGCGCGCGGACGGCACGGTGGTGGAGCTGGCGGGGTGCGACTCGGTGGACGTGGGGGCGGGGGATGTGCTGGTGGTGGAGACGCCGGGGGGCGGGGGGTACGGGGAGCCGGCGTGACGGCGGGGGCGGGTCAGGTGGCGGGGAGGGCGATGAGGGACTTCTGCCTGTCCGCCGAGTCGCCGTCCCGCCGTTCGCCGACGAAGCCCGCCGAGAGGTAGAGCCTGCCGTGGTGGAGCAGGACGTAGGGGTCGGAGCCGATCCAGGCGTGCGCGCGGGCTGCCGACCGGTAGCGGCGGACGAGCGTGGTGTCGCCGCTGTCGGGGTCGAAGCGCACGAGCCGGGAGGGGTCGTGGACGTTCCCGGCCACGTAGGCCAGGACGTCGTCGGTGTCACTCGTGACGGCCCGGTAGCTCTGCAGATAGCCCGTGGACTTCCGTTCCCACAGCCGCTGTCCGGTGGTCAGTGACCAGGCGACCATCTTGTTGTGGTCGTCCTCGTCGGTCTTCTGGCCGGCCGCCACCACGAAGATCTTGTCGCCCTTGATCTGGACGTTGGCCGAGGGGCTGCCGTCGGCGGTCAGCAGGCCCCGGTCGGTCTCGGCTCCTTCGGCGAGCCGGGTACGGACCGTGCCGTTGTCGTCCAGGACCGTCAGCCGCATCCGCCTGTCGTCGCCGGTCGCGGGATCGTTGACGACGACGGGTGAGGTGGCCATCACCTTGGCCCAGCCGCCCTCCTTGCCGAGTTTGTGGGACCACTGGGCCCGCCCGGTGGCCGGGTCGACTCCGACGAGTTCGTTGACGGTCTTGAAGTCGGCGGTCCAGCAGGACTGGAGACGTACGAGCCGGTGGCCGCCGGTGTAGCCCTTGCTGACGTATTCCTTGTCGCAGCCCTTGCTCGCGAGGAGCTTGTCGGTCTCCTTCCACAGCCGGGTGCCGTCGCTGACGCGCAGGGCCTCGGTGGTGTGGCCGATGGCCGAGAGCACGACGGTGTCACCGGTGCGGGCGATGGCGTCTCCGGCGTCGGAGAAGTGTTTCTGGGTGTCGAGGGCGTGCTCCCACAGCGTCTTGCCGGAGTTCAGGTCGACGGCGGTGAAGGTCGAGCACTTGTCGCCGTCGCGCCGCACGGCCAGGACCGCGATGTCCCCGGTGGAGTCGGTGGACGCCTGGCACAGCGTGGCTCCGGCGGGGTGGGGCGTGGTCCACAACTCCTTGCCGTTGCCCGGGTCGTAGGCGTGAACGCCGTCCGGCAGGGCCTTGACCACGGCCTTGTCCGTGACCCACAGACCGCGGATCATCTTCGAGGGCCCGTCGCCGGCCGGCGTGTGGGGCACGCTCCAGGTGCCCTTGTCGGCCCGGCGGCCCGCCCCGTCACCGATCACCGGCCACAGCAGCCAGGTTCCCGTGCCCACGGCGGTGCCGAAGACGAGGACGGCGGTGCCGACGATGCCGACGAGCGTGCGCCGGGGCAGCTTCTTCCTGGGCTCCGGCCCGTAGCCGGGGTACGCGGGTGACTGGTGCGGCGGCCGGCCGGGTTGTTGCCAGGATCCGGGCTGCGGCCAGGGGCCCGGGTGGGGGCCGGACTCCGGCTGCGGGCCGGGAACGGGCACGGTGGCGCCGACGGACGCGGGCACGGTGCCCGACGGCCGCGTGGCCCGGTCGGCCGGGTGGGCCTCGGGGCCCGTAAGGTCATCGGGGGCCTGCGGCCGGCTGTCGTCGTGCGGCACGGCGTCGTTCACCGCGGGGTGCTCCTCATGTGGTCGGCCCACTCGGCCGCGAACGCCTTCCGGCACCCGGCGCGTGGTCGTCGGTCGGTCGTATTCCGACCGACATTTCTATCAAGAGCCGGTAAAGGCGCCGTGGGCGCCCCTCGCCCCCGGCCGGTGCGGGGCGTCCACGGCCACCGCTTCGGCTACTCCGCCGTGACCTCGACGATGCCCACCGGCGACGAGGTCCGGATCACCTTCGTCACGCGCAGCCCCGGCTGCGTGAGCAGCCGCCGGAACTCGGCCTCGCCGCGTTCCCTGCCGTTGAGCGAGGTGAGCATCAGCACGTCGAGGGTCTTGCCGGCCTGCGGCGCGTTGCCCTCCTCGATGACCGCGTCGAGGACGAGCAGCTTGCTGCCGGGTTTCATCGCGGTGCGGCACGCGCGCAGGATGCGGCGGCACTCCTCGTCGGTCCAGTCGTGGAAGATGCGCTTGAACATGTAGACGTCGGCGCCTTCGGGCACGGACGCGAAGAAGTCCCCGGACCGGGTCTCCCAACGTCCTTCGAGTTCCGGCCCGTCCAGGTGGTGGTCGCGGATCACCGACTCCTGGTCGTACAGCACGCCCGTGAGTCCCGGGTTGTGCAGCAGCACCTGGCGCAGCAGCCCGCCGCGGCCGCCGCCGACGTCGACGACCGTGCCGGTCGCGGGGAACGGGTAGGCGTCCGCGATGGTCGCGTTCTCGCCCTCGGAGAGGCTGGCCATGCCGACGTCGAAGGCGGCCCCGGCCTCCGGCTTCTGCCGGAAGTAGTCGAAGAACGCGCCGCCGAAGACGTCGTCGAAGACGGTACGCCCGTCGCGTACGGTCTCGTCCAGCCGCTCGGCCGGCTTCCAGAACAGCTCGCCGGTGACCATCAGGACGCCCTCGCGCATGGACGAGGGCACGTCGGAGCGCAGCAGTTCGGCCTTGGGCGTGAGGTGGAAGGAGCCGTTCCGGTCCTCGCGGAAGACGTCCCGGGTCGCCAACAGCCGCAGGACGCGCAGCAGATGGGGGGCGCTGACGCCGGTCGCGGTGGCTATCTCCTCGACGGTGCGGGGTCCGTCGGCGAGTTGGTCGGCCACGCGCAGCTGCGCGGCGGTGCGCAGGGCGGCGGAGTGCAGGAAGCTCATCGCGTGCTCGCTGATCTGGACGAAGGGCGATTCCTCGCGCGCTTCCTCACGGCTTCCCTCACGGCTTCCCTCGCGGCCTTCCCCGGCAGACGGATCGGTGGTGCTCATGGCGCCTCCTCGTGAACGGTTGGTCGGACCGTGTGTTGCGGTCTCAACCACCTTGACCCCGTGCCGGGTTCATTCGCCAGAGGGCGAAGTGACGGAAGTGGCCTTCTGTGGCCGGAATGTGTCAGGTACTCAGCCTCAAGAGGGAGGATCCGGAGGGTGGTTGACGCCCGGTTCGTATGCTTTCCCGTTAGCCGCTAAGGTCGTCGGTGACGACGCCCCAGCGCCTCCCGAGCGGCCCCGGAGCCAAGGCCGCAGCCGACGGAAGCGGAGCGCGAGGCGGCGTCGAGCCGGGCGAACGGCGTCCCGGAACCCTCCCGTCGGCTGGAGCGTTCCGGGTCGGTGCCCCGTTCGTCCGAGGGCCCCCACACCCGTCCCCATGGCCCGGCCGGGGTGGGGGCCACCCTGCGTCCGGCCCCGGCCGGGCATCGCGTACTCTCCCTGCTCAAGTGATCAATTGATCGATACCGAGGGGGAAGACACACGATGAAGCCGTCCCGTATCCGGCGCCGTCTCGCCGGGGCCGCCGCCGTCACGTGCCTGATCGGCGCCGGGGCCCTGGCCACCGCGCCGTCGGCGGCCGCGAAGGCCAATCTGCTGCACATAGAGAAGGTTTCGCTGCAGAACTCCGCGCTGCAGGTGAAGGTGACGTACTCCTGCGACACCGGCGTGAACCACCAGCTCGTCGCCAACGCGACCACGGTGCGCCCGGACGTCCACGGACAGGCCGTGGCCGCGGGCACGATCAAGGCCGAAAAGCTCTCCTGCGACTACAACGACCACACCGTGGTGCTGCCGCTGCGCACGGCCGTCGGCTCGGACTTCGCCAAGGGCGAGAAGGTGAAGGTCACCGTCTTCTACTTCGACAACGACGGCTTCAGCTACGCCCATGAGGAGGCCACGGCGGTCCTGTAACGCGGGTCCGGGGGCGGCCCGGGAAGCGGCCGCCCCCTCATTCCACCGTCGTCACCACCACGAACCGCAGGTCCGGGTGGTGTGCCGGCACCAGCACATGGCTGGTCACGAGCATCTCCGCGCCCCCGTGGCACGGCAGCCGCAGGCGCAGCCGGTGGCCGCCCGGGTGGTCGACGACGTCGTGCTGGTCGGCCCAGATGCGGCGGCAGATGCCGTCCTCGGCGGTGAGCACGTCCTGCACGATGGCGCGGATCTCGGTGTTGCGGGGCGCGCGGTGGCTCGCGACGCGGAGCATCGGCAGGAAGATACGGGCGCAGGCGTCCGTCCAGTCCGCGATCTGCTCGCGGGCCTCGGGGGCGGTCAGGGCCCAGCGCATGAGGTTGGGCCGGGGGCCGAGGGTGAAGGGGAACCACTCGGTCATGGGGGTGTTGGGGACGACGATGTTCCAGGCGGCGTCCGAGAGATAGGCCGGGTGCGGGGCCTGATGCTCCAGCAGGGCGGCGGTGCCCGGATCGACGACCACGGCCCGGTCGCGCTCGAACCGGTCCGAGCGGTCGACCGGGGGCCGGCGGCCGGAGACACCGAGGAAGAGCGTCAGGGTCTCCGTCTCGCTGAGCCGCAGCGCCGCCGCCACGCGCAGCAGGAACGCGTCGGAGAACTCGCGGTCCGCGCCCGTCTCCAGGGCGCGGTACCAGCCTTCGCTGACGCCCGTGAGGCGGGCGACGTCCGCCTGGGAGAGCCGTGCCGAGACACGGTGCCCCCGCATGCGCAACTCCGGTATGCGGCGCCGGTCGACGCGCTCGCGCCACGCGCGCAGCAGCCGGCTGACGGATTCACCGTCCCGTGACGGACGCTCCGGTATGTCCGTCACGAACTCGGGACTTTGGTCCTGTTTCCCCATGAGATCTGTGTCCCGCCGCTTTTCCGTCACTGCCATGCCAGTTTCTACCGGATCACGGCCGTGCTGACCAGCCCGGAGCAACTGGGCATTCTCGCGGCCGAGTTGAGAACCCGCGTATTCGGCTGCGGCATCCCGTCCCCGCGACTTGGTCCGTACCGATGCCGGAATCCGCGCACCGACACTGGAACTCACGACACTGCCAGTGATGGGTCTTCTGATGCACACTCTCCGATGAAGTCGACGCTGACTGCCGCTGTCCGGCGTGCTTCGCCATACCCGTACGGCATGCGTGCCGTACGGGCGGATAAGGAATCCTTGGGGGTGTTGGACAATGCGCTTTCACATTCTCGGGCCCTTGCGGCTGTCCGACGGCCCCGAAGTCGTCGTCCTACCGCCCGCCAAACCGACCGTCCTGCTGGCCGTATTACTTCTGCGCCCCGACTCCGTGGTGCCGACGGAATTCCTGCGGCGGGCGATCTGGGGGGACGAACAGCCCTCGTCCGCGAAGGCGGCACTGCACGCGTGCGTCCTGCGGCTGCGGAAGACGTTCGCGAAGTACGGCGTGGACAGCGCGCTCATCGAGTCGGTGCCCGGCGGCTACCGGATCTCTCTCGCGCCCGGCGCCCTGGACCTCGCCGACTTCCGGGAACTGCGCTCCCGTGCGACCCGGGAGACGGGCGCCGAGGACGAGTTGTGCGTCCTGAAGGAGGCACTGGCCCTGTGGCAGGGCCCGTTGCTGAGCAATGTCCCCTCGGACCTGCTGCGCCGTGACGAACTGCCGCGCCTGGTGGAGGAGCGGCTGCGCGTCGTGGAGCGCGCCTGCGACATCGAGCTCGCGCTGGGGCGGTGCGGGCAGGCCCTCGTGGAACTGTGGACGGCGGTACGGGCCCACCCCGGCCACGAACGCTTCCGGGAGCAGCTGATCGAGGCCCTGTACCGGACGGGCCGTCAGTCGGAGGCCCTGGCCGAGTACCGGGCGGTACGGACGTATCTGCGCGAGGAACTGGGCGTCGACCCCGGGCCGGGGCTGCGGCGGCTGGAGCTGGCGATCCTGCGCGGGGAGGAACTGGAAGGGCCGGTTCCGGCGGGGCGCGTGCCGTCCACGGGCGCCGCATCGGGGATCGCACCGGCACCTGCCACCGGACCGGCGGCTCCGGCAGACGCGGGGGTTCCGGTGGGGAGTGCGCTTCCCCCGGGTACGACGCGCGGTACGACGCCTGGTGCGGCGGCCGTGCTTGTCGGCGGGGCCGGTCCGGCCGACCTGGTCGGCGCGGGGGCTTCCGCGGGGACCGCGCTTCCCCCGGGCACAACGCCCGGCGAGACAGCAGTACTCGTCGGCAGCGCCGACACGGGCCCGGCCGACACGACCGGCGCGGGGACTTCCGCAGGGACCGTGCTTCCCTCGGGTACGACGCCTGGTGCGGCAACCGTGCTCGCCGACGGCGCCAACACGAGTCCGACCGACACGGCCGCCAGCGCGGGGGCTCCGGTGGGGACCGCGCTCCCCCCGGGTACAACGCACGGTACGGCAACCGTGCTCGCCGGCGGCGCCAACACGAGTCCGACCGACACGGCCGGGGCAGAGGCTCCCGCAGGGACCACGCTTCCCCCGGGTGCGACCCCCGGTGCGGCAGCCATGCCCGCCGGCCACGCCGACACAGGCCCGGCCGGCACGGCCCACGGTCCCGGAATCGTGCCCACCCCTCCCCCGCGTTCCGCTCTCCCCCTCGCGCCCGTCAACTGCTTCACCGGCCGCGACCACGAGACCGCCGAACTCACCGCCCGGCTCACCGGCGACACCCCCGCGCTCGTCGTCGTCTCCGGGGCGCCCGGCGTCGGCAAGAGCGCGCTCGCCCTGCACACCGCGCGAGCCGTCGCGGGCTCCTTCCCCCACGGGGTGTTCGTGGTGCGGCTGACGGACGCGGACGGCCGCCCCAGGCCCGTCGCCGAGGCCGTGGCCGAACTCCGCGCGCAGGCCGGGCCGTCGGGGCCCGGACCGGGGTCGCTGCTGGTGCTGGACGACGCGTACGGCGCACCGCAGGTACGGCCGCTGCTGGCCGCGAACGCCGGTGCGGCCGTGCTCGTCACCGCGCGTCCGGCCCTCTCCGGGCTGGTCGCGGCGCACGGCGGCTGGGCGCTGCGCCTGGAACCGCTCGGCGCCGACGCCTCGTGCAGGCTGCTGACGGCCGTGCTCGGCGAGGCCCGTACCGGGCCGGAGCCGGGGGCGCTGCGCGAACTGGCGGAAGCCTGCGGGCACTTCCCGCTCGCGCTGCGGATCGCCGTCGCGCGGCTGCTGACCCGGCCGCGGCTGAGCATGGCCGGTTACGTGGCGTGGCTCGGCGCGGCCCCGGTCACCCGCCTCGCGCTGCCGGACGATCCCCGGATGTCGGTGCCGCGCGTGTTCCAGGAGGCGCTGGACCGGATCGATCCGGTTTTGGCGGAAGCCTTTTCCCGTTTCGCGCTCTCCTCGCACGTACGCATTTCCCCGGCCGTGGCCGCGCGGTCGTGGGGAACGGTGCCGGCGGCCGCCGAGGAGATTCTGGAACGGCTGGCGGAGGCGGGGCTGCTCGACGAGGGTCCGGCGGGCGTGTATCAAGCGCCCGGATTACTCCGGGACTTCGTGCGCGCGACATCCGGGGCGCGGTTCCCGGATCGCGCTCCGGCGGTACCGGAACACCATTCCCCCGCCGCCCTGCCGTCCGGCTCCCGCTGACCTTTGCGGTTGGAGATCAGCAGCCTCTCCGCTGCATCCCCCCGCGTTTCCCCCCGTTCCCCGTACCCGACGTATCGACGTACCGCGCAATCAGGGTGTGTGAAAAGACATGACCGAAGCCTACGCAGCCGTCGCCGAGACCAGGCCCCGGATCCGCCGGGACGTACTCTTCACCGAGACCCCGGACGGTGTGCTGTTCCACAACGCGCACGGCGGATTCCATCTCCATTCCGCCTCGGCCTACCGTTTCGCGACCCTGATCGTCCCGCATCTCAACGGCGAGAACCGGGTCGCCGAGCTGTGCGAGGGGCTCGGGGACAAGCAGCGGTCGATGGTCGGCAGGCTCGTGCGGACGCTGTACGAGCGGGACTTCGCCCGTGACGTGCCGGAGCCCACCGGCGAGCGGACCGCACTGCCCCCGGAGGTGGCGCGGCGGTTCGCCCAGCAGCTCGCGTACGTCGACCACTACGCGGACGACGCCGAGGGCCGCTTCCACCGCTTCCGGCACACGAAGGTCGCCGTGGTCGGCGACGACGCGCTCGCCCGCTGGTGCGTGCTCGCTCTGGTGCGCAACGGAAGTGCGTCGGTGGGCTGTTGCCCGGATACGGATATACGGGCCGAGGCCGCGAGCCTGATCGCCGACGGCTGCCCGGTCACGCTCGCCCCGCTGCCCTCCCCCGGCCCCTCGGGGCTGCTGGGCTGGGCGGATCTGGAGGGGTACGAGGTCGTCGTGGTGACGGGCGGCCGGGCGGGGGCCCGGCAGCTGTTCCACCTGCTGTCGAGCGGCGTGCCGGAGGGCAGGGCGCTGCTGCCCGCGTCGATGTTCGGCTCGCAAGCGCTCGTCGGTCCCCTCATGGAGGGGAACGCTGCGGAGCGTACGGCCTGTTGGGCGTGCGCCGTGCTGCGGCTGGGCGCGCACGACAGCGCCGCCGCCGCTGACCTGTGGAGCGGGATCGCGCTGCCCGCCGGCGCGGAGCCGACGGAGGACGGGCCGGGGCGCGGCCTCGCCGCGATGATCGGGAACCTGCTCGGCTACGAGGTGTTCCGGCTGACCACGGGCGCGCTGCCGGCGGAGACCCGGGGACAGGTCATCGTCCAGGACACCGAGTCCTTCGACACGGCGGCGGAACCGCTGCTCGCCCACCCCCGCTGCCCGTACTGCGCCGGCGGCGGAGCGCACCCCGAGGCCGAGGAACCGCTCCCCCTGCCGGAGCCGGAGCCGAGGCCGCGCGCCGCCGGGACTCCGCAGCCGGACACGGACGCGCTGCTCGCGGAGCTCAACAGCCGTCAGCCGCTGGTGCGTCCGTACACGGGAGTCGTGCGACGGTTCACGGACGAGCCGTGGACACAGACCCCCCTCAAGGTGGGCTCCGTGGAACTGCCCGTCGGGCACGGCCGGGTGCGGCAGATCGCCGCGTTCGACGTCCACACGGTCGCCGGGGCGCGGCTCGCGGCGCTCGACGCGGCGGCCCGGGTGTACGCGGAGCGGGTCGTGCCCGCGTACGGGGTGCTCACCGGCGAGGAGTTGCGGGCGGCCCGCGCCCGTACCCGTACCGTCGCCCCGGACGCCCTGGTCGCGGCCAGTGGTCTTCCGGTGCCGTCCGGCGGGGTCGCGGCGTACGTGCCGGCCGTCTCGCTGCTCGACAAGGAACCGGTGCTGGTACCGGCGGGGGCGGTGCGGCCGTTCGGGCCGTACAACCGCGACCGCCTGTTCACGCCGACGAGCGCGGGCTCCGGCGCGGGCCGTACCGCCGCCTCGGCGGCGGGCCGCGGCCTGCTGTCGGCGCTGTGCCACGACGCGCTGGAGCGGGCCGTGCGCGGTACGGCGGGGACGACGCGGGTCGCGCTCGACGGCTCGGACGACCCCGAACTCGCCTTCCTGGTCGCCTCCGCGCGCAATCTCGGTGTCGCCTACGAACTGCTCGACCTCGGCGAGGCGGGGCGTTCCGGCGCGCACGTCCTGCTCGCGCGGGCCCAAGAGCCGGACGGGGACCGGGACGGCGTGCCGCTGTGGGCGGCGGCCGGCGAGTGCGACTGGCAGCGGGCGGGGGCGTCCGCCCTGCGCGACCTCCTCGGCCAGGTCCAGCTCGGCCGCGAACTCGCGAAGGCGGCCGGCGATCCGGGCCCGGTGGACCAGGGCGACCCCCTGCTGCCCGACCTGGATCCGGCGGCCGTCGCCGTGACCGTCGAGAGCGCGGCCCGGCCGGGCGAGGCGGCCGCGTCCGTGACGTATGCCGAACTCCTGGACCGGCTGCGCCAGTCGGGCCGCGACGCCCTGGCCGCGGGCACGGGCTCGGCCGACCTGCGGGCGGGCGGCATCAGCACGGTGCGGGTCCTGCTGACGCGGGAGGCGGGCGCGGATGCGTACTGATTTCTGGCGGGGGGTGCGCACCGAGCCGGCGGCACGGGCAGCCGGGGAACTTCACGTGCGGGAGGCGACGGCGCGGGACGAGTCGGCCCCGATGCCCGCGGAACTCCGGCCGGAAGCGCACGCGGAACCCACAGCGCTCCTGCGGGGACAGCCGTCGCAGACGCCGGTCACGAGCCCGGCCGTCCGCAACACTCCGACGCACAGCGAGCCGTCTGCGGCGCGGAAGGCGGGTACCCATGCGCACTGATATCTGGCACGAGGTGTGCGCGGAGCTCACCGCGCTGTTGCGGGAGCGATCGGTGGAGGCGCGGGTCGTGGCGCTGGGGGTGCGGGATCTGCTGGCGGACGGGGTCGGCTCATGTCCGGCCACTGCCGGGGCACTTGATCCCGGAACGCGGCCGCACGAGGGCCGCGTCCCCGACCGGCGCACGCGGCAGAGCCAGGGCCCGGATACCCGGGTGAAGGCGAAGCCGGAGTCCGGCGAACGGCCCGCGACGACCTCCGCTCCGGCCCACACGCCGATACCCCACGGGCCCCGCCCCACGCGACAGAGCCAAGGCCCGCAGGACACCCATACCCCCGACACCCCGGTGAAGCCGGGCCCCGACAGCCGGCCCGCAACGACGTCCGCCCTGGAACCCCACACGTCCCGACCTGGCCAAGGTCGCCTCCCCGGCCGACGCACCTGGCAGGGCCAGGGCCCGCAGAACACCCATACCCCGGACACCCCGGTGAAGCCGGACCCCGACAGCCGGCCCGCAGCGACCTCCGCCCCGGAACCCCACACACCGACACCCCACACACCCCGCCCCCTCCGGGCTCTCGTTCCCGGTCAGCGCACCGGGCCGGCCAGCACACCGTTCACACCCGCCTCCCACAGCCCGGCCCGGCGTACCCCCGTCCCCGTCCACCTCTACGGCCACCACGCCCTCGTCGGCCCCCTCCCCGACCCCGTCAACGGCCCCACCCCACAACGCCCCTGCCCCACCTGTCTCGCCCGGCGCTGGCAGTCCGTGCGGCGGCCCGCGCTGCGGGACGCGTTGGAGCTGGGGTCCGGGACGCGGGCGGCCGGGCGGGCGCCGTACGCGACGGCGTTCGCGGCCGATGCCGTCGCCGCGCTCGTCGCCGCGCACCGGGAGCGGGCAACTCCCGGCTCGGAGCGGCCGTTTCCCGCCGTCTACCTGCTCGATCTGGAGACGCTGCGAGTCAGCCGGCACCGGCTCGTCGCGGACCCCGGATGTCCGCGCTGCGGCGACCCGGTGCCCGACGGGCCGGAGGTGGCGGCGATCACGCTGGGGCCGGCGCCCAAGAAGGCGCCCGGATCGTTCCGGGTGCGGGACATCACCGCGTACCCGCTGCCCGCCGACGCGTTCGCGAACCCCGTGTGCGGGGCGCTCGGGCCGGAGGTGGTGCACGATGTGACGTCGCCGTCGACGGCGGCCACGGTGGGCGCGTTCACGTTGCGGTCGGGTGCGTACTTGCGGGAGACCTTCTGGGGCGGGCACGCGGACTCGTACGCGGACAGCGAGCGCATCGGCATCCTGGAAGGGCTGGAGCGCACGGCCGGACTGCGGCCGCACGGCAAGCGCACGACGGTCGTCGCCCCGCTCGACGAGCTCGGGGAGCAGGCCGTGGATCCGCGCCGATGCGGGCTGTACGGCGAGGAGTTCCACCGGGAGAACCCGGGCGTCCCGCCGTTCTCCCCGGACCGGCCGATCCCCTGGGTGTGGGGCTGGTCCCTGCGCGACCAGCGTCCGCTGCTCGTCCCGGAGGCCCTCGCCCACTACGGCACCCCGGCCCTGGCGAACCGTTTCGTCCAGGAGAGCTCCAACGGGTGCGCCTCCGGCGGTTCCCTCGAAGAGGCCGTCTACTTCGGTCTGATGGAGGCCGTCGAGCGCGACGCGTTCCTGCTCGCCTGGTACGGCCGCGCGGCCCTGCCGGAGATCGACCCCCGTACCAGTACGCACCCGCGCACGCGGCAGATGGTCGACCGGCTGGCGCTGTACGGCTACGAGGCCCGGTTCTTCGACACCCGGATCACCTTCCCGATCCCGGTGGTGACGGCGGTGGCCGTGCGCCGTGACGGCGGCCTGGGCGCGCTGTGCTTCGGCGCGGGCGCGAGCCTGGACCCGGAGGCCGCGCTGCGCGGCGGGCTGTGCGAGATCGCGACGGACGCCATGAACATCCGGGCCCGCACGCTGCGCGACGAGCGGCGACTGCGGGCGATGGCCGCCGACTTCGACAAGGTGCTGTCCCTGCACGACCACCCACTCGTCTACGGGCTGCCGGAGATGGCGCCGCACGCGGCCTTCCTGCTCGGACAGCGCGCGGAGAAACAGCCGTTGGACGCGCTCGCCGGGCCCCTGCCCGTCTCGGACGACCTCGGGGACGACGTGGAGGCGTGCGTGGCGGCCGTCACGGCGGCGGGCTTCGACGTGGTCGTCGTCGACCAGACGCTGCCCGAGCAGCGCGCGCTGGGCCTGTACACGGTGAGCGTGCTCGTACCGGGTCTGCTGCCCATCGACTTCGGGTGGCGGCGGCAGCGCGCCCTGCGCATGCCCCGGACGCGGACCGCGCTGCGCGAGGCGGGCCTGCGCGAACGCGACCTCGCACCGGGGGAGCTCAACCCGGCCCCGCATCCCTTCCCTTGACCCTGCCCGGCTTCCCCCGGACTTCCCCTGCTTCCCCCCTCACCTTCCCTGACTCCCGAAGGAGATCCTGTGGGTCACGCCCATGACTACGCTGCCGCGATCATGCGGCGCGGCCGGGTTCCCATGGAGCCCGTGGACTTCGTGCCCGACTGGCCGGACGGGCCGCGCAAGGGCAAGTTCTACCCGGGGGCGGAGTCCTTCCCGCTGCCGCCGGGGGACGTACCGCCGGACGCGACCGTCGAGGCGGCCCTGTCCGGCGGGCAACGGCCCGGCACCGCCGTCCCGTTCACGCTGCCGCTGCTCGGCGGCATGCTGCTGGACTCGTACGGGCGCACCGGCCGCCGGCTCGGCGTGCAGGCGAACTCGGACCTGGGGTCGCTGCCGTCGTACGCGGACGCGAACTGGTCGCGGGGCAGTGCCTCCGGCGGCGGGCTGTACCCGGTGAGCGTGTACTGGGTGTGCGGCCCGTCGGGTCCGCTCACCCCCGGGGTGTACCACTACGCGACCACGCACCACGCGATGCGGCGGCTGCTCGCGGGCGATGTCTCCGGCGAGGTGCGGGCGGCACTGGCCGGGCACGAACAGGCGGCGCGGACCGACCAGTTCCTCGTCCTGGGGGTGAAGTTCTGGCAGAACGCCTTCAAGTACAACAGCTTCTGCATGCACGCGGTGAGCATGGACGTGGGGGCCGCGCTGCAGACCTGGCGGTTGTGGGCACGGGCGCGGGGCGCGGTGGCCGAACCGGCGCTGTGGTTCGACGAGGAGCGGCTGGGGCGGCTGCTGGGCGTGGACATCCTGGAGGAGGGTGTCTTCGCGGTGGTCCCCCTGACATGGGAGGGCCCGACGTCGGCCGCCGGCGCGCCGGACGCACCTGTCCCGCCGGTCGCGGCCCCGGCGGGCCCGCCTTCCCGCCGGCCCCCGGCGCCTCGTGTCCGCCGCCGTGAACAAGAACGCTCCCGCCGCGTCATCGCCTTCGACGCCGTGCGCCGCGTCCAGGCCGCGATGGTCGCGGGGGCCGCGCAACGTCCCGGCCCCGGTGCCCTCGCGGAGGCCGCACCGCACCCCGCCCCCGACAGCGGCGGCGCCGTCCCCCTCCCCGCACCGCTGCCGCTCCCCATGACCGTCCGTGCCGCCCTGCGGCGCCGCCGCAGCAGCTTCGGCCGTTTCGACGCGCAACGTGCCATGACGGCCGCCCAGTTGGGCACCCTCCTCGCCGCGTCGGCGGACTGCCCGCTGGGGGAGCCGACCGTCGACGCCCCACCCCTGGCGAAGCTGTACGTCTTCGTCAACCACGTCGACGGCATCGCGCCGGGCGCGTACGCGTACATACCAGCAGCCCACGCGCTGCGCCCGGTGACGTCCGGCCCGCCCGGCCGCTTCCTCCAGGACAGCTACTTCCTGTCCAACTACAACCTGGAGCAGGCCGGGGCGGTCGTCGTCCCGGCGGTCCGTACCACGGCGGTGCTCGACGCGCTCGGCGACCGGGGCTACCGCGTGGTGAACGCGGGCGTGGGTGCCACGGCGCAGACCTTCTACACGACGGCGGCCGCGCTCGGCCTCGGCAGCGGTGTGGCGCTCGGCTTCGACAACGTCGTCTACGTCGAGGAGCTGGGCCTGGAGGGCAGTGACGAGGCCCCGCTGCTGATCATGCTGGTCGGCCACGAACGGCCGGATCCCGCCGACTTCCGCTACGAGCTCGTCTGAGATCTGAGAGGGGGACCGCCGTGACGGCGTCCTGGGTGCTCAACCCGCTGTTCATGCTCCGTGTCGCGGGGCTGCCCGTCGAGTCCGTGCGCGGGCTGCGCTGCCCGGCGACCAGCCAGTGGGCGCACCGTGTGCTGCGCGCGGAGTCCCGGTCGCGGGCGAAGGGCGCGGAACTGAGCGAACTGCTGCATCCGCTGGTGGCGGCGGCGGGCGACGAGGCCACGCGCCGCAGGCTGCTGCGGCTGCGCCGGCAGGTGTACAACGCCGTGCTGCCCGGGGACGAGGACGCCGAGGCGGTCCTCGGCGCGCTCGCGGGCACGGACGCGGCGGCCGCGCTGGCCGCGTGGCTCGCGGACCGCCGGCAGGTGGAGGAACTGCGGTCCGAGGGCGCCGGGTTGCTGGCCGTCGAGGCCGCCCGTACGCGCGCGGAGCTGCGCGGACTGCTGGGTGAGGAGCGGCTGCGGCAGGGGCTGCTGCTGGCGTCGCCGACGCTGGAGGGGCGACTGGAGGACTATCTGCGGGCGGGGGCGGGCGCGGCCCGTCCGGGCAGACGGCTGCGGAAGATCGAGCGGTCGGCGCTCGCGTATCTGTACCGGACGGCGTGCAAGACGAGTCCGTTCAGTACGTTCACGGCGGTGGCGCTGGGCCGTTTCCAGGCCTGCGGCGGCGGGCCGGTGACGCACGTGCCCGAGGCGTGGTCGAGCCATCCGCGGCTCAATGTGGTGGTGCTGGCCCGGCTCGCGGAGCTGATCCGCTCCGATCCGGGGCGGCGTGGCGATCTGCCGGTGGCGCCGGTCCCCGGCTGGGGGCGCGAGGGCGGCGGGGGCCGTCAGGGCGAGCGGATCCGCTTCGTGCGGCGTTCGGTCTCGGCGGGCGACGACTCGGCGGCGGTCACTTTCGACTCGGCCAGAGACCGGGTGTTCTTCCTGCGGCGCGGCGGCACGCTGGAGCGGCTGCTGGAGCTGTTCGCGCGCAGGCCCGCGATCCGGTACGCGGACCTGGCGCACTGGCTGGGCACGGAGCGCGACACCCGGCCCGAGGAGTGCGCCCGTTATCTGGACGCGCTGCTGGAGCTGGGCATGCTGCACTTCCCGTCACCGGCGACGGACGTGCACGCGGCCGATCCGCTGCGGGCGTTCCGCGACGCGCTCCTGGAGCTGCGCCGGCCGTGGGCGCGCAGCCTGGCGCGGTCGCTGGAGTGGCCGATCGCGTGCGTGGACCGCTACGCGGCGGCCGGTACGGCGCTGCGCCGGCAGCTGCTGGCCGAGCTGCGCACCGCACTGGCCGACATCCAGCGGGAGTTGGGGGCGGCCGAGCCGTCGCTGCCGCGGACGCTGCTGTACGAGGACGTGCGCGCGGGCGGGCCCGGGGAGCCGGCGGTGGAGTGCGATCTGCGCAGCTGGGCGGGGACGGAGGACGGCGGTCCGCTGGGGTCGCTGCGCTCCCTCGAACGGGTCCTTCCGGCCTTCGATGTGACGCTGCCGCAGCGGCTGACGCTCAAGGGCTTCTTCCTGGCCCGCTATGGGCGGGGCGGGCGCTGCGAGGACCTGCTGAAGCTGGTGCACGACTTCCACGAGGACTTCTACGACCAGTACGTGACGTTCGCGGCACGCCGCAAGCCCTTCGACGAGCAGGGCGCATACGTGCCGGAGACCGACTGGCTGGGGCTGGCGGAGCTGCGGGCGGTGGACGCGGCCCGTGTCGCGTGGGTGTCCGCGATGCGCCGGCTCACCGAGGCGGCCGGTCCGGGAGCGCAGGAGATATCCCTGCCCGACTGGGCCGTGGACGCGGTCGCGGACGAACTGGCGCCCGTGGTGCCGGACTTCGTGCCGCAGTCCCACTTCCTGCAGCTGGTGCGCCGCGAGGGGGCGGGCCCGCTGGCGGTGCTCAACCAGTCGTACGGCGGCCTGGCCTTCCCGTTCAGCCGCTTCACCCACTGCTGGGACGGCTCCGACGGTGAGAGTCTGAGCGAACGGCTGCGGCGGTCGCTGGCGGAGGCGCGGCCGCCGGGCACGGTGTTCGCCGAGCTGACCGGTGGCGCGGCC
This sequence comes from Streptomyces gamaensis, assembly GCF_042656465.1. Classification (NCBI taxonomy): domain Bacteria; kingdom Bacillati; phylum Actinomycetota; class Actinomycetes; order Kitasatosporales; family Streptomycetaceae; genus Streptomyces; species Streptomyces gamaensis. Next base: position 139,522 of record NZ_JBHSPB010000005.1, read on the forward strand.
ACCAGCAACCTCAATCTGCACGGCCGGCTGACCGGGCACGTGATCGTGTGCCCGGGCGAGACGAGCCCGCTGCCCGAGGAGCGGCAACTGCGCCTGGACGACCTGTCCGTGGAGCACGACGAGGCCGCCGACCGGCTGGTGCTGCGCTCGCGGCGGCTCGGCCGCGAGGTCGTGCCCGTCTACTTCGGCTATCTGGTGCCGCTCGCGCTGCCGGAGGTCCCGCGCACCCTGCTGCTGCTCTCCCCCACGTCGATGGCGCCGCTGGACGTGTGGGGCGGGGTGCCGGAGGGGCCGGCGCGGGACGGGGTGACGACGCGTCCCCGGGTCCGCCACCGCAGTCTCGTGATCAGCCGCCGCAGCTGGAGCGCCGACCCGGCCGTGCTGCCCGCGCAGCCGGCGCGGTCCACGCAGGACGGTGACGTGCGCTGGTTCCTCGCCTGGCAGGAGTGGCGGGAGCGGCACGGCGTACCGCGCCGGGTCTTCGCGACCGTCACGGCCGCCGATGGGTCCAACGGGCCCGCCCGGCCGGGTGGTTCGAAGCCGCAGTACGTCGACTTCGACAGCTTCCTGTCGCTGACCGCGCTCGACGGGCTGCTGCGGGACGCGAGCGGCCGGGTGGTGCTGCGGGAGGCACTGCCGGACGAGAACGAACTGCACGCGCTCTCCTCGCGCGGCGGCCACGTCGCCGAGCTGGCCGTCGAGACCTGGCGCGGCACCCCGCCCGCGACCGCGACCCCGACCCGTACCGGAAAGGACCTCGGTGCCCTGACATGACCCCGGCCACCGCTCCCGGCTCCTGGCAGGCCCTGCACATCCACTACGCCGCCAACCCTCGGCCGCTGATGAACGAGTGCGTCACACCGCTCGTCGAGCGGCTGACGGCCGACGGGCTGCTGGAGAACCACTTCTTCATCAACTACTGGCTGGAGGGCCCGCATGTGCGGCTGCGCCTGAAGCCGTCCTCCCAGCAGGCCGCGCCGGAGGTGCTGCACCGGGCCGAGACGGCGGTCGCGGCGTTCCTGCGGGAGCGTCCGGCGCTGTACGAGGTCGACTCCTCCGGCTTCCTCAACGACTTCTACAACACCCTCTTCGACCTGGAGTTCCCCGAGGAGGAGCGGGCCGCGTACCTCGGCCCGGACGGCCGGATGAAACTGCGGCCCAACAACAGCTTCTTCCGCATGCCGTACGAGCCGGAGTACGGCAAGTACGGCGGCCCCGCCGGGGTCGGGCTCGCCGAGTGGCACTTCCGTCACTCCAGCGAGCTCGTCATGGCGGCCGTGCGCGGCATGAACCTGCATCTGCGCACGGTGCGCCTGGGCACGGCGGCGCAGCTGATGATGGTGATGGCCGGCTGCTTCCTGCCGGACCGGGAGCGGCTCGCGCAGTACCTGGACCGCTATCACGCCTTCTGGCACCGGGCGTTCTCCGGCACCGGCCTGATCGGCACCGACGAGTACGAGCGCGCGTGTGCGAGCACGGGCACGGGCCCGGCCCTGTCCCGGCGCTTCGCGGCGGTGCTGGACGCCCTGGCGGCCGGCGAGCACGAGCGGCTGCCGGGGTTCCTGCGCGGCTGGGCCGGGCACTGCACACAGCTGCGGGAGCGGGCCGCCGGCCTGGCCGTGCGCGGTGAGCTGGTGTTCCGCTCGTGGGACGGCGCGCGCGACGAGACGGTGACGGATCCGGCCGAGGCCCTGCCGCTGCTGCTGTCGCCCTATATGCACATGACCAACAACCGGCTGCACGTGACGATCCGGGACGAGGCCTATCTGTCGTACGCCCTGGGGCGTGCCCTGCGCGCACCGGATGCCGCCGCGCCCGGGGACGAGCCGTGACGGCCGGGAAGAGCGTCCTGCTGGAGCAGCGTCCGGCCCTGCGTGCCGAGGTGCTGCTCAGTGCGGCGCTCCGGCGCGGAACGGCAATGGTTCACCTGGTGAAAGATCCAGGCAGTGGACAGTCCTTCGAGGTGGGGGTCAAGGAGCACTTCCTGATGTCCCGGCTCGACGGGAGCCGCACGCTGGCCGGGATCGGCGAGGAGTACGCGCGGCACTTCGGCCGCCGGCTCGGCGAGGCCAACTGGCGGCAGCTGCTCGGGCTGTTGGGGGAGCGCGGTCTGCTCGAAGGTGCCGATCCGCCGACCCGCGAGCCGGAACAGCGGCCGCGTGCCACGTTCGTCCGGGGCACGCTGCGGCTGTCGGCGGACCCCGCGCGGACCGTGGACCGGCTCCACCGTGCCGTGGGTTTCGTGTTCTCCGCGCCGTGCGCGGTGCCGCTCGTGCTGCTGACGCTGGCCATGGAGGCGACGGTCGCGCTGCGGCCGGCCGAGTTCGCCTCCGGTGCGGGCGAGTTGCTGCGGCAGCCGGTGCTGCTGCTGGGCGCGCTGACGCTGCTGTGGGTCAGTACGGCCCTGCACGAGCTGGCGCACGGGGTGGTCGCGCGCCGCTTCGGCGGGAGCGTCACGGAGATCGGGCTGCACTGGCGGCTGCCGGTGGTGTTCATGTACTGCAAGGTCGACAATTACCCGTATCTGCCGACGCGGTGGGCCAAGGTGGCGACGGCCGGTGCGGGCATGTTCGCGAACCTGGTGTTCCTGCTGCCGTTCGCGCTCGCCCGGTCGCTGCTGCCCGACGGCGCGCAGGCGCGCGGCCCGCTGGCCGGGCTGCTGCTCCTCGGCTCCGTCCTGGCGCTCACGAACCTGGTGCCGGTGCCGCCGCTGGACGGCTACAAGGCGCTCTCCCACGCCCTGGGCATGACCGACTACGCCGCCCAGAGCCGCCGTTTCCTGCGGCTGCTGTGCGCGCGGGCGGTGGGGCACGGCCCGGGAGCGGCCGGGTATCCGCGCGGGGCGCGGATCGCGTACGCGGCGTACGGGCTGGGCGTGACCGCGCTGGCCTGCGGTGCCGTGGTCGGACTCGCGGTTCTGGCCCACCACTTGCTCACCCGCGGCTGACCGCTGTCCGTCATCCGTCTGTCATCCACCGCCTATCGAGTTCACCACACGTCGAGTTCACCAGTTGTCGAGCAGAGTTGAGGAAGCATGACCGACACGACGCCACCCGCCCTCGTCCTGGAGGGGGTGCGCAAACGCTACGGCGACGTCCAGGCCGTGGCGGGGATCTCGCTCACGGTCGGGCGCGGCGAGTTCTTCGGGGTGCTCGGGCCGAACGGCGCGGGCAAGACCACGCTGATCGAGATCATGGAGGGGCTGCGGGAGGCGGACGCCGGCTCGGTGTCGGTCCTCGGGCAGTCGCCCTGGCCGCGCCGGATCTCCCTGCTGCCGCGCATCGGCGTGCAGACGCAGAGTTCCGCGTTCTTCACGCGGCTCACGGCACGCGAGCACCTGGAGACGGTCGCGGCGCTGTACGGGGCCGGACACGGCGGTGCGGCGCGCGCGTTGGCGCTCGTCGGTCTGGAGGGGCAGGGGGACGTCCGCGTGGACGTGCTCTCCGGCGGGCAGCGGCAGCGGCTGGCGATCGCCTCGGCGCTCGTCCACGGACCGGAGCTGATCTTCCTGGACGAGCCGACGGCGGCGCTCGACCCGCAGGCGCGGCGTGCCCTGTGGGAGGTGCTGCGCGCGCTCAAGGGCGAGGGCCGCACCATCGTGTACACCACGCACCACCTGGACGAGGCGGAGGCGCTGTGCGACCGGGTCGCGATCGTCGTCGCCGGTGAGGTCGTCGCCCTGGACAGCCCGGCCCGTCTGGTGGACGCGGCGGGGGCGCCCTCGCGGCTGATGGTGCCGGAGGAACGCATCTCCCCCGAGCGCGCGCGGGAGTTCGCGGGCGTGGACCGGGTCGTCGTGGAGGGCGGCGCGGTCGTGCTGGAGACCCGGGAGCCGGGCCCGGTGCTCGCGGCGGTCGGCGCGGCCGTCGGCCTGGACGGGGTGCGTACGCACTCCGCGACCCTGGAGGACGTCTACCTGGAACTCACGGAGGGCACCTGATGAGCTCCTTCTCCGCTCTGACGACGGCCGGTTACCGGGCCTCGGTCCGCGACCGGACCACGGTCTTCTTCACCTTCGCCTTCCCGCTGCTCTTCCTCGTCGTCTTCGGACTGATCTTCCGGGGCAAGACGGTGGAGGCCAGCGGCCGGGGCTACATCGACTACATCGCGCCGGGCGTGCTGTCCTGGGGGGTGGGCAACGCCGCCGTGTTCGGGGTGGCGTTCACGCTGATGCAGTGGCGCCGGGACGATCTGCTGCGGCTGATCCGGCTGACGCCGACGCCGCTGGTGTCCGTACTGGCCTCCCGGTACGTCATCGCGCTCGTGATCGGCGCGGTGCAGACGGCGCTGTTCCTGGGGGTGGCGCTGCTGCCGGTGTTCGGGCTGCGGATGGCCGGCACGTGGCCGCTGGCCGTGCCGGTGCTGGTGTGCGGCATCACCGCGTTCCTCGCGATCGGCCTGGTGATCGGCTCCCGCGCGGACACCCCGGAGGCGGTCGCGGCGGTCGCCAACTGCGTGATGGTGCCGATGGCGTTCCTGTCCGGCTCGTTCTATCCGATCGACGCGATGCCGTCGTGGCTCCAGGCCGTCTCGAAGGCGCTGCCGCTGCGCTATCTCAACGACGGGATCTCGCAGGCGGTCTCGGGCAGCGCGAGCCTGGCAGGCATCGGGATCGCGTGCGGCGGGCTCGCCGTGTTCGCCGCCGTCTTCGGCGTGCTGGCGCTGCGGACGTTCCGGTGGAGCAACACCTCATGAGCGGCCCGCTGATCACCCGTCCCATGGCGGCCGCCCGGGACACGCTGCAGCGGGCCCTCGACGAGCGTTTCCGCGCCGCCGGCCACGGCCCCGACGCCGTGGCACCGCTCGTGGTGCCGGTCGGCGCGGCCGACGCGTTCCGGCCCGGGCACGACCCGTACGCGGAGGACCGCCCGCGCGCGACCGTGCACCTGACCGCGCAGGCGGCCCTCGTCGGCCCCTGGGGTGCCACCGGGAACGCCCCTGCGGCGTGCGGGAGTTGTCTGGCGCGCCGCTGGCAGCGGCTGCGGTCGCGTTCCGAGCGCGACGCGCTGGAGGTCGGGGCGCGCGGGACGGGCGCGGGCGTGTGGCCCGTGGTGACGGACTTCACGGCTACGGCAGTGTGGGCCGTGTACGAGGCGGTACTGCTCTCGGGCCGCCCGGCGGGCGCGGGCCGGCCCGACGGCCGGTGGCACTCCCCGCACGACCTGCCGCTGCCGCAGGTGACCCGGGTGGATCTGGCCACGCTCGGGGTGAGCACGCTGCCGCTGCTGGCGGAGCCGCTGTGCCCGGGGTGCGGGACCCTGGCGCCGGGCGGCACACCGGAGGCGGTGCGGCTGGAGTCGCGGCCCAAGCCCGCCCCCGACGCCGGCCGTCTGCGCGACGCGCGCGACTACCCGCTGCCCCACGGTGCCCTCGCCAACCCGGTGTGCGGGGCGCTCGGCGAGGACACCTGGATCAACGTGGCCTCGCCGACGACCTCGCCCGTCGCGGGCAGCGTGTTCGTGCGCACCTACGCGGGCCTGTCGGACGTCACCTGGAGCGGGCAGGCCAACTCGTTCGCCGACAGCCGCACCCTGGCCTACCTGGAAGGGCTCGAACGCTACGCGGGCATCCACCGCCGCCGCGCCGACGGCCCCCTCGTGGAGTCCTACGACAGCCTCGTCGCGCGCGGCGCGGCGGCCGTCGACCCGCGCGCGTGCGGGACGTACGCCGCGCGGACCTACCGCGACGACCCGATGGTCGCCCCCTTCGACCCGGCCCGCCCCATTCCGTGGGTGCGCGGCCACTCGCTGCGCGACGACCGTACGGTCCTGGTGCCGGCGCGCATGGTGCACTACGGGGCGGGCCGGGACTGCGACAACTTCGTCTTCGAGAGCTCCAACGGCTGTGCCACCGGCAGCTGTCCGGAGGAGGCGGTGCTCTACGGTCTGCTGGAGCTGATCGAGCGGGACGCGTTCCTGCTCGGCTGGTACGGCCGCGCCCGGCTCACCGGCATCGACCTGGCGTCCTGCGCCTCGGGCGCGGTGCGGGCGATGGCCGACCGGGCGGCCCTGCAGGGCTATGACGTGCGTGCCTTCGACAACCGCGTCGATCTGGCCGTCCCCGTGGTCACCGCCGTCGCCGTGCGCCGCGACGGCGGTCCGGGCACCCTCTCCTTCGCGGCGGGGGCCCGGCTCGACCCGGAGGAGGCGGTGGAGGCGGCACTCGCGGAGGTCCTGACGTATCTGCCGCATCTGGACCGGCAGGTGCGCGAGCACCGCGAGGAACTGGAGGCCATGGCCGACGACTTCTCCCGGGTGCGCGAACTCACCCACCACGCCCGGCTGTACGGGCTGCCGCGCATGGCCGGGTACGCGCGCGAGTACCTGGAGCCGGAGTCGGTGCGCACGATGGACGAACTGTACGCGCAGTGGCAGCACCGCCGCCCGCGCACCGGCGATCTGCGCGACGACGTGCGATGGTGCGTGGCGGAGCTCACGGACGCCGGGTTCGATGTGATCGTGGTGGACCAGACGGCGCCGGAGCAGGAGCGCATGGGGCTGCGGACGGTCGCCACGCTCGTCCCCGGGCTGCTGCCGATCGACTTCGGCTGGGACCGGCAGCGGGCGCTGGGCATGCCCCGGCTGCGCACGGCGTTCCTGCGCGCGGGCCGGCGGACGACAGCTCTGCGGGAGGACGAACTGCGGCTGGTGCCGCACCCGTTCCCCTGAGAACGGGTGCGGCACAGGCCGGGTACACACTGACGGGCTCTGCCGGTGCGCGACGCCTCGCACCGGCAGAGCCCTGTCCTCCGGCGCTCCGGTCAGGCGGAGCAGCTGGTGGTGCTCGTGGTGCTGGAGCAGGTCGAGGTGGAGCTGGAGCTGGTGGAGCCGGCGAGCACGACCTCGCTGGCGTCCGAGTAGTCCGAGATCTCGAAGGTCTCCGACTCCAGCTCCAGGATCTCCTGGGCGAGGGAGGCGAGTTCGGTCTTCTGCGTCATCGCGCTTCTCCTTGGCGTGCGAGTGCGAGTGTTCGTTGCCGGGCCAGTCCACACCCGCCCGCTGACATGTCGCTCGCACCTCGCTGACAGCGGATGTCAGCGGGCCGGGACAGTCGGCCGTCCGGACGGCCCGGACCGTCCGGCGAACGGACGTTGATCGGCTGTTTAGCGGGCCTTCCTAGCCTCGTCGAAACCGATCGACCGGGCCGTTCGAGAGCCCGGGACTCCGAACCGAGAAGAAGGACGGGCGTCATGCAGAAGTCGCTGAAGAAGCCGGTGAAGAAGTCGCACATACTGGGCGCTTTCGCCCTGGCGGCGATAGCCGTCACCGCCGTGCCCGCGACGGCACAGGCGGCACAGCTCTCCGGCCAGGTGACCGGCCTCGGTGGCAAGTGCCTGGACGTGCGGAGCGGCAGTACGGGCAACGGGACGCCCGTGCAGCTGTACTCCTGCAACGGCACGGACTCCCAGAAGTGGACCTACACCGAGCAGCCCGGTGAGGTCGGCGCCACGGTGACCGCGTTCGGCAAGTGCCTGGACGTCGCCTCCAGCGGCACCACCGACGGCACCAAGGTCCAGCTGTGGGACTGCAACGGCTCCGGCGCCCAGAAGTGGGTGCGTTACCTGGGCGACACCCTGGTCAACCCGCAGTCGGGCAAGTGCCTCGACGTCCCCGGCGGCAACACCGTCGACGGCAACGCGCTCCAGATCTACACCTGCAACGGCACGGACTCCCAGAAGTGGACGTTCGGGGGCACCTCCACCCCGCAGCCGGGCGACCGCGTCGAGCAGTTCAAGCGCGAGGTCTTCGACCGCGTCAACGCCTACCGCCAGCAGAACGGCAAGCAGCCGCTGCAGTGGGACAACGTTCTCGCGCGCACCGCGCAGGACGAGGCCGACGAGCAGGCCCGCCGGCAGCGGCAGGGCCACTACACCTTCGAGAACATCTACGACCGGATGCGGCAGTACGGCTACTCGCACCCGCTCGGTGGCGTCTGGGAGAACGCGGCGGGCGCGCGCGGCTTCTGGAAGGACCCGCAGTCGGTGGTCCAGGCGTGGATCGACGAGCCGGGCCACCGCGCCAACATCCTCACCGACTCCAAGTGGAGCGGTGTCGGCCTGACCGTCGACGGCAACGGCAACTACTGGTGGGCGCAGGACTTCGCGGGCTGACGCCGGACCGTGTGAAGGGCCGGGCGGATGACGGGGCTGCCCGGCCCCGTCATCCGCCCGGCGGGCGGGTGTCCGCTCAACCCGCCCGCGACTCCGGCTCCATGGGCGGCTCCGTCGGCGCCGCCGGCTCCGGGCCGAACAGCACGGCACGGGCGACGGCCGGCGCGAACAGGGCGCTCGCCGGGGTGTTGAGGTGGAGCACGCTGCGGAAGACCCGGCCGATCTCCGGGTTGCCGCAGGCGCGCCGCTGCAGCCGCTCCATGTACCAGTCGACGGGTTTGTCGAGGGTGCGCGGCCGCATCACGTTGCCCAGGGCGCCGGGCACGTTCTTGTCGGCTCCGGCGGAGATGTCCCAGGCCGGGCGCGCGGCCTCGGACAGGGCCCGCTGCACGCGGCGTGTGGTGGGCACCCGCCGCGGGTCGGCGAGGGCGTCGCGCAGCGCGAGCGCCGAGAGCGCGGACACCGCGAGCCCCTGCCCGTAGACGGGGTTGAAGGCGCACAGGGCCTCGCCGGTCGCGAGGAAGCCGGCCGGGCGGCGGCCCGGACGGTCGTAGCGGCGGCGGGTGTTGGCGGTCTTGCGGAAGCCGTGGATCGGGCCGGCCGGTTCGGCCTCGCGCAGCCAGTCGTGCACCAGCGGGTGCGGCAGGGTGGCGGCGAAGTCGCGGAAACCGGCCTCGTCCGTGGGCGGTTCGCTGCCGCGCAGCCCGGAGAGGATCAGCGACCAGCGGTCGCCCTCCAGCGGCATGAGCACCGCGCCGCTCTGCTGCCGCGCGTTGGACACGATGTAGACGCCGCGGAAGCCGAGCGCGGCGTCGGCGGGGCGGGCGTGGTAGAAGCGGGACGCGTAGGCGAGGCCGGTCTCCAGGTACTCCTCGTGCGGGGGTTCGGCGCCGATCGCGGCGAGCCAGGCGGGGGCGCGGGAGCCGCGCCCGGTGGCGTCGACGACGAGGCCGGCGTCGAGGACGTACTCGCCCTGGCCGACGGGGTGGGTGCCGCGCTCGCGCAGACGCACGCCGCGCACCCGGCGGGCGTCCCCGGCGAGCCCGGTCGCCTCGGTGTTCTCGACCGTCTCGATCCGCGGGTTCTTCAGCACCCGCTCGCGCACCGCCCAGTCCGTGAGCGGGCGGGATCCGGTGAGGATGTAGCCGGTGGAGGGGGTGCGCCGGATCCAGCGGCCGTTCTGCCACTGCACGATGTCCTCGGGCATGCCGACGCGGGGCGAGCCCTGGGCCGCGAGCTCGTCGAGGATGCCGGGCAGCAGTTCCTCCAGGGCGCGCTGGCCGCTGTCGAGGAGGACGTGCGTGTGCCGGTCCTGCGGCACGCCGCGGCGGTGCTCGGGGCCCGCGGGGAAGCGGTCGCGCTCGACGAGGGTGACCTTGTCGGCGTGCGCGCTCAGCACGTGCGCGGCGAGCAGCCCGGCGGGACTGCCGCCGACGACGACCGCGTGCCGTGTGGATGCCGTTGTCATGATGCCCACCCCTGTCGCGTGTGTGGTTCCGCTGTCGTGTGTGTGGTTCCGCGTTGTCGACGATCACCGTAACGGGCACGGCGGACAAGCGTGCGTACGGCCCCCTGGCCTGACCGAAAAGGGTTTTGACGGTGCGTTACACGCTCTTGAAGGTTCCCGGGCCCCGGGCTACAGTCCCCGTTCCCGCCGGTGGGCCCGCCACCGGCGCGGCGGAAACCGACCGAGAGAGCCCATGAAACCCTCACCCCTCACCTCCGGCTGCCCGTACGCGCTCGACCCGACGGGCTCCGACCTGCACGGCGAGGCGGCCCGGCTGCGCGCGCTCGGCCCGGCGGTGCCGGTGGAGCTGCCCGGCGGGATACGCGCCTGGTCGGTGACCGACACGGCCCTGGCCAAGCGGCTGCTCACCGACCCGCGGGTGTCGAAGGACGCCTACCAGCACTGGCCCGCCTATGTGGCGGGCGAGGTCCCCGAGCAGTGGCCGCTGCGGATCTGGGTCGACGTGCGCAACGCGCTGACCGCGTACGGCGCCGAGCACACCCGGCTGCGGCGGCTCATCGGCTCCGCGTTCAGCGCCCGCCGCGTGCGCGCGCTCGCGCCCGCCATCGAGGACATCACGGCGGAGCTCCTGGACGAGTTGGAGGGACACGGCGAGGGCCCGGTCGACGTGCGCGCGCTGTTCGCGTGGATGCTGCCGCTGCGGGTCGTCAACACGCTGCTGGGAGTGCCGGAGCCGATGCACGACGCGTTCCGCGCCGTCGTCGGCGGCTTCTTCGCCACCGACTTCACCGAGGAGGAGGCGATGGAGAACGGGCGGGCCGCCTACGAGCTGCTGGCCGCCCTGATCGCCGCCAAGCGCGAGACGCCCGGTGACGATGTGACCAGCGGGCTCATCGAGGCGCACGACGACGAGACCGGGACCTCGCTGAGCGAGCAGGAACTGCTCGACAGCATGCTGCTGCTGATCGGTGCCGGGCACGAGACGACCGTCAGCCTCCTCGACCACGCGATCGTCAACCTCCTGTCGCACCCGGAGCAACTGGCCCTGGTGCGCGAGGGCCGCGCCGAGTGGACCGACGTGATCGAGGAGTCCCTGCGGCACAACTCGCCGGTCGCCCATGTGCCGTTGCGCTTCGCCGTCGAGGACATCGAGGACGCGGAGACCGGTGCCGTCTTCCGGCGGGGCGAGCCCATCCTCGTCAACTTCGCGGCGGCGGGCCGCGACCCCGCCATCCACGGCGCGGACGCCGGCCGCTTCGACCTCACCCGCCCCGCGCGCCGCGAGCACCTGGCCTTCGGCCACGGCACGCACTTCTGCCTGGGTTCGGAACTGGCCCGGCTGGAGGCCCGGATCGCGCTGCCCGCGCTCTTCGGCCGCTTCCCCGGCCTGGCCCTCGCCGTACCGGCCGAGGAGCTGCGCCCGCAGGAGTCCTTCATCACCAACGGCCACCGCGAGGTCCCGGTCTCCTTGTCCGGGGGCTCCCGGCCATCGAACAACAGCGCAAAGCGGCGCACAAAAACCTTGTGATCACGGACCGGCGCACAGCAGTCTGCACACATGTCTGACATCCCCGAACACTGCTCCCGCTGCTGTCCCGTCGAGGTCACGGAGCCGGAGCCGGTCGAACCACCGCCCCCCACGGTCTGGCTGTTCGCGGCCGTCGGGGTCGCGGTGCTGGTCGGGGCATGGGCCGGGGTGATGTGGATCGCGGCCCAGCTGTTCTGAACACCGCGCGGTCCGCCCGGGGGCACCCCGTGCCCCGTTCGCCGTGCTCCGGGATGCGTCCTGCCCCTGCCCGTGCCAGCGTGGGCGGGGGCAGGGTGCGTACGCGGCCGTAAGGAGCTCCCGTGACCGGCACGAAGAGCTGGGACATCCACATCAGCATCACCGAGCACGACCACACGGTCACCGCCGAGGCCCGGCTCCTCGGCCGCGAGCCCGGCGGCGGCATGGTCGGCGAGGGCACCGCCCGCTGCAACCCCGGCGACGAGAACGTTCCCGCCATCGGCGACGAGCTGTCGGTGGCCAGAGCCCTCAACCGGCTCGCGGACCAGCTGATCGACTGCACCATCAAGGACATCGAGACGCACACCCACGAGAAGGTGCACGGGCTGGAAAGCCGCTGAAGCAGCACGGCCGAGCAGGGTGCACAGGGGGTGCGTAAGCTCGACGGATGATCCCGCCCCGCCGCCGCCCGTCCCTCCTGTGCGCCGCCCTGGCGCTGACCACGGCCGCCGGCTGCGCGTCCGCCGAGGAGACCGCGGCCCGCCCGGCGCCGCACCCGACGGGACGGCAGGCGCAGTACTGCCGGGCACTGGCGAAGGAACTGCCGGACAGCGTCGGCGGGTTACCGCGCCGTACGCCCTCGCGGGAGGCGTCGGAGTTCACCGCCGCGTGGGGCAGACCCGGGAAGGCGACGATCGTGCTGCGGTGCGGCGGGGACAAACCGGCGGTTCTGACGCCGGACGACGCGCGCTACGACCCGTACGGGCCCCGCTGGGAGGTCGCCGGCATCGACTGGATGCCCGAGCAGCAGCCGGATGGCGGCGTCCGCTGCACGGCCACGCGCCGGGAGGCGTGGGTGGAGGTGACCGTGCCCCGGGAGTACACCGGGGAGGGCGGGGGCCTCGACATGCTCACGGGCGTCTCCGAGGCGATCAGGAACACGGTGCCGTTCGGACAGCTGTGAGTGCCGGCTGCGAGTCTCAGCGGAGCGGTTCGCCGAGGACACGGGCGTAGGACTCCCTGAGCCGGTCGAGCACGGGCGCGGCCTCGTCGGCGTCGAACCGGACGTCGTCGACAGCGGCCACGCCCCGCACCCCGACGGCGGCGTTGGTGGCGAAGGCCCCGCGCATCGTACGGACGTCTTCGACGGTGACCGGGGCAACAACATGCTCGTTCCCCTTCTGCCCTTCCCGCCCTTCCCGCCCTTCCCGCCCTTCCCGCAACAGGGCCATGGTCACTCCGGGCAGCACCTCGGCCTCGGGCCACACGACGGCGCCGTCCCCGCGGACGAAGCCGACGTTCCACGTCCCGCCCTCCGAGACGAGCCCTCCGGGCCCGGTGAACAACGCGTCGTCGAACCCGGCGAGTTGAGCGGCCCGGCGCGCCCGCAGCGTCCCGAACAGCCCGACGTGCTTGACGGCGGGCGCGTCCCGCACGTACGGCACGGTCTTGACCCGCAGCGGCGGCAGCCCGTCACCGCCGGCCGCCGCCCTGACGGTCACGAGCACGTGCGGAGTCGCGTGCGCGGCGGGCCGCCCCAGATCGATCCCGGGATCGAACACGGTCACCCGCACCACACAGCTCCCCTCCCCCGGCACCACCCGCGCCACGAGCCCCCGCACCCACTCCGGGTCCAACTGCGCCCCGAACACCTCCCGGCAGTCCCGCCCCAGCCGCTCCATATGCAGCCCCAGCCCCCGCACCCGTCCGTCGTCGACCCGCATCGTGGTGAAGTGCCCGTAGTTCGTGAGCGCGAGCGCCCGCAGGGCCTCGGGAGCGGCGGGCTGTCCGTTGAGTTCCATCACGGGCTCAGTGTGACAGCCGGGAGGGGATCGGCGGGGTTGCGCTCGGGCCGCGCCCGCGGGGGCCGGACCTCCTCCCCCGCGGGGCCACCGTGTTCAGCCGCGTTCCGGCTCCACCGGCAGCCACAGCTCGGCATCCGCCTCCGTCTTGTCCGCCGACAGCCGGGTGCGCAGGATCTCGGGGCCGGAGCGGCTGCGGTACGGGTTCGACGGGAACCACTCGGTGAACACGTCCCGCCACAGCTCCTGAATGGCCCGCGGCGCCGGGCCGGAGGTCGTGAAGACCGCCCAGGTGCCGGCCGGGACGGCGAGAGTACTCATGTCCTCGGGGGCCGGAGCGGCCGTGAGCACCCCTTGCCAGTAGTCGAGTTCGGTGCCCTCGGCGCGGCTGGGGTCCAGGTCGTCGCAGACCGCGACGATGCCGTGCGGCTCCTGGTCCGACAGCTTCTCCAGGCGTCCCAGGGTCTCCCGGTCGATCCCCCGGACGAAGTCCACGATCGCCTGGTTGGGCCCTGAATGCACCAGGGGTATCCGGGCCTTGAGCCCGACGACAGTGAAATCCGGCTTGTCCACAACCCGGTAACGCATACTGCTGCTCCCTTCGACAACGAGACGGAAGGCCATCCGGGGCTGGGAGCTGAGCACGGCGCCCGTGCGCCGCGCCTCGCCCGGGCCGACGCCGTGCACGGCACGGAACGCCCGCGCGAACGCCTCCCCCGAGCCGTAGCCGTACCGCACCGCGATCTCCAGCAACGTCTCACGCCCCGCGAGCACCTCGGCCCCCGCGACGGTGAGCCGGCGGCGCCGCACGTACTCCGACAACGGCATGCCCGCCAGCGCGGAGAACATCCGGCGCAGGTGGTACTCCGAGGTGGCCGCGGTACGCGCCAGCTCGGCCACGTCGATCTGCCCGTCGAGACGGCACTCGATGTGTTCCATCGCCTGGTTCAACCGCTCCAGCACGCCCGGTGCCCCTTCCTCTTCCTCTTGACGACCACCACGCTAGGCGGCGCCCGCGACGCGGGACCCGACATTCTGTGCCCGATGGAGTCGGGTACGTACGGTGGGTGGCCTGCCCGTCGCTGTCAGTACGGAGCTCAGGGACCTCCGGAGGGCACGGACCTCCTCGCCACCGCACAAGAGCGGGCAGATTTGCACGGGGCCGGGGGCGATGTGCAACAGTGGGACCTCCGGTTCGCCGGCCGCTTCGCCATGCGCACAGCGGCCACCGGAATTCCCCACATCTCCCAACCCCGAACAACGGTTCCGGCCCTGCCCTGCGCGGATCCGGACCGTCCGCCCGCCCGTCCGTCCTTCCCCACAGAGGAATCCTTCCCCGGAGAACGATGCAGGCGACGACCTTTCCTCCCCAGACCGTGGACCTGTTCACCCAGGGCCTGGAGCAGCAAACCGGCGCGGCCCTGCTGCGCTTCGGCGCCGCGCGGCCACGCCCCGCCGACCGGATCGGCTGGTCCGGCGACGGCGCGGTGGCCTGGCTCGACGAGCCGCGCGGCCACCTGTGGAGCGTCGGCGAACCGACCGCCGCAGCCGGCCTCACCCTCCGCGCGGCCCACCAACTCCCCGGAACGGTCGAGGAGTTCACCGGACCACGGGGCACCGACGTGCTGCTCGGCCGCCATCTCCCGGTGACCGACCCGGTCGCCTGGCTCTTCCGCTGGACGCTCGACGAGCCGCCGCTCCACCCGGCGGAGAAGCGGGTGACCGAGCTGGACGGGACGCACCACGACGAACTGCTCGCCTTCCTCAGCGAGCACAGCCCGGCCCACTCGACCGGGCCCGGCTCCCCGGACGTCAGCTTCTGGGCGGGAATCCGCGACGCGGACGGCCGGCTCGTGGCATGCGGTGCCATGAGCAGTCTGCGGGACAGCGGCGCGCCACTGATGGCATCCGTCGCGACCGACGCGGCCCAGCGCGGCCAGGGCCTCGGCGCGGCACTCACCTCGTGGCTGACCCGGTACGCCGTCCGCCGGTACGGCTTCTGCACACTGTGGCAACTCGCCGACAACCCCCCTGCGGACCGGCTCTACACCCGCCTCGGCTACCGCAACGAGGACCCCTGCGTGGCCGCGCGGATCAGCACGCGCTGAGCGGCGGCTACGGACCGGACCGCGCTCGATGGCCTGTCCCAGCCCGTTACAGCTCGGCGCAGAACACGAAATTCTGGTGGGCGACGGGCCTGTCGGCAGTCCCTCCGGGCTCCTCGTAGCGTGAGAAGGCCCCGGCCAGCGCTCGGGAAGGAACACCGGCCAGGGCCGTTGGACGGAGCGGCTATGCGCTCGGGCGGGGTACCGGATTGTCCGGGGAATCGAGCCAGACCCGTTCGCCGTGCTCGTCCACCGTGAGTCCGAAGCGATCGAAGCCGGGTCGGTGGGTCTCCTCCCACCAGCGATACGCCGCTTCCGTCTCGTCCCACAGTTTGCGCGGACCGGACTGGACGACCACGTATTCGTTCGCCCCTGGCTCGTAGTCAGCCGAAGCCCACGACTGGGTGTCGGTACTGTACGTCCACAGCGTGTAAGAGCCGTCGTCGTACCGCTCGGCCCGCCAGAACGCCCCGGGCACGTGCAACCCGATCACAAACTGTTCGAGCCACCCGCCGATGTCAGCGGGGGAGAGCGCGGTCGCGCTCTTGGTACCGTCCGCGGGCCAGTCCTGCCCCTTGAGGTAGGCAACGAACGGAGGGCGCTCCGTGCGCTGCTGTCGCAGGCGCATGAAGGCACTGGAACGGGTGAAGGGGCCACTCGCCGTGCCGTCGCCGCCGACGACCAGACGCACGATGCACTCACCGCCGTAGTCCGTCCCCCACGGGGCGACGACGACCCCGCCGGGGCGAGTCTGCTCGATCCATGCCCGGGGCACTTCCCCGATTGAGCACGTGGCAATGATCCGGTCGAACGGGGCACTGCTGGCGTGCCCCAGGCGGCCGTCTCCCACAAGCACCAGGGGTGCCAGGCCGGCACGCCGAAGGTTTTCCACGGCGCCTTCGGACACGTCCTCGTCATACTCGATGCTGATCACGTTCGCGCCGCCCAGCCGATGACACAGAAGTCCCGCGTTCCAGCCCGTACCGGTGCCAATCTCCAGTACACGCTGGCCTTCCCGCACGTCCAGGTCAGCGAGCATCGAGAAGACCATGCGCGGCATCGAGCTGGAACTTGTCGGCGTAGTGCCCAGGCCGTCCCCGATGTGCTCTCCGTCATCCCACTGCGTGGTGAGAGGTATGTCGGAGTACACCGCCTTGAACCATGCCTCGGGGTCTTTGGCGCGGTCCACCAACGCCGTCTGCCGCGTGCCGTCCGCGATGCCCGGCCAGATGCGGTCAGGCACGAACAGCTCACGGGGGACCGCTTCGAACGCCGGCAGCCAGTCGGACGTCAGAGCGCCCGCTTCAACGAGCGCAGAGGCGAGCCCCGAAGGACCCGCCTCCTGTGTGCGTGTCGTCACGTGCGCCTACTCACCCGTCGCGGGGCCGGAACCGTCAGAGGTGTTGCCGCCCTCGTCCGAGCCACCACCACCGTGCTTGGCACCGCTGCTGCTGTCGTCCTGCTGGCTTCCGCCCTGCCCGTCTCCGGACCCTCCACCATGCTTGCCCATGGACTGCTCCCTCGTAGTCGGGTTGATGATCCGTGCAACCTGTCAGCGGGTAGACCGTTCGCGTCGAGCGAGTCGGCCCGCCAGGACCGACCCCGGCGGGGGCGTGACAACCGTGGGGCACCGGGAGACTTCCAGGAAGAACCGGTGTCCGCTGCCCTCCGCGTGGGCCTTCTGCTGCTTGTCGGCCTCGTCCTTGTCGTCCAGGACACTGAACGACCACCCGCACGGCTCCGGGTGCTCTTCGTGGTCTTCGTCGGCACCGTTCAGGTTGTCCCGGCAGACGACCACGTACTCAGCGGACGCCTTCGGGTCCGGGGCCGTCGTCCAGTCGGCGAACAGGAACGTCTGTCGACTCACGCGGTCACCGCCGGGTAGGCCCTGCGCCGCTTGCCCCTGCTCTCGGCGACCCTGAGCGCGTCGCCGAGCGCCTCGTACAGACGGGCCACCAGGTAACGCAGTTCCCCGTCCGACAGCTTCGGTACGCCCAAGGTCGCGTTGACGTGCTGCAACAGCTCAGCGCCCACAGCGAGTTGTACGGCCTCCTTGTCGTCGGCGAGCGCCGACAACCACCCCCCGCCATCGGTCACGAGGTAGCAGGGTCGGCCGTCATCCGCCGCCCAAGGGAGTAAGCGTGCGACCCCCGCCGCACCGTCGGCAAGATCCCGCCTGCGCTGGTGATCGGCTTCCGTTCTGTGCACCATCTTGGCCCCTGCCCTGCTCGACTCCGGGATACCGCGAAGCTATGGCCACAGAACCTCTCAATCCAGCGCTGTAGCGCGGTAGTTGGAACCGCGATCGCTCGGATCTACCGCGCTACACAGCAGCTAGCCCAGCACACCCAGGTGGGTGGCCATGGCTCGCATCTCGGCGGTGAGCCTGCGCTTACGGCGCTGGACGATCGCCACCATCACGTCCTGCGCCATGCGCTGGTGCCGGATCCACTGCGGGTTGGCGTAGTCCACGGCCGTCAGCCGGTCGAGTGCCTTGTCGTGCTCGCCCACCTTGACGAATGCCGTCGCCACGGTGAGCCGGTGCCGGTTCCATTCCTTGTCCGTCTCGGCAATGCGGGCCGCCTTCATGGTGTGATCCGAGAACCGGGCCTTTCCGGTGGATTCGTCAATCACTCTGTACGGGTCGCCGTTCTCCGAGATCAACTCGTCCTCCAGCCCCTTCATTCCGGCAACTGCGGTATCGAACCGCCCGAACCGGTGCCGGGTATCGGGGTGCCTGCCCAGGGCAGCAGCGGCGGACTCGGCGATCCGGCGGGCTTCCGCGCTGTCGTCGGGGCGGTTGTTGCGGACAGCAGCGGCAGCCGCTTGCAGGGCGAGCCAGCCCCACACTGCGAGCCTTTCCGGGGGCGCCTTCGAGATACGCGGCTCCAGGTGGTCCGCCGTCTCGACAGCCGCTCGCTCCGCGTCGTCGAAGCGCCCTTGCCTCAGCAGAAGCCACGACATAATGACCACGGCATAGCCGGCGGTATCCATGTCATGTACCTCTTGCGCGTCGTGAATCGCTCCGGACAGCGCGTGATAGGCGAGGTCATATTGCCGAACCTGTGTGAGGTACCGGCCACCCAACAAGTACGCCTCTGCACGGGCGGACAGCGCCTTTGTATGCTCCTCCCCGTTGTCGAAGTAAGCGACAGCGGAATTGGCGTCCCGGATGATCTGAGGCATCTTACCGGCCACAGAACCGAAGTTGTCCGAGTCGTACGCCGCCGACCCGGTGCGGATCACATCCAGCAGCGCAGAGAGGTCGGGTTCCTCATCGGGCCTTTCGGTTCCGCCGTGGGTGATTCCCAGAGGCGGGGTGAGGGCGCTCCGCAAATCGGCGAGCCCGACGCGCGTCGGGTCTTCGCCCCGTACGGGCTCCGGTGTGTCCGAGGCCATGAGTTGAGAGGTCTTCACATGCAGTGCGCGAGCCAGAACGTGAAGGGTTTCGATGCGGACGCTTCCGCCCTGCTCCAGCTTGGCGACAGTGGAGGGAGCGAGGCCGGCGGCGTAGGCCAACTGCTCCTGAGTCAGCCCCCGTAGCCGCCGGTGCTTCCTGACGTTCTCCCCTAGAGCGCTCATGATCCCCGCCTGGTGCGTGTGGTGACGTGCTCTTGTCCGCCCAGCGTACGCCCGGCCGGCATCCTGGACACACGGAAGGCCTCCGCACCAACCCTGACAACGGCAGCCACGGGGCCAGGAGTTGCGACCGGTTTCAACCTCCGCCAAGTGCTTTACGCTGGCGGTCAGAATCGGGGCTCCAGCTTCTCGTACGGGCCTGATCGCCATGCTCCTGCTCGCAGGTGACTACGATGACTACGAGTTGAGCATCGACCGGGTGCCCACTGTCCACGCCACCGCAGGCAGAGAGGACGACACACGGGGGTACGGGCCGCGCGCCCGTACGGCACAGGACGACGGCCTCGGTGCGCTGTGCGGGGCTCCGGGCACAGTGCTGCGTGGGATGCCGGGGAACTCCTGGCGGGAAAGGAAAGCCGCATGAGAACCCCTCCCACCGACCCTCCCCCCGCGCCACAGGACGTGGGCCGCAGCGCCACCGATGTGCGCCAGGCTCTCCCGGAGGGCATGCGCCCCCGGTTCGACGAGGCTCTCGCGGATGCCACCCCCGGTGAACGCGCCCACGTTCTGGCCCTCTGGCGCGGCATCGCCATCGGTGCTCAAGACCCCACCCTCGACGAACAGATCCGACGTATCCGTCAGGGCACCGAACCGACCCACACCTGGGAAGAGGTCCAGCGGATGCGCCCCCGCCAAACCGGCACCCCCTGAGTGGGAAAACCGGATTGCGGATACAGCGACCGATATCCCGACCGATCCCCCACCGCCCGGCACCCCCTAGCGTCATCGCCCACGACCCGGCGCGGCGTCCGGCAGGCCGGCCACCGGTCCGTACGCGCCGACCGGGCCGCCACGCCCCCACCCCCAGGATCAGGTTCACGATGACGCATGCGCTGGAGTTCTCGATTCTGGGCCGCCCCCGTGCCTGGCTCGACGGTGAGGCCGTCCCGCTGGGGCGGCCCCAGCAGCAGGCGACGCTCGCGATGCTGCTGATGCATCGCGGGACGGCGGTGTCGATGGGGCAGATGGTCGACGGGGTGTGCGGGGAAGCGCCGCCGTCGCGGGCGCCGCACATGATCCGCACCTATGTCTGGCGGCTGCGGCGGGCGTTGAGAGGAACCGCCGGTACGGCGTCCGGTACGGCGGACCCCGCGTCGGCCCCGGACCGCGACCAAGTGATCGTCACGGCCGGGAACGGCTATCTGATCCGCGTCGACGAGGACCGTCTGGACGCGGCCCGCGCCGAGCGGCTGGAGCGGCAGGCAGCCGCGTGCCGGGCGCAGGATCCGGGCAGGGCACAGCGGTTGCTGGCGGAGGCCCTGGCCCTGTGGCAGGGGGAACCGCTGGCCGGGGTGCCGGGCGCGTTCGCCGCGCGGCAGCGGTTGCGGCTGGAGGAGCAGCGGCTGCTGCTCCTGCACCGCCGGCTGGAGGCCGAACTCGCGCTCGGCCGGCACAAGGACGCCGTGCCCGAGCTGCTGCACCTGACCGAGACGTATCCGCTGCGCGAGGGCTTCCGCGCCCAGCTGATGCTCGCGCTGTACCGGGCGGGGCGGCAGGCGGAGGCGTTACGGGTGTACACCGACACCCGCGAACTGCTGGACACGGAACTCGGCATAGCCCCCGGGCCGGAGCTGCGGGATCTGCATCTGCGGATCCTGGGCGCCGATCCCGCGCTGGCCACCCCGTCCCACGGGGCCCGGCCCCCGGTACGGGCCGCCTCCCGCCCTCCCGTCCCCGCGCAACTCCCCTGCCCGCCCGCCGACTTCGTCGGCCGCGCCGGCCAGCTGGAGCGGCTCCTGTCCCTCCCGGACGAGGAGGGGCGTACGGGCGCCGCCGTCGCCGTGGTCTGCGGCATGCCCGGAATGGGCACCTCCGCGTTCGCGCTGCACGCCGCGCACCGGCTGCGCCCGCACTACCCGGACGGCCAGCTGTACGCGGACCTGCGGGAGTCGGCCGAACCGGCGCTCGTACTGCGCTCGTTCCTCACCGCGCTCGGGGTGGCACCGCTCCCCGCCGACCCCGAGGAGCTCGCCGCCCTGTTCCGCTCGGCCCTCGCCGACCGCCGTCTCCTCGTCCTCCTCGACAACGCCCCCTGCACGGCCGAGCTGAGACCCCTGCTGCCCGCCGGACCCGGCTGCGCCGTGGTGATCGCCGGACGCGGACCGCTGCCGGGCCTCGCGGGCGCGACGCGCGTGCACCTCCCGCTGTTCGGCGAGGAGGAGGCACTGCGCCTGCTCTCCCGCGTGGCCGGGCCCGACCGCGTCGCCGCCGAACCCGACGCCGCGCGCCGCCTGGTGACCGCGGCGGCCGGGCTGCCGCTCGCGGTGCGCTCCCTGGCCGCCCGCCTCGCGGCCCGCCCCGCCTGGACGCCGGCGTCGCTCGCGGCCCGTACGGGCGACGAACGACGCCGGCTCGCGGAACTGCGCGTCGGCGATCTGGACGTACCGTCCGCGTTCGCCGCCGACTACACCCGGCTGGACGCCGAACACGCCCGCGCCTTCCGCCTCTTCGCCCTGGCGGCCCGCCCCCACCTCCCCGCCGACGCGGGCGCCGCGCTCCTCGCCCGTACCACGGAGCGGGCGGAAGCCCTGCTGGAAGCCCTCGTCGACGCGGGCCTGCTGACCTCCCCGGCCCCGGGAGCCTACGACTGCCACCCGCTGCTGCGCCTGTACGGGCAGGAGCGCTGCCGCGCCGAGGAGACCGGTTTCCAACGGGAGGCGGCGTTGCGGAGGTTGCGGGAGTACGAGGCGCGGTCGCCGCTGGCGGCGGTAGTGGCGCTTTCGGCGTAGGTACTGTCGGCCTAGGGGTTTACGGACACGCCCCGGTTCAGCCGTTCCGGGTCGCCCACACCTCCACGAACACGCCCCGCTCCACCTCCTCGACCGCGAATCCGGCCGCGCCGACGGCCTCGGCGAACGCCTCGGGCTCCCAGACGGTGTACCAGCGACGGCCGTCCGGCTCGTCGAGCCAGCCGGTGCTGCCGGTCGACTTGAGGCAGGCGTACAGCTTGCCGCCGGGCCGCAGGAGCCGGGCGAACTGCCCGAGGACATCGACGGTTTCGTGGTCCTGGAGGTGGACGAGCGACGCGGCGGCCCAGATGCCGTCGAAGGTCGCGGCCGGGAAGCGCGCCGCGAGGGAGCGCAGGTCGCACCGGGAGGTGGGGGCGTGTGCGGAGGCCATCTCCACGAAGACGGGGTTGAGGTCGACGCCCCGGGCGAGGTGGCCGTGCGCGGTGAACCGGGCAAGGTCACGGCCCGGGCCGCAGCCGGCGTCGAGGATGAGCGACGGCACGGGCAGGGACTCGGCGAACCGTCCTGTCTTCTCCGCCATCTTGGCGGCGTGGGCGGCCTCGTAGGCGGCCGCATGCTCGCTGTAGACGGCGACGGAGGCGGCGGCCGGGTCGAAGGACGGGGCGGCGGGTGTGCGGTGGTCGTGCATGGTGGCTCCTCACCAGGACGGCAGGGCGAGCCGCCGCACGGGAAAGCCCCGGGGCACTCGCCCCGGGGCTTTCGACGAAGTCAGCTGTCAGCGCGCCGGGACGGTCTCCGGCGTCGTCGTCAGGTGCATCGCAAGGTGCATCGCAGCGCGCTTCATAGCGACCAAGCTAGCAGAGGTCCCCTACCGCCCTCCCGGCAGCCGTGCTCGTTCCCTGCGTGCCGCGCGGTAGGCCGCGACCGGGTCCGGGTCGGCGCCCGGGGCCGGGCGCCAGGTGCCGAGCCAGTCCGTGAAGGGGTGCCAGCGGCCGTCGGGGCCGAGGCGGAGCTGGACGGAGGCGGCGGGGTCGGTGAGGCGGTTGTGGTCGCGTTCCAGGGTGGAGAGTTGGGCGGGGCGTACGGGCTGGATCGCGGCTTCGGCGGCGGCGAGGGTGTCGGGGTCGGCGGGGGTGCGGTGGGCGGTGACGTGGACTCCGGCGGCGCCGCCGTACCCGTGGGCGGCGATCAGGTGGCGGAGCCGGCCGGGGGGCAGGTCGAGGCGTTCGGCGGCGGCTTCGGTGTACGGCTTGCCGGTGGGGCCGGCCAGGAGGCGGACGGCGTCGGTGAGCCGGTCGTGCGGCAGGGGCGCGCCCTCGCCGGCGAGGAGGGCGGCGGCACGCCGGGCCGCGTCCTCGACGAGAGCGCGCAGGGCCCCCAACGGCGGTGTGGGGGTGGGGGGTTCGTCCCGGAGCGTGTCGAGGGCGGGGGCGACCGCCGCGGTGCCGAGGTCGGCCGGGAGGGGTGGCGGGGGGCCGGGGTCGTGGGGGTGGCGGGCGTACGCCTCCGTGGCGGCGAGGGTGCCGTCCGTGAAGTCGGCCTCGTCACGGGCCTCGTCACAGGCCGCGGTGTCCGTCCCCGTACGGGCCGTGCTGCCGGAACCGTTGCCGTTGCCGGGGGACGTCAACGTCCGTACGTGGGCCTTGAGATGCCGGTGCGCCCTTCCCCGCAGCGACAGCAGGACCGGCGGAGTCGCGCGCAGCCGGTCGGCGAAGGCGTGGCCGACCGCTGCCGTGTGCGCGCACAGTGCGTCCCCGGCCGGGCAGTTGCAGCTGAAGCCGATCTCGTCCGGGCGGGGGACGACGGGGACGCCCCCGGTGCGCGCCGGATCCGTCAGGGCGTCGGTGAGGCGCTCCGTGCGCAGGGAGAGGACGAGTTCGGGGTCCTGGGTGACGGCGGCGTAGACGCGGTCCCACTCCTCGTCGGTGAGGACCGGAACGGTCAGGCGCGGGCGGATCTTGGGGACGTTGTCGGGGGCCGGGAGTTTGGCGGTGACGACGCCCGCGCTGACGCCGAGGGGGCCGAGGCATCCGGTCAGGGCGCGCCCGGCGGCGAGGAGGGCCGTGTCACCGGCGGCGGTCTCGAAGGCGCTGCTCCAGGCGGCGTCCCAGGGCCGGTGCGTGCCCTCGGCCGGGGTGGGGGCGTTCATCGGGTGCTCCCGAGGGTGACGAGGGCGGCGAGTTCGCGGTCGGACAGTTCGCCGAGGCCGCGTTCGCCGCTGGTGAGGACGGCGTCGTGGAGGGCGCGTTTGCTCTGGAGCAGGGCGGCGATGCGGTCTTCCACGGTGCCTTCGCTGATGAGGTGGTGGACGTGGACGGTGTGCTGCTGGCCGATGCGGTGGGCGCGGTCGGTGGCCTGGTCCTCGACGGCCGGGTTCCAGGTGCGGTCGTAGTGGACGACGTGTCCGGCGCGGGTGAGGTTGAGTCCGGTGCCGGCGGCGCGCACGGACAGGATCAGGACGGGGTGGCGGCCGGCCTGGAAGGCGTCGACCATTTCCTGGCGGCGGGTGACGGGTGTACTGCCGTGCAGGAACAGCGGGTCGAGGCCGAGTCCGGCGAGATGGGTGCGCAGGAGTTCGCCCATGACGACGAAGCCGGTGAAGACGAGGGCGGACTCGCCTCCTTCGACGATGGTGGTGAGGAGGTCCTCCAGGGCCTTGAGTTTCGCGGAGCGTTCGGCGAAGGGACGGTCCGCGGGCTCGGGTCCGGCGTCGCGGTTGTGCAGGTAGTGCGCGGGGTGGTTGCAGATCTGCTTGAGCGCGGTGAGGAGTTTGAGGACGATGTTGGCGCGGTCCGGTCCGCTGGTGCCCTCGACGGCGGCCATGGCCTCGCGGACATTGGCCTCGTAGAGGGCGACTTGTTCGGGGGTGAGCTGGACGACGCGCTCCTGGTGGACCTTGGGGGGCAGTTCGGGGGCGATCCCGGGGTCGGTCTTCTTGCGCCGCAGCAGGAACGGGGCGATGAGCCGGGTGAGGCGTCGCGCGGTGGCGGAGCCGGTGTCGCGTTCGACGTCGCGCGCGTACTGCTCGCGGAAGCGGCGGAGGGTGCCGAAGAGGCCGGGGTTGGTCCAGTCGAGGATGGCCCACAGTTCGTCGAGGGTGTTCTCCACGGGGGTGCCGGTGAGGGCGATGCGGGTGGCGGGGCGCAGCTCGCGCAGGCAGCGGGCGGTCTGGGTGCGGTGGTTCTTGACGTTCTGGGCCTCGTCGGCCAGGGCCAGGCCCCAGTGGACGGCGGCGAGTTCGCGGTGGTCGCGGCGGAGCACGCCGTAGGTGGTGACGACGACGGTCGCGTCGGTGAGGCCGTCGAGGCTGCGGTCGGGGCCGTGGTAGCGCAGGACGGGGGTGCCGGGGGCGAACCGGGCGATTTCCCGGGCCCAGTTGGTGACGAGGGAGGAGGGGCACAGGACGAGGGTGGGGCCGGGGTCGCCGGTCTCCTTGCGGTGCAGGTGGTAGGCGATGCCGGTGAGGGTCTTGCCGAGGCCCATGTCGTCGGCGAGGCAGGCGCCGAAGCCGAGGGCGGTGGTGCGGGCGAGCCAGGTGAGGGCCCGGTGCTGGTAGTCGCGCAAGTGGGCGTTCAGGGCGCGGGGTACGGGGACGGGCTCGGGCTGCCGTTCGCCGCCGCGCAGGGTGGTGACGACGTCGGCGAGGGCTCCGGCGGCCTCGCAGACGTAGTCGTGTCCGTCGACGGTGACGGAGCCGGAGAGGGCGGCGGTCAGGGCGGCGACGCCGGTGAGGGGGGCGAGGCGGAGGTGGCGGGCGCGGTGGGCGGTCTCGGCGTCGACGAGGACCCAGGTGTCGCGCAGCCGCACGAGCGGGCGGGCCGCTTCGACGAGGGCGTCCATCTCGGCCTCGCTGAGGGGCTCGCCGTCGAGGGCCAGCTGCCAGCGGAAGTCGAGGAGTTCGGTGAGCCCGAAGCGGCCGCGGCCGGCGCTGCCAGGGCCTGCGGCGGTGCCGTAGCCCGTAGTGGTGTCGGTGCCGACGACAGTGCGGGTGGTGAGCGCGCCCCGCAGATGCGCGGGCCAGTGGACGTCGATGCCGCGCGTGGCGAGTGACTGCCCCTCGGGGCCGAGGAGTTGCAGGATCTCGGTGCTGTCGATGGTGAGGGTACGCGGCGGCTGTTGCGCGGCGAGGCGGGCGAGAGGGGGCCAGTCCTGGGCGGCGCGGCGCAGGGCGCGGGTGACGCGGGGCCGGTCGGCGGGTGAGAGTCCGGGGCGGCGGACGGTGCCGGTGAGGACCGGGCCGGCCTCGGCAGGCTCCGCGCCCTCGGTGTCCGGTGGGCTCAGCAGCAGGGTCACGCGCAGCCGTTCGGCCTGTGCGTCGGTGTCGGAGGGGGATTCGACGCGCAGGGCGAGGCGGGGTGGCGGGCCG
Organism: Streptomyces gamaensis; assembly: GCF_042656465.1. NCBI lineage: Bacteria > Bacillati > Actinomycetota > Actinomycetes > Kitasatosporales > Streptomycetaceae > Streptomyces > Streptomyces gamaensis. Next base: position 165,428 of record NZ_JBHSPB010000005.1, read on the forward strand.
ACCTCGCAGCGGTCCTCCACGGCGTCGGCCCACAGCCGCAGCTGGGGGGCGGGGCGGGGAGGCCGGGCGAGGTACGGGAGTTCGCCGAGGAGGACGGGTGCGCCGGGGGTGCGCACGAGGGTGTCGGCGAGCCCGTCGAGGAACGCGGCCAGCGCCCGGTCGGCGGGCCACATCCGGCCCGCGGCGGTGGCGCAGTGGGCGTGCGGAGGCAGCCAGGCGGCGAGGGCGTCGAGAGCCCGGCGGGCGGCGGGCGGGACGGGGCCGATCCGCCAGACGTCGAGGCCGGTGTCGGTCAGCGCGGGGTGGACGAGGCGGGCGGCGATCAGGTGCAGGCCGATCCGGGCGGCCCGTTCCCAGGCGTGCACGGAGGGGTGGGCGGTGCGCAGGTCGGTCCGGGGCAGGAAGACGGCGGCCTCGGGCAGCGGCAGGGCCCAGCCGTCGACGCCGGCGGTCCGTACGCCCTCGGGTCCGGCGAGGGCGAGCTCGTACCGGCCGCGGGCGAGGGGCGCGGGCAGGGCGGTGGCGGGCATGGGGGTGCCGTCGGCGCGGTGGAACAGCAGCCGGGCGTCGCGCGGCGTCGTACCGGGGACGTAGGTCAACGCGCAGCCGGCGGCGGTCGCTTCGCGGACGAACGCGCCGACGGCGTGCGCGTCGACGAAGGCGGGCCGCTGCGGGGCGGGGGGCGGGGCCGGGGCCGGCACGCGCGGGGAGAGGGCGTGCTGCCGGGGCCGGGGGATGTCCTGCTGCGGGGTGCCGCCGGTGCTCGCGCGGTGCAGTTCGCCGATGAGGGCGCGGGCGGCGGCGATCCGGGCCTCGGCCTTGGTGCGCGCCGAACCGCCGGCCTGCACGCCGACGCGGCGCCCCCGGTAGTCGCAGCTGACGGTGCAGGTGAACACGGGCCGTCTGCCGTGCGTGTGCTGGTCGAAGGCGTAGGCGGGGCGGCTGATGACTTCGAGCTGGGTGTACTTGTTGAGCAGCCGCATGGGGTCCTCGCCGGCCTTGAGGGGGGCGACGGTCCGCTCGCCCTCGGGCCGGTCGGTGACGTTCACGCGCGGTTCGGCGAGCCCGGTCATCCGGGCGAGCAGGCTGACGGCGGCGTAATGCCGGGCGGTCTTGCGGCTCTTGGCGGGCCGGGGGTCGCCGCTGGTGCTGCTGCCGTCCCCTTCCTCGAAGTGCGCGGTGACGGTGTAGGTGCGTCCCGGGCCCTCTCCCTCGGTCTGTTCCGTGTAGCCGATCAGGGGTCGGCCCGTCTGCTCGGCGTGCCAGCAGATCAGGGTGGCGGCTGTCGGCGGCATGCGGGCGGCGAGTCCGAGGGCGGCCTCGCGGGCCGGCTGCCAGGCGTCGCCGCAGGTGCCGAACAGCAGGAGTTCCAGGTCGCGGTGGCGCAGCCGGCTGGCGGCGGCCCGGCCCAGGATCTCGGTCAGCAGGTCGTCCCCGGGGGGCTTCCCGGCGGCCGCGCGGCGGCGCAGCAGGGCCTCGAACGCGTCGACGCCCATGCCGGATCCGTCGGACCGCGCGGCGCGGGGGACACGGCCGGCGCCGCCGTCCTCCTCGCCCGGAGCACCCGGAGCACCCGGAGCGTTCGGGGCGCTCGGGTCGGCGACCCCGGCGAGGCGGGCGAGGAGGCCGATCAGGGCGCGGCGCCGGGCCTCCTTCTGGCTGTGGGCGCGGCGGGGCGGGCCCTCGACCTCGTGGCCGGGGGGGCCGATGCGGGCGCGGGACTCGTGGGCGCCGCCGCCCCCGCCCTGGGCGGGATGCCGCTGTTCGTCGGTGAAGGCGGGCGGCGGCCACATCTCGATCTGGGCGTGCATCAGCAGCAGTTGCCGGGCTATGTCGCCGCCGGCGGAGGCGACCTGGAGGGCGGCGGCGTCGCGGGCGGGCTGCCAGCCGGGGTCGTCGTCGGCGACGAACAGCAGCAGGCGAAGGTCGCGCAGGGACAGCAGGCCGTCGCGGGCCCTGCGGGTGGCCTCTTCGGCGATGGAGGGGCTGAACTGCTCGCCGACGCAGGCCGCTGCGAGGGCGGTGTGCCAGCTGTCACCGTCCGGGTCCGCGAGAGCGGGAGCGGGGCGGAGGTCGCGGGGGCCGGGGACCGCGCGGTGACCGCTGTCGCCGGGGTGGTGCCTGGCGGGCCGGGTCGCGACGGCGAGGCCGCCGGACCGCTGCGGGGACCGGCCGGCGTCCGGCCGTGGACGGCCTCCTGTCCCACTGCTTCCGTGGTCACCAAGGGTCCCGTTTTCCCGGGCCACCGCTGGGTGGCCGTGGTGCTCGGACGTCAAGAACAGCTCCTCGCGGCACTTCGGTCATGGCAGGGTCGACGTGCCCGCCGGGCCGGGGACGACGCCTGCGCGCTCGCCCGCGCCGGGCCCGCGTGCCCGGGGCCGTCCCGTACGAGTCTGGGGCGCGCCCGCGCGCGGGGGGCGCACTTGGCACAAGTGGGCTGATACACGCGCGGGATGTGGTATGCGGGCCTTCGCAGGGCCGGGAGGGCGGCCGCAGGCCCGTGCTCGCGGGCCCGGACCGGGCACGATCGCGCCGGATCCGTGCCGTCGGGGCGAACTTCCCGCTGCTGCGGCGTCATTCGGGCGCCCCTGCGCATCACTCGTACGTGCCATGCGGCACGCCCCGTCGGGAAACCCACCCTTTCGCGCTACTTGCCGCGCCCGCCGGGGAGCCCTCCCCCGAACCCGGTGCGCGTCTCCCTACGATCCGGATTCCACGAGCGCCGGACCGCAGGACCGCAAGGCCGGCGCCCAGCCGGTCGGTCCGGCCGACTCTCCGTCTCACCAAGCCATCACAGCAAGTCGTCACAACAAGCCATCACAGCAAGTCGTCACAACAAGCCGTCTCACCAAGTCGTCTCACGAAGGAATCCCCGTGACTGTTCCCCGCTCCGCCGCCCCCTCGGCCGCCCCCCTCGTCACGTCCCTGCGCTCCCGTCTCCTCGTCGCCTCCGCCGCGACGGCCGCCGCGATGCTCGGCTGCCTCGCCCCGAGCGGCTACGCGCAGCCGGAGCCGGGGCTCCGCGGGGCGTCCGTACGGCCCGCGCAGGAGCCGTCGCGCGCGCATCTGGTGTGCCAGGTGCACACCATCCCGGGCGATCCGCTGACGCTGGTGCCGCCGCTGACGGGTGTGACGCGCCCGGTGCAGGTCGGCGGGACGCTGGAGCTGGACCACTGCTCCTCGCCGGACAAGTCACTGGGTCATCTGTCGTCCGGGAGACTGGAGTTCAGGGGCCGGGGCGTGGCCAGTTGTGCCGTCGCCAACGACCTGCGCGGCACGGGCGCGCTCACCTGGTACGCGTCGCCGGGCCGGCGCGGCCGTACGGTCTCGACGTCCGTCCTGCACCCCGCGTCCCGCACGGTGGGCGCGAAACTGCCGGACGCGCTGCTGACGGGCACGGTCGCCTCCGGTCCGCTGACGGGCCGGCACTACCAGGCGAGCGTGACCAAGCCCGGTGACACACACCGCTGTCTGACACAGGGTCTGGCCAGGATCGTGGCCGACGGCCGGATGTCGTTCAGTTGACGGCCGTATACGAGGGCGCGAGGAAGGCAGGCAGGCCGTGAGCAGCATGTACGAACGCGTCGCCGAGGCGCTGGCCACTCAGTTCAACGTCCCCCGGGAGGCGTTGACGCCGCGGGCGACGGTCGGCGAGCTGGAGTTGGACTCGCTGTCGCTGCTGGAGCTGGTGGTGCGTTTCGAGGACGAGTACGACCTGGACCTGGGCAGCGGCGGGGACACCGGGATCGGGCCGGGGTCGACGCTGGGCGAGGTCGCGGCCCTCCTCGACGACGCGGTGCGGGCGCGCGAGGCGGCGGCCGCGGGGGCCCGTCCGTGACCGGCGGCACCCCCGCCGTCGCCGTCACCGGTCTGGGTCTGGTCACGCCGTGCGGGATCGGCTGGGAGGCGACCTGGGCCGGCCTGTGCGCGGGCCTGCCGACCGCGGACCGCGATCCGGCGCTGTCCGGGATGCCGGTGGACTTCTCCTGCCGGGTCCCGGACTTCGACCCCATCGCGCTGGCGGGGCGGGCGAGTTGGCGCATGGACCGGTTCGTGCAGCTGGCCGTCGCGGCGGCGCGGCTGGCGGTGACGGACGCGGGCCTGGACGTCCGCGGCTGGGAGGGGCACCGGGTGGGGGTGGTGCTCGGGGTGGGCTCGACGAGCCTGGACACCTGGCAGGGCGAGTACGCGAAGGTGGCGGCGGGGAGGCTGAAGCGGGTCTCGCCGCTGACGCTGCCGCGCAGCATCCCCAACATGGCGGCCGGGGAGGTGTGCATCGACCTGGGCGCGCGCGGGCCGAGTCTGACGGTGTCCACGGCGTGCGCGTCGGGGGCCACCGCGCTGGGGGTCGCCCGCGATCTGCTCAACGCGGGCCGCTGCGACATCGTGCTGGCGGGCGGGGCGGAGGCGCCGCGCGCGGCGGCGATGACGTCGCTGTGCTTCTCGCAGTTGTCCGCGCTCTCCACGCGCTGTCACGATCCGGAGGGCGCTTCCCGGCCGTTCGACGCGGACCGGGACGGTTTCGTCCTCGGGGAGGGCGCGGCCGTGCTGGTGCTGGAGCGGCCGCGGCAGGCGCGGGAGCGGGGTGCGCGGGTGCGGGCGCGGCTGGTGGGTTTCGGGGCGTCGGGGGACGCGTACGGGCCGACGGCGCCGGACCCGGAGGGCGAGGGCGTGGCGCTGGCGGTGGACGCGGCGCTGGCGGACGCGGGGCTGTCCCCGGCGGACGTGGACCACGTCAACGCGCACGGCACGGGGACCGAGGTGAACGACTACGTCGAGGCCCGGGCCCTGTGCCGGGCCTTCGGCACGCCGCCGCCGGTGACGGCCGTCAAGAGCGTGATCGGGCACGGCATCGGCGCGGCCGGGGCGATCGAGGCGGCGTGCGGGGTGTTGTCGCTGGAGCGGCAACTGGTGCCGCCCACCGCGAATCTGGACCGGCTCGATCCGCGGATCGATCTGGACGTGGTCACGAAGGTGCCGCGTCAGGTGCGGATGGAGACGGTGATGAGCAACTCCTTCGGTTTCGGCGGGCACAACGCGGTGCTCGTGCTGGCCCGGCCCTGAGGCCCCCGTGCCGACCCCCTCGCCCCTCCGTTCCCTTTCGCTCCGTTTGGTCGGTTGATGTCTGCTCGCCCGTCCTCCCCCCCGGCCGTCCGCGCGTGGCCGGTCCTGCTCGTCGTGTCGAGCGCCATCTTCATGGTGATGCTCGACAACCTGGCCGTGAACAACGCCCTTCCGCAGCTGGGCGATCAGCTGGCGGTCGGCTTCGGCGGGCTGCAGTGGGTCGTGGCGACCTATACGGCGGCGCTGGCCGCGCTGCTGCTGTCGGGCAGTGTGGTGGGGGAACGCCTGGGCCGCCGCCGGGTGTTCCTCGCCGGGCTCGTCGTCTTCGCGGCCGGGTCCGCGCTGTGCGCGCTCGCGGGCGGCTGGGCGGCGCTGGTGGCGGGGCGGGCGGTGCAGGCGGCGGGGGGCGCGGTGCTGCTGCCGACGAGCACGGCCCTGGTGCGGCAGGTGTTCACGGAGGAGCGGCGCCGGGCCCGCGCGATCGGGGTGCGGGGGGCGGCGTCGGGGCTGGGGCTGGCTCTGGGGCCGGTGGTCGGGGGGCCGCTGGTCGAGGGGTTCGGCTGGCGCGGCGTCTTCTGGATCAACGTGCCGGTGGCGCTGGCCGCCTTCCTCGTGGGCCTGCGGACGCTGCCGGAGGCGCCGGGGCGGGAGGTGCGCTGGGACCCGTGGGGCCAGGCGCTCGCGGCGCTCGGGCTGGGCGGGCTGGTGTACGGGCTGGTGCAGGGTCCGGTCGAGGGCTGGACGGGCGGCCGGGTGCCGTTCGCGTTCGTGGTGGCGGCGTGCGCGCTGCCCGCGCTGGTGGTGGTCGAACTGCGCGGCGCGGCCCCGATGCTTCAGGTGCGGTTCTTCCGTGACCCGGTCTGCGCTGCGGCTGCGCTGGCGTGTTTCGCGACGGCGGCGGGCCTGTTCGGGGCGATCTTCTTCGCGTCGCTGTATCTGCAGTACGTGCTGGGCTGGTCGCCGGCCGGGGCGGGGCTGGTGTTCCTGCTGGCGTCGGTGTGCATCGTGGTGTCGGCGCCGGTGGCGGGGCTGGTCTCGGGCCGGCGCGGCCCGCGCGGTCCCCTGCTGGCGGGGCTCGCGCTGTGCCCGGTGGCGCTGCTGGGGCTGTCCTGGTACGGCACGCAGGCCCGCTACGGGCAGTACTGGTGGCTGCTGCCGCTGATCGGCGGCTGTGTGGGGCTGACGTTCGTGCCGGTGACGGTCACGGTGGTGCAGCGGGTGCGGGCCGAGCGCGCGGCGATGGCCTCGGCGGTCGTCGACATGCTGCGGGAACTCGGCGGTGTGGTGGGGGTCGCCGGGCTGGGCGCGGTCCTCAACTCGGGGCTGCGGTCCTCGCTTTCGCGTCAGGCGACGGACGCCGGGCTGCCGTCCGCGCTCACGCGCCGCCTGGTGGGCGTCGTCTCGGACGGGGGGCCGGCCGCCGGGCTGCGGGTGGCGGGCGACGGCGCGGAGGTGGTGCGCGTGTGGGTCGCGGACGCCTTCGTGGAGGGCCTGCACGCGGCGTTGCGCACGGGGGCCGCGGCGACGGCGCTCGCCGCGCTGGCGGTGGCGCTGCTGCTGCGCGCGGAGCCCGTGGTGCGTCCGCCGCGGCAGGCGACGGCGGACGGCGCGTACGCGCCGCCGCCGGTGTGGGCGGGCCTGGGCGTCCTCGCGGAGGTGTGCGGCCCGGACGGGGCGCGCTTCGTGCTGCGCGCGCTGCGGCAGGCCGAAGCGGCGGCCCCCGTGGTCGTGCTGCTGCCGGCGATGGGCACTCCGGCGCGCTTCTACCTGCCGTTCGTCCGGCAGTTGCACGAGCGGGGGCTGACGGTCGTCACGGCCGATCTGCGGGGGCACGGCGAGAGCACTCCGGCCGTACGGCGCGGGGTGTGCTTCGGCTACCGGGAGATGGCGGAGTGGGACGTGACCGCCGTGCTCTCGGCCGTACGGTCCGCACTGCCGCGCGCGCCCCTGGTGGTCCTCGGGCACAGCCTGGGCGGCCATCTCGCGCTGCTGCACGCGGCCGCGCACGGCCCGCGCCCGGACGGGCTCGTGCTCGTCGGCACCGGCTCCAGCTGGTACCGGGGGTGCGGCGGGCTGTCGGGGCTGCGCAATCTCGTCCTGCTGCAACTGTGCGCCCTGGGGGCGCGGGCGCTGGGCTACTGGCCCGGGCGGCGCTTCGGTTTCGGCGGCACCGAGGCGGCGGGCGTGCTGCGGGACTGCGCGCGGCAGGCGCGCCGGGACGGCTTCCGGCTGCTGGGCAGTACGGTCGACTACGAACGGGCGCTGCGCGAGCTGGACTTGCCGGTGCTGGCGGTGAGCGTCGAGGGCGACCGGATGTTCCCGCGGCGCGCGTCCGAGCATCTGCTGGGCAAGATCCCGCGCGCGGCGCTGACGCGCCGGCACTACGCGCGGGCGGACGCCGAGGGCCGGCGGCTGGACCACTTCCGGTGGGTGCACAGCGGCGCGGTCCTGGCGGAGTGGGTGGCGCAGTGGGCGTACGGGCCGCAGGTGCGCCCGCGCGAAGCGGCGGCGGGCGAGGCGGACAGCCGGACGGCCGGTGAAACCGGCGAGAAGCCGCATTGACCGGGGTGGTGCGCGTGCGGTCCTGTGGGATACCGGCCCGGGCCCCCGGGCCGGTATCCCGTACCGACTCCGGAGGGGATCATGCGCACAGCCGAGCGCGTTCGCGCGCGTACCTCCTTGCGTACAACGGCGGTTGCCGCACTGTTCGCCGCTCTGACCGCGACCGTGCTGCCCGCCCCGTCGGCATCGGCGGACGCGCCGCCCGCCGGCCGCGTGCTGCGGGTGAGCACCGCCGGTGACGGCAGACAGGCGGACGGGCCGTCCGACCGGGCGACGGTCACGCCGGACGGCCGCTCCGTCGGCTTCTCGTCCCAGGCGGGCAATCTGCTCCCGGACGGCCAGGCCCGGCCGCCGCTCACGGAAGCCTATGTACGCGACCTCCGCACGGGCCGGCTGTCCTGGATCACGGGAGGGCTGGGCAGTCCGGTGCTGAGCGCCGACGGCCGGTACGCCGCGTACATCGCCTTCGGCCCGCATGCCGTCAACGTCTTCCGCGCCGATCTGCGGACCGGGGAGCAACAGCCCGTCGACAGCGGCTTCGACGGCAGCTGGGATCCCTCGGTCAGCGCGGACGGCCGCTTCGTCGCCTACCGCGTGGCACCCGCACATCCGGCCCTGCCGTACTGGATCGAGGTACGGGACATGCGCACGGGCACCGTCGAGCAGGTGGGCCGGGGTCCCGTCCGGGAGGGGCTGCGCGGCATGAGCCGGCCGTTCCTGAGCGCCGACGCCCGCTACGTCGCCTACCAGGACGACGACCTGCGCCAGGTCTTCGTCCGCGACCGCGCGACGGGACGGACGGCCGTTGCCGCCCCGGGCCGTGCTCCGGTGTCGCTGGTGCAGCTGAGTGCGGACGGCGGCACCGTCGTGCTGACGTCGGGCAGCGACACCTATGTGCGTAACTGGCGTTCCGGCATCACGCGCCGGGTGCCGGGCGTGCGTGGCGAGGCCGTGAGCCCTGACGGCCGGTATCTGCTGTGCGCGGACGGCAGTTCACGGCTGTCCCTGTGGGACCTGCGCACCGGGGCCCGCCGTACGGTCTCCGACCGGCCCGCAGCGGCGGTCCCGGGGGCGGTCGCCGAGGGCGGACGGGCGGTGGTGTTCAGTTCACCGGTGAGGGACGGCTCGCAGCCGGACCAGGTGTCGGACGTGTACGTGTGGTACCCGCGCTGAAACGGTCCTGCGCAACTTCCGTCCCGCTGCGGGGATTTCGGTGATCGCTCCCCGTTACCATCCTCGCCGATGGGTCGTTGACCGATCGTCAGTCCGAAATCCGTGCACAGGGGGGATGCGGGTGCGTTCACGTACGGCCGCCGACGGCACTCCTCCCCGTGTCCGTCCTCGCTGGGGGTGCGCCATGACCTCGTCCGACGCCGTCTCGTCGCTCGGCACCGTTCCCGAGTCCGGGAGCGGGTGCGCGAGCGAGCCCGTCGACGCGGATCTCGCCGCGTATCTGCGGCAGCATCCGGCCCCGGTGATCGCGGTGGACGCGCTGGTGCGCGACGAGGAGGGCCGCATGCTCGTCGTCGAGCCGACCTACAAGGACGGCTGGGACATCGTCGGCGGCCTGGTCGAGGACGAGGAACTGCTCGTCGCGCTCGGCCGGGAGGCGAAGGAGGAGATCGGCCTCGACCTGCGCATGGGACGGCTGCTGGCCGTCGACAATGTGCCCAAGGAGGTCTTCGGCCGGTCCCTGGTCGCCTTCATCTACGCGGCGCGCACCGCGCATCCCGTCCCGGCCCGGGACCTGGTGCTGCAGCACGACGAGATCCGGGCGGCCGAGTTCGTCCCCGACGAGGTGGCGCTCACGCGCTTCCCCGAGGGGCTGCGCCGCCGGGTCGCCGCCGCCATCGAGGCCGAACGCGGCGCGCACACCGCGCACTTGCGGGACGGCCGCCCGGTGCCCGCCGGCCGCCGCGACCACTACGCGCTGCTGCCCTCCCCCATGGTCGCGGCCGCCGCCCTGGTCACCGACGGGCAGGGCCGGGTGCTGGTGCTGGAGCACTCCTACGACCACGGCGACGGCAACCGCTTCTGGCTGCCCGGCGGGATGGTCGCCGCCGACGAGAGCGCGGCGCAGGGGGCGGCCCGGGAGATCGGTGAGGAAGTGGGGCTGGGGGACGTGCCGGTGGGGCGGCTGCTGGCCGTCGACAGCACGCCCGCCGAGGTGCACGGAAGGGCGCTGGCGTCGTACGTGTTCGCCGTCGGCCCGCTGACGGACGATCAGGTCGCGGGGATCCGGTGCGGGGACGGCGAGGTCGTCGCCACTCACTGGCTCTCCCCCGACGAGGCCGCGCAGCGGCTCTCGCCACGGGGGCGGCAGCGCCTGTCGGCGGCCCTGCAGGCCCTGGCCTCGGGCGGCATCGCGCACCTGGACCACGCGGTGCCGTGCGCCGGCTCCCCGGTCGGGGTCGGTCCGGCCCGGCGGGCGGAGCTGGAGGCGGCCGGAGCGGTGGGCGCGGCCGAGCATCTGGCCATGCGGCCCAAGGCCGTTGTCGGCACCGTCGTACTGTTCACGGACACGGCCGGCCGTGTCCTGCTCGTCGAACCGGCCTACCGTACGGACGGCCGCTGGATCCTGCCGGGCGGCGGCGTCGACAGCGACGCGGGCGAGTCCCCGCGCGGGGCCGCCCGCCGCGAGGTCCGCGAGGAGCTGGGCCTGGACCGGGCCCCGGGCGCGCTCCTGGCCACGGACTGGGTGCGCCGTCACCCCTGCTCGCCGGAGGTGTCCCACGTCTACGACGGCGGCGTGCTCACCGAGTCCGACCTGGCGGCGGTCCGCCTCCCGGCGCACGAGCTGTCCGCCTGGCGGCTGTCCGCCCCGGACGAGCTCGACGCGTGGCTCCCGGCACGCATGGCGTCCCGGGTCCGGGCGGCACTGGCGGCCCGGGAGGCCGGGAGCGGGACGGTGGAGCTGGAGGACGGACGTCCCGTGCCGCAATGAGTATCCGTACCCATGCGCGAAGCGGTCGCCGGCGGGCACGCTGCGGGCATGAGTGAGGTGCGTGAACGCGACCGGGCGGCACACCACTCCGTACGAACGCCGTGTCCGGGCACCGCCAGTGGCGTGCCCGGACACGGCGTTCCCGCCTCACGCGCCCCGCAGGGTCACCGCAGCCCCGGCAGTGCCCGCAGCTCCCCGATCCGCAGGGCCCGGGCCAGCAGCAGGAACAGCAGGCCCATCGTGGCGCCGCCCGCGGCCAGTTCGAGGGCGGGGGACCACAGGGCGGAGGCCACGGCGTTGGAGCAGCCGCGGGCCACCGTCCAGCCCAGGGCCCCGGCGGCCACGGCGCACACCGTGAGCTTGCCGTACGTACGGCACAGCCGCTTGCCGTCGAGGCGCCCCTCCAGGCGGCGGCGCAGACGGCGCGCGGTCAGGAACAGCCCGATCCCGTAGGACAGGGCGTAGGCGGCGGCCATGCCGGTGACCGACCAGCGGGCGGGCAGCAGCAGATGACAGCCCGTGGCCAGGGCGATGTTCGCGGCGGAGATCCACACGGCCATCCAGAAGGGGGTCCGGGTGTCCTCGAAGGCGTAGAAGCCACGCAGCAGCAAGTACTGGGCGGAGAAGGGGATCAGGCCGAGTCCCAGGGCCTGGAGCATGTGGCCCAGCGGGCGGACGGAGGCCGCGTCGGCGGTGCCGTGGGCGAACAGCAGCTGCGCGAGCTGCGGTCCGAAGGCGAGGAAGAAGAACGCGGCGGGCACGATGGCGACCCCGCTGGCGCGCAGGGCGCGCGAGAGGTCGCCGCGCACGTCGTCCAGGCGGCGCTCGGCGACGGCCCGGCTCATGCGGGGCAGCAGGGCGGTGACGAGCGAGACGGTGACGATGGCCTGGGGCAGCATCCAGATGGTCTGCGCGTTCGAGTAGGCGGTGAAGCCCACACCGTCCCGGGGCAGGGCCTGGTCGGCGGCCGACGCGTAGCGGGTGACGACCGTGGTGGCCGTCACATTGGCGAGGACGAACAGCAGCGTCCAACGGGCCGCGCCGAGGCTCTTGCGCAGCCCCGTGCCGCGCCAGTCGAAGCGCGGCCGGAACCGGAAGCCGGCGGCCCGCGCGAAGGGGATCAGCGACAGGGCCTGCACGGCGAGCGCGAGCGTGGTGCCGGCGCCGAGCCACGTCACCTGGCCGGGGGTGATGTCCTGGACACGGTCCGGGACGGTCATCAGGCCCAGGTAGACACCGAACACGGCGATCAGGACGAGGTTGTTGAGCACCGGCGTCCACATCACGGCCCCGAACCGGTCCCGGGCGTTGAGGACTTGGCCCAGTATGCCGATGACACCGTAGAAGAAGATCTGCGGCAGCAGGAACCGCGCGAAGGTCACGGTGAGCGCGAACGCCGTGTGGTTGTCGGGCGTGTCGCTCTGGTACAGGCCGACGATCTGCGGGGCGGCCCAGACCGCCAGCGCGGTGCCGGTGCCGAGCACGCACAGGACGAGGGTGACGAGCCGCTGCTCGAAGGCGAGCCCGCCGTCGGGGTGTTCGACCCGGGCGCGTACCAGCTGCGGCACCAGCACGGCGTTCAGGGCCCCGCCGATGATCAGGAAGTACAGGCTCGCGGGCACGACGTTGGCCTGGTTGTAGGTGGTGGCGAGCAGCCCGGTGCCGAGCGCGGCGGCCTGGAGCACCTGCCGGATCAGGCCCGTGGCACGGGAGACCATCGTGCCCGAGGCCATCAGCAGGGACGAGCGCATCAAGCCGCCCTTGGCCGGGGCGGGTTCGGCGGCGGCGTGCCGGCGGCGTGCCCGGTCCGTTCTGGTGCCGGTGGCGGCGTGCCGCCCGCCGCGCTGTTTTGGTTTTCGGTGCGACCGCGTGGTCGTCGCGGCCGTTTTCCCCTCGATCATGAATCCAAACCTATGTCACGGGACGGTCACACCCTGTCCGAGCTCACCGTGGACCGACCCGGGGCGGGGCGGGGGCACATGGAGGGCCGCCCCTGAACGGGGGACCGTCCAACTGCCCCTGGGTGACGTTCCGTCCGCCGGACGGGCGTCGGACGGACGCCGAACGGAAGGTCAGCATCCGCTCCTTGTGACGGTTCGCACCGTCGGACATCACATGATTGCCGTCGGCGCTGGTAACCTCGTGTGGGTCGTCTACGAGCCGGGGGGCGGGGACGTGGGCCAGCCGCCCCGCGATGACCGAGGAGCCGTCCCGATGACCACTTCTTCCAGGCCGCGCCGCATGGTCGACGTCTCCGGCGCCGAGGCCCTGTACCTGCTCGGCGGCTCCTCGCACGGCCGGCTGATGTACGAGCAGCGGGACACCCTGGCGGTGGGGCCCGCCTCCCACGCCGTGGAGCAGGGCCGCCTCGTGGTCCGTACGCCGGCGCTGAGCTGGCGCTTCTCCGGCCGGGTCAGCGTCACGTACCACGCCGAGCACATCCACCGGGACTCCGGCGCGGGCTGGGCGGTGACGGTGTCCGGCCGTGCCGAGCCCATCACCGACGCCGAGGAGGACGCCCACTACCGGCGGGTCCTCTCCGGCTGGGCGCCGGGCCCGCACGACACGCTGCTGCGCATCCATCCGCAGAGCGTCAACGGCTACCGCTTCGCGCAGTCCGTCGACATGCCCTGACATCCAAGTGATCTCTTGGGCAATCCTGGCAATACTCCAGGATTGACTGGGGTCTGCCCCGTTGCGAGGATCTCCATGTGGCGACGGCCCGCCGCCCTCGCCAACCCCGTTGCCCCGCAACGGACTTCGCTCTCCTCACCCCCCACTCCCCCGGACTGGAGTCCTGTCATGTCTGCCACAAGCTCCGCTCCCTCCGCCGAAGCGACTGCCCTGTACGGCAGCCGGAAGAAGGGCCGGATCACTGTCCGCGACATCGCGGACGCCAAGCGCCGGGGCGAGAAGTGGGCCATGCTCACGTCCTACGACGCCATGACCGCCCACCTCTTCGACGAGGCCGGCATCCCGGTCCTGCTGGTCGGTGACTCGGCGTCGATGGTCGTGCACGGGCACGAGTCGACGCTTCCCATCACCATCGACGAGCTGATCCCGATGACCTCGGCGGTGGTACGCGGTACGCGCCGCGCGATGGTCGTCGCCGACCTGTCCTTCGGCTCGTACCAGACCGGCGTCGAGGAGGCGCTGCGCAACGCGGCGCGGTTCTTGAAGGAGAGCGGCGCGCACGCGGTCAAACTGGAGGGCGGGCGCCGGGTGATCCGGCAGGCGACGGCTCTGGTGGAGGCCGGTATCCCCGTCATGGGCCACCTCGGGCTGACCCCGCAGTCCGTCAACACCATGGGCGGCTACCGGGTCCAGGGCCGCGGCGACGCCGGTGCGGAACTGCTGGTCGACGCCAAGGCCCTGGAGGCGGCCGGGGCGTTCGCCGTGGTGCTGGAGTGCGTACCGGCGGAGCTCGCGGAGCGGGTGACGGCCTCGCTGTCGATCCCCACGATCGGCATCGGCGCGGGCGCCGGCTGTGACGCGCAGGTGCTGGTCTGGCAGGACATGGCCGGGCTCAACGAGACGCCCGCGAAGTTCGTCAAGAAGTACGCGGACCTCGCGTCCGTACTGGCCACCGCCACACGGGAGTTCGCCCGGGACGTGGCCTCGGGGGCGTTCCCGGCGCCGGAGCACGCGTACCGCTGACGCGCTCTGACCGAAAGCCGACCGGCATGGTCGCGGCGCGGCGGGCGCTCTGCCAGAGTCTGGGGCGTCCGCTCGCCGATCATGAAGGAGTGCCGTGAACGACACCGTTCGTACCCGAATACCCCGTACGCGACTGCGCGCCGCGCTGGCCGCCGGCGCGGCCGGGGCCGTGGCCGCCGGGCTGCTGTGGACGGCCCCCGCCCACGCGGCGGAGCCGCCGCAGCAGTCCGGGGCGCCGCTGATCGACGCCGGGTCGGCGGCCGGTCAGAAGTTCCGCTCCTCGGGCCGGCTCGTCGGCGGCGGCGGTACGACCTGCACCGCCACGGTCGTGGCCGCCTCGGCGAAGCCGGACCCCGCCCAGAAGGCGCTGGTCATCAGCAACGGCCACTGCGTCAACGACAACCTGAGAACCAACGAGGTCCTCGTCGACCAGCCCGTGCCCGAGGACTGGCAGAAGTGGACGTTCACCCCGGCGTACTTCCACGACAACACCGCCGAACAGAAGACCTTCGACGTCGAGCGCATCGCGTACGCGACGATGAAGGACATCGACGTCTCCGTCCTCCGGCTCTCCGCCACCTACGGCGACCTGGCGAAGCTCGACGTCACCCCGCGCACGCTCGCCGACACCGCCTCCGTGGCCACCGGCACCCGCCTGGCGGCGGCCCACGCCCCGACGGACGGCGTCCCCGAGGGCGAGCGCTACCTGCGTCTGTCCGACTGCAAGGTCACCGGTTCGGGCATCGCCCTCACCGAGCACACGTGGCTGTGGAAGGGCTTCTCCCGCACCGACTGCCGTGGCATCAGCGGTGGTTCGTCCGGCGGCACGGTCACCACCGCTTCCGGCAGCCGGCTGATCGGCATGCTCAACACGGTGACGACACCCGGCTATCTGGGCTGCGGCCTCGGCCGCCCCTGCGAAGGCAGCACCCACGGTCTCGTCGTCCCCGCCGACGACACCGTCTACTTCACGCCCGTCGACGCGGTCGCCTCGTGCCTGGACGAGACAGGCCTGCGCCCGTACAAGCGCGGCTGCCGCCTGGACCTCGGCACCCAGGTCAAGGTCGACTTCACCGGCAAGCAGACGCAGAGCGTCACCCCTGAGGGCCCGGCCCGCTGGGACGCGCACGTGACCCCGGGCCCCGACGGCCGTCACTCCTACGTCGCCTTCAAGACCGGCCCGTTCGGTACGACCGACTGCACGAAGCCGCAGGGATACGGCCGCCCGCAGCCGCTCGGCGCCTCCGGCGCCGACTACCGTGAACTCCTCCCGCGCGAGGACAACCTGTACGTGCTGTGCGCGGCGGGCGGCCCGGACGCGACCTTCCGGGGCACGGACTGGACGGCTTCGCTCGCGCACCCCTCGTACGCGTACGCGCGCGTCGACAACACCCCGCCGAGCGTGGAACCGTCCCTGAACATCCAGAAGTTCGGCGAGGGGGCCGAGGAAATGTACTGGGTCTCCCCCGTCTACAAGCCCTGGGAGATCACCTCGTACAAGGTCAAGTACGGCCGCCAGGGCTCGGTCGACTGCGCCGACCCGCAGGGCTACCGCCACTACCTCAACATCCCCACCTCGCTGAAGGCGTCCGAGGGGCCGTGGACGTACTGCGCGATCGGCTACGACAACGCGGACAATGCGACGGCGCCGAAGGCGTTCGACATCGGGTGAGTTCGCGGGTCGCGCGCGGGCCGCGTACCGGACGGGGAATCCGGGGCGCGGCCCGTTCACCGTCCGGTACCCGGCACAGCACAGCACCGGTTCACGTACACGGCCCAGGCATCTGTCGCGGGTGTCCACAAGCGCAGGCACACCGCAGCCGCTCGATCGGTGGCTCATGCGCCGGGGCACCAACACGTCGGATGTCGACGTTGCCGTGACAGAGGTTGTGTTGCCCAATCCGGCACTCCGGCCCGACGTAGACGCCGGCAGGGCGGATGACGGTCATCGCCCCACCCTCGATCGCTGCTGCAGCGCGATGCCGAGGGCCTTGCGCAAGTCGTCCGTGCTCGTGAGCCTCTTCGACAGCTCGCCGTCGTGGTCCCGCACGCCGGGCAGCAACCAGACTCGATCACCGCTGTAAGCGTAGGGAGCTGGGGCGAGGAGCTGCTGACCTGTCTCCTGGACCGCAACGCGTTCGAGACCGGTGAGCCGGTGCGCCGTGCCGAGGGGCAGCAGCACCCAGATGCTCCGGTCGACGCCCCCGACGAGGTGGGGGCCAATGTGACAGCGCTGCTCCTTCAGGATTCCCAAAGCCCGGCAGGCAAAGGCGAATTCGACCCTGACGGCATCCCAGGAAGTACCGACCGTCAGAGAGGCGCACGCACCCCGCCGCCAGCATTCGAAAACGGCCTGCGGCTGCTGCGCAGCGCTGGCGAGCCAGACGGCCAGAGTGCGCAGACGCTTGTCCTGCTCCCCGGCGCCTTCGCCCCCGGCTCGTGTGTGTCCCATGGCGGCCCCTGTACTCGTCGTCGATCGGACGGGAACCACCATGGCCTTGCACGGAACGGCCAACTGTCACTCCTGGGTGACACTCTGCTGAGCGGTGGCAGTGCTCTACCTCCCGATCCAGGAAGCCAGGCTGTCGAGTGTGTCGGGGGTCTTCCTTCGAGCGCGGACGAGTGCCTTGATGGTCTCCCGAGCACCGGAGTGGTAACGGGTCTGCTGAGGTGCCACCCTTCGAGCTTGGAGGAGGCTGGCGAGCGCGGCGTCGTGGCGCCCTGTCTCCATCTCGGCGCGGCCACGGTCGACGTAGAAGTGCGCCCTTCTGCTGGTAGCCCAAGAGTCCAGGAGATGAATGTTCGCAGCGTTCTCGACGGCTCGTCCGTACTCGTGCATCTCCACGTTCGCCGACATCTCGTGGGCGCAGACGTTCGTCGGCCCGAAGGACAGCCAGTGAACACGCCCTTGTTCTCCCGTCCGTTCAGCGACCTCACGGGCATGGGCAAGGTGCTTTCCTACAGTGTCCTCGTCCTGTGCACGAGCGGCGATGACCGTTGCCCCGAGGTGCAACTGGCCGGCGACTGCGAGTGACTCGATACTCTGCGGGGCCTGGTGGAGAACGGCAAGCCCGGTGGCAATCAGACGGAGCCCGATGGTGTGCTCCCCCTCCCGGAAGTAGACCAGCGCTCTCATGTACTGGCGGACTGCGCTCAGCACCGGGTCAGAGGCCCGTTGAGCTGCCCAGTCCATGCGGTCGAGGGCGATCCCGGACAGGTCGTAGAAGCCGAGTTTCACGGTGATGTCGTGGGCGGTTCGGTAGGCGGAGGCCAGAGCCCGCCACAACTCGGTGGAGGGGGTGCGATGGGCGGCTGTCGTGAGCTCGGCGATCACCAAGGGCAGGGCAGCAGCAGCCTTGTTGAGCTGGGTGGCACGAACTTGGCTGCACAGCTCTTCTGCGGCGACCATGAGTTGCTCGACACCTCGGGGGGCCAGAGCCGGGTCGGCCCCGAGATCGTACAGGTCGAGGGCTTCACGAATGGGGCGAATGAGACCGGCCAACTTGTCCTGCTGGAGTTCGGTCATATAGGGCTGCCCCGTCAGGGCCGTGACGTCTACATGGAGAGCCTTGGCCACAGCGGACACGAGGTCGGGGGAAGCGTTCTTGTGTCCCGCTTCGACCTGGTGCAACAAGCTGTAGGAGTAGGGGATGCGCTGGGCCAGGCCCCGCTGTGTGAGTCCGGCGAGCTTCCGGTGGTGGGCGATCCGTGCCCCCGTGTGGTCGTCGTCCAGCCAGTCCCTGGGCATCCCGGCCTCCGTTCCTCGCGTCCTTCTTGCACGTTACCCGCACTTTCGTACGTGGGAAGGGCCTCCGCTTCCAACACTGTTGGCGCTCTTTGAATTTCCCCACCCAGTGCTCAAGGGGTCACTAGACCTGCTCGCCCTGGCTCCCCACCTGTTGTGCGGGCTGGACTCGTATCTTGGGACACCAGTCGAAGGTAGCTGTGCGTGGCGTTCACGTGTGCCGTCGGCGGCGCTGCCCTTGGCGACTGTGTGGCTGACGGTGGCAACCGGGGACGCTGCCTTGTTCTTGCTCAAGGTGGTGATGAGCTTGCGCCCGCCCCGCCTGCTGGAGCAGAAGGTGTTCCGCCCCATGAACTACGTGAGGTGGGGCGGCGGCGCGAAGAGGTCGTCACGCGTGGATCTGGAGCGGCTGTGCGCGGGCGGGTGAGGCGGGCTGACGGGGTTCAGTCGTGGGGTAGGAGAAGGCGGGAGAGGGTGGCGGTGGCGAGGAGGAGAGTTGCGACGGCAAGGAGGCAGAGGCGCATTCCTGGGAGGGAGAAGCCGCTGCCGGGGCCGGAGAGCAGGCTGCCGAAGAGGGCGACGGCGAGCGCACCACCGGTCTGGCGGAGGGAGTTGAGCAGCCCTGATGCGGTGCCCGCACGCTCCCCTGGAACGGCGTCGATCAGCAGCGCGGTCAGCGCGGGTACCGCGAGTGCCCCGCCGATGCTCAGTGGCAGCAGCAGGAGCAGCACCAGCCACACCGGGGTGCGTGCGGTCAGTGGCAGCATGGCCAGCATGGCCGCGGTGAAGACCAGCTGGCCTGCGACGATCACTGGCCGTCGTCCGATCCGTTCCGACAGGCGTGGTGAGAGAAGGTTGGTCGCTGTCACTACCGCCGATATCGGGACGAACATCAGCCCGGCCGCTATCCCCGACATCCCGCGCAGCTGCTGGTAGTACAGCCCGAGGAGGAAGATCCCGCCGTAGAAGGCGGCGTTGACGGCGAAGCCGACCGCAAGCGGGACGGACACCTGGCGTTCCCTCAGCATGGCCAGGGGGACAATGGGCTGGTGGTGGCGGGACTCCACCACGCGGAAGGCGAACCCGGAGGCGATGGCGAGCACGGCGGCGATCAGCACGGGGAGGCTGTTCCAGCCCAGGTGGCCGCTTTCGATCACCGCGAACGTCAGCCCGGCCAGGGCCAGTACGGCGGTGAGCTGGCCGCCGCTGTCCAGCGTGGCGGGGCGGCGCGGGGAGCGCGGCACGCGGACCAGCAGGCCGAGAATCACCGCGCCGACTGGGAGGTTGAGCAGGAAGACCGCCCGCCAGCCGGCCGCCTCGGTCAGGAGCCCGCCCAGCACCGGACCTGCGGCCATCGCCACCGAGCCGCCGACCGTCCACAGCGCGATGGCGCGTGCACGCTTCTGGGTGTCCTCATATGCGTGCCGGATCAGAGCCAGCGAGGCCGGCATCACGACCGCGGCTGCGCCGCCCTGCGCCAGGCGCGCGGCGACCAGCACACCGATACCGGGCGCGAGTGCGCAGCCGAGGGAGGTGAGGGTGAACAGGGCCACGCCCCAGGCGTAGGCGCGGCGGGCGCCTGCGCGGTCGGCGATGGCGCCGGCGGAGAGCATCAAGGCCGCGAACATGAGGGTGTACGCGTCCACCACCCACTGCTGCCCGGCCATCCCGCCGTTGAGAGAGTCCCGGATCGCGGGCAGTGCGATGTTCACGGCCGACACGTCGATGGTGGTCACTGTGAACCCGAGGAGCGAAGCAACCAACGCGACGCCTGCCCGCCGCGGCGGAGCAGGGGCGCTGGCGGGCGGCGCGGTTGGTCGGGCTCGGTTCGGCTGGCGTCGCCGCAGCCGGGGAGCCGACAACTCGGGGCCGTGCCCATGGACGGGGGCGGTGGATGGTGAGGGGGAAGGGGTGCCCGGCATAGTGAATCTCCAGGACGAGGCAGGCTGGGTGACGGTGTCTATCAGGGGCGACCGGACGGGCGGCCGCAGGCCGTCGGGGCCGCGGTCCGGTGTCTTGCACCCCCTGGGCCCCGGCGGCCGGGCCGCCCGCTCCGGGATCAACTCTCCGCCCGCGTGTGATCGCCCGGCAGACCGCGCTGTACCCGGGGTGCAGCGTTCCAGGCCCTGATACGGCCCCCCCACGGCCCCCGCCTGCCTGCCACAATGGGACGAATGGCAGCAGCAACGGACGTGCGGGGCACCGAACTCGGCAGATATTTGAAAGCCCGCAGGGCACAGGTACGCCCGGAGGACGTCGGCCTCCCGGCCGGCGTGGGCCTGCGCCGCACTCCCGGACTGCGCCGGGAGGAGCTGGCCGCGCTGGCTGGGGTGAGTGTGGACTACTACATCCGCCTGGAGCGCGGCCGGGAGACCAACCCCTCGCCCGCTGTTGTGGACGCCCTCGGCCGAGCCCTGCGACTACGCGGCGACGCTTACGAACGCCTTCACGAACTCGCGGAGCTGGCCTCCGGCCGGGTCTCCGAGCTGCCGGCCTGCTCGGACCACACCGTCCGCGACTCGATACTGCGGATGCTTGAGTCGGTACGCCCGCTGCCCGCTTATGTGGTGAGCCGATACAACCGCGTACTTGCCGCGAACCCACCAGGCCGACGGCTGCTGCCCGGACTGTGGGACTGGCCGGAGCACCAGCGCAACGTGACCCGCTATCTCTTTCTCCACCCGGTCGGGCGGACGCTCTACGAGCCGTGGGAGGACACCGTCGCGCTCTCGGTTGCGCATCTACGGGCGGTTGCCGGCGCCGACCCGGACGACCCTGAGTTGACCACGCTCGTCGGCGAACTGGTGCTGAAGTCACCGCAGTTCGCACGACTCTGGGAGCGGTACGATGTCTGCGAGCGTGGCGGGGGACAGAAGTTCTTCCGGCATCCGAACGTCGGACCGATGACCCTGACCTACGAGGTCATGCGACTGGCCCGGACAGGCGACCAGCGGATGGTCGTCTACCAGGCAGTCCCCGGCACCCTGGACGAGCAAGCCATGCTCCGCCTGGAGTCCGCGGATCCCCGACCGGAGCCGACGCTCGTGAGCCACCCGGATCCGGCCCCCGAGCCCCGCCCCGCTCGATTGCCGTCCCCAGCCCCCGCAAGCTGATACCCGCGCCGCCGTCCTCACACCTCTGGTCGCCTCAGCCCCAGCGACCACGCAGTGACAGTGACTCCTGCATGAGCGGCGCGATCGTGGTGGGCACGGTCTACTTCACCTCGTCCGGCCACATCAGACATAGCCAATGTGCGGCTGGCGAACGAAATAGGAGCCCGAGGCACACGACGGGGCCCGGACCCTGAGTTGAAAGGCGAATCCGCCCTCCCCTGTTGAGCGGGCAACCAAGTAAGGAACGCGAGCAGCCCTGGGGATTTTCAGAGATCCCCATCAACACCCGCCTGTGCTGGGGACGGTTCCGTGTGATGGGATCCGCCCATGACGAATCGTGTCCTGTATCTCCTGGGCTGCGCCGCACCACCGGTCTTGGACATGGCGGACATCATCCGCACCGCTCAAGGCGAAGGCTGGGAGGTCTGCCTGGGGTTGACGCCCACGGCGGCACGCTGGCTGGAGGCGCGGCTGCCCGAGCTGGAGGAGTTGACCGGCCGACCGGTGCGGTCGCAGCACCGGTTGCCCGGTGAGGTGGATCCCTGGCCTTTCGCCGACGTGGCCGTGGTCGCCCCGGCGACGTTCAACGTGATCAATCAGTGGGCGCTCGGCATCACGGACAAGTTCATCGTCGGATTCGCGGCGGAGGCCATCGGCAAGGGCATCCCTTTGGTAGCGATGCCGTGCGTGAATCGGGCACTGGCTTCGCACCCGCAGTTCGAGCAGTCGGTGGCCACACTGCGCGGTGCCGGGGTCCGAGTGCTGTACGGGGAAGGCGGCTTCGTCCCGAACGAGCCGGGTATGGGGCGCCCCGCTGCGTACCCGTGGAAAGCCGCTCTGTCGGAAGCGGACCGCATTGTCAGTAGCCGTTCGTAAGTCGGGCCGCGCCCCGCAACCAAGTCGCCGATCCACCCCCCATCACCGCTCCGAGTCGGCCTCCTCGATCAGAAAGGACAGCGCCTCATCCACCGTGCCGACGTGGAACAGGAGGGTCGAGCACGGGCACCTTGCGGCCCTCGTACGCTTCCGGGACGACCGTGGCGACAAGCCCGGCCGCACCCCACTCCGGCAGGTAGTCGGCAGGTGGAGCGGGCCTCATCCGAGGTACGGAGTACCACGGCGCTCCAGAGAGTGCCGTACTCGCAGTCGCTGCGTGTGGTGCATGGGCAAGGAGTCGAGCAACTCGGGTTCCACGAAGCGAACTTCTGAACTCTCCTCCGAAACGGCCAGGGTGCCGCCGGTCATCCGGGCCGTGAAACACACGTTGAACTGCCGTCTCACTTCGCCGTCGCTGTACGCGATGATGTGCCTGGGATCGGTGTACGTACCGACGAGCCCGCTGATCTCGACGTCCAGCCCTGTCTCCTCCTTGACCTCCCGTACAGCCGCGCCGGGCAACGAATCCCCCATCTCCATCCCACCGCCCGGCAGCGCCCACAGGCCATTGTCGCGCCGCCGCTGCAACAGGATGCGACCCTCGTCGTCGGTGACTACTGCGGAAGCGGCCACGACCAGGCTGTTGGGCTCGGGTGCATTCGGGTCGTCGTAGTACTCGGTGCGTGTCACGGTCACCCTTTCACGGGACGCGCGGTCTCCCACACGGCTTCGAAGCTCTCCGCGTACGTGTTGAACATGCCTCCACCGGCGTTGCGGCGGAGCGCAAGACGACAGGGCCGTTCCGAATGCGGCTGGTCCACCCTCTCCGGTCAGGAGGACCGTCGCCCGTAGCCGGGTGCGGTTCCGTGAGTTCGCCCAACATGTCGGCGGCGTGTCGCGCTCGGGCCGCGTGCCGGGTGGGAATCCGTGGCGCGGCCCGCCGCTCACTCAGCGATTGAGGTCGAGCACGGGCACCTTACGGCCGTCGTACGCTTCCGGGACGACCGTGGCGACAAGCCCGGCCGCGCCCCACTCCGGCAGGTGGAGCACGGCATGCATCGCGGCAGCGATCCCGGGCGGAACCCCGTCCCGGCACAGTCGCGCGACCGCCAGCACGGCTGGATAGTCCAGGTCCGCCGTGTGGATCACGTCGAGCTGGCCGACGTGCTCGGCGATCCCGGCATACTCCAGATCGGCCTGGAGTATCGAGAGGACAGGCGCCCAGAGCCTGGTCCCGGGCTCGAAGTTCGCGCGGTGGATCAGCGCGGAGACCTGCCGGTTCCCGGACAATGCCAACAGCGTGGGCGTATCCAGGATCAGATGGTGCTGGATCACGCGGCCGCCCCCGGCTCCTGCCGGGAGAACGCCTCACGGAGTTTGCGCCCCATGGCCGCACTCTCCTCGTCGGTGACCTCGACACCGAAGTGCTCGGCCAGGTAGGCGCGGGTCCGCTCGGCCCGCTCGCGCCGTTCCTCGTCGGTGAGCGTGGTCTCCGCGAACTCCTGGACCAGGGAGCGGATCGAAGTGCCACGGGACTCGGCGATGACGGCCAGGCGATCGCGCACCTCGGCCGGGACTCGGATCATGGCATCGGACATACCGCGAGTATACATCGACGTATACAGGTTCGGAGCCGGTGAACGCCGGGCAAGGCCCGGGAGGGTCATAGCGGGGCGCCGTGTGCGGCAGCCAGGATCCGATCGCCAACGGTCGGCGACGGTGATCCGCAGTCCGCCGAACTTCACGGCGAAGGACTCGATGCGGTAGTCGGGGTCGAGGGCGAGCAGATCGCGGTGGAGCTGGTCGAGCAGGGCCGTCCAGCCAGGCCCGACGGTGCCGGCCCGGTCGGGAATCTACCGGTTGCTGGGGGGAACGCTGCGAGGGTCGTCCATGCCCTCATCTTGGCGGTGGGGTCTGACAACGGGCCGTGCTGCTAGTGCAGTTGGCCCGGAGGTCGGCAGCGGGCCGGGCGCCCCTGCGGGGGCGCCCGGCTTCAGCCTGGTCAGGCGGTGGTCTGCTGGAGGAAGTCGGTGTTGGCCTTCACGTCGTGCCCGAGCACCACCGTGTGGCGGGAAAGCTCGCCGAGGAGTTCGAGCAGTGGCTCGGTGTCGGGCAGGTCGGCCGGGAGAAGGCCGAAGACGTCGGGGTAG
The DNA here is from genome assembly GCF_042656465.1 of Streptomyces gamaensis. Lineage (NCBI taxonomy): Bacteria > Bacillati > Actinomycetota > Actinomycetes > Kitasatosporales > Streptomycetaceae > Streptomyces > Streptomyces gamaensis. The sequence continues at coordinate 189,539 of NZ_JBHSPB010000005.1, forward strand.
CGGTCTTCGGTACCGGCGGTGAAGAAGTCACCGGCCGCCACGGTGCGGTTCTCGTCGCGGAGGGTGGGCTCGGCCCCGGGGGTGATCTGGGGGAAGAGGATGCGAGCGGCGTGGCCTTCGGTGGCCAGGGTCAGGCCGAGCCAGCTCGCGAGCTGGTCGGGGAAGAACTGGGGCTTGAGTTCTTTGCCGGACTCCTTCCACAGGGGTGCGCGGATGCCGGAGTGGAGGGCGTCGGTGACCTTCTGGTGCTGGGTGGGGTGGAGCTGTTCGCCGCGCTGGACGCGTGCGCGGACCTGGTCGTACCAGCCGAGGGCGTCCAGAAGGCCGAGGCCGATGGCGGCGGCGGATGGCCAGGGCAGGACCCGCAGCCGGTCGTTCTCGCGGCGGATGAAGACGCGGTCGTTGGCCAGCAGTTGCCAGCCGGCACGGGCCAGCAGCAGGGCGGTGGTGGTCTTTCCAGCGCCCTTGTCGCCCAGGGTCAGCACGGTCTGGCCGTCGCGGACGACGGCGGAGGCGTGGAGGATCGACCAGCCGTCGGCCACCAGCTGTCCGCGGACGACTTCCCGGGCGAGGCGGGCGGCGGCCAGGGCCACGGGGACATCCTCGCCGCCGTAGATGTGCAGGGGGCCGCCGGGCTCGGCCTGGTAGGCGAGCTTGTCGTCGGGCTGGGAGGCGAGGACAGTGCCGTCGTCGTCCCGGTCGACGAGCATGCTCGTGTTCGCGTAGACGGTCTCCTCGTACGCGCGGTCGGCCACGCGCTGGGCGATCTCGGTGACGCGGTCGGGATTGACGTCGGCGGTCACCTGCGGGCCGTCGGCAGCGGTGGTGCTGGTGGCGTTCCACCAGGGGCCGAAGTAGCGGATGGCCCAGTCGGTGACCACCGGCGTGTTGCTGGTGACGGTCACGGCCTGGGTGGCCGTGGCGATACGGGTAGCGGTCCTGGTCACTGCGGTCTTCTCCTTTCATGAGGGAGGTGCGGGAACGTGCAGGCGAGCCAGCGGCTCGTAGGCGTCGCGGAGTTCGACGTCCGCGGCCACCAGCTGGCGGGCCTCGGCCGTATCGAGCCGGGGGAGGCACACGGTTGGCTTTCCGGCGGTGAAGCGCAACGGGATTCCCATCCACCACCGCTCGTGTTTGACGGACAGTTCCACCACGCGGTCCTCCAGGCCCAGGCCCGCGCGGAGGGCGGCGATGACAGCGCCGGCCGGGCCGCAGCGGGTGCGGCCGAGACCGGCACAGCGATTCGTCACGTCGTGGACTCCGGCAGTCCAGATGATCCGCCCGGCTCCCGGCGCCGCCGCCAATGGGCGAACTGCCGCGCCAGATTGGAGTGCGCCGTGATCACCAACGGCACCCCCAACCGCCGCGCGACCCGCTTCCCGAGCGCCCCGACCGTGAACTCCGACTGACAGTGCACCACGCCGACAGCACCACGGACCGCGAGCCTCTCCGCCAGCCTCCCGGACGATCCCTGTGTCGGCTCGGCGGACTCAAGGCTCCGGGCTGGCCTTCGGGGTGACTCGTCGGGGCGGTCGGTTGTGCCGGAAGCCACCAGGACGATCCTTCAGGAGCGCCGATTATTGCGACTCCCGGTACTGGAGTTGGCCGTCCCTGTCATCGACAAGAACGAGGCCAAGCAGCATCCGGCAGTATCGGGCCGATTCCTGGGCCCATACCAGGGCCGTGGCCGGGCACACACGGGCATCCGGCGGGGCATGCCGCTGTCGACGGTCGAGGTAGCCCAGGCCTTGTGTGAGCGCCGGGTCTCGCTGCCAGGCAAGGGTGGCCTGGTGGACGGCCTTGGCCCTCGACAGCAGTAGTGCCAAGTGACCGGCCAAGTCAGTCACGATCGCGGCGATCGGTTCTGGGACCAGGCCCTCGGCGGGGATGTCGACGAGGGCCGCTCTGACACTTGCACGGACCGCGTCCGCGTCGAGCTGGGGCCGCTCCCCCGCCGGGCCGGCGTTTCGGTGCACCGGGCTGTCGGCACGCGACGTCACCGGACCTCCCCAGGGCCGAGGTCCGGGAGAGGCAGCGCCCATGCGAGGACCCCGTAGTCGTGGAAGCCGCGTCCGCTCCACTCGTTCGATTCCCCGTCGGTGTCCTGGTGGCAGGTGACCATGCAAGACTCGGCGGAGCGCTTACCAGGGCGTGTGTCATTTCTCGGCGCGGCAGCGCCGTTGCGGCTGTTCTCTTCGCTCCGGACCGGGTGTCGGTCGGCAGCGCCCATCTCTCCTCCAGGATCGGGCAGCAAGCGCAAGCGGCTGCCGTGGCGTAGAAGAACCGACCCAGAACCCCTGAGAATCAAGGTCGTTGGGCCGTGTACCCGAGGCACGGATACTGCGCTGTGTCCGGCCTCCGGAGGTAGATCCGGATGCGTACAGCTCGCAGGTGTACGCATCAGCAGCGCAGGCAACTCGCAGGAGACATCCATGCCGCAGCCACCGAAGGAACTGAACCCGACCGGGTCGCTCCGGGAACGCTTCGGTGCTCACGTGCGCCACTGGCGCGGCGTCCGAAAGCTGAGCCAGTCGGAATTGGGCGCGATGGTGCACATCAGCGGCAACCTGATCGGAAAGATCGAAAAAGGCGAGCGACTGTGCAGACTACCGCTCGCGCGGCTGCTCGACGCTGCCCTCCGCACGGGCGGGATTCTTGAGTGGATGTGCCCGTTCGTCGAGGCCGAAGCGGACAAACAGCGGCGCGATGCGTACAACAAGGAGTCCACGACGCTGGATCACACAGGTCTTCCAGAAGCGGCCATGCTCTCCTTGGACGATGCCTCGCTCTGCGACAACTGGGCTGATGCAGAGAACCGTGCGTTCTTGACCACTGAGGGTGCGGCCGCGAGGGAAACGCCTTCCCCCTTCTCCCGCCTGCTGGCGCCTGTCGAACCGGCGCGCCTCCCGGCCACGGTGCGCCTGCAGGACATCGAGCAGATCCTGGACGCTGCGCGAGTTGTCTCCGGCTGGGACAACGCCTACGGCGGAGGCGGCATCGTGCGTCAAATCGCCACGGCGCAGCTGAAGTGGGCCGCTGCTCTCCTGGAGTGCCGGTGCCCGGAGAGGATCCGCCCCGAGTTGTTCGCCGCGGCCGCTCGTTTGGGCATGGTGGTCGGTGCCATCGACTTCGACGCCTACGCTCACGACGACGCCCGCCGCGTGTTCGCCTTCGCCGCCGCCTGCGCCGAAGAGGCCGGCGAATGGCACCTGCGCGCAAAGATCTACAGTTTCCGGGCCCGCCAAGCCATCTGGCTCGGTGACGCGGACACCGGACTGACCCACGCTGAACTCGGTCTTGTCCGACCGGAACGGCTCACAGCCACCGAACACGCGATGCTCCACACCGCTCGCGCCCGCGCCTACGCCAAGCTCGGGGACATCAAGGCCATGTTCGCGTCCATCGACGAGGCCGACGCCGCGTTCGCCCGCCGCGACCCGGCCCTGGACCCCGCGTGGATGGCCTACTACGACGAAGCCCAGCATCAGGGCGACACCGGACACGCCCTGTACGACGTGGCGTTGACCGGTCGCTGCCAACCGGCAGCCTTGGAACGCTTCCGTGCAGCGGTGGACCTGCACACCGATGCGTATGTACGCTCGCGGGCCATGTCCCGTACCAAACTCGCGGCCCTGACCATGGCGGTCGGCGATCCGTACGAGGCCGTGACTGTAGGGAACCTCGCACTGACCGACGTGGGTCAGATGCGGTCACGGCGCGCAGCCGCTGGTTTGCGCGAACTCGCCGTGCTCGGAGCACGTTACCGTGCCGTGCGGGAGGTCGCAGAGCTGCGTTCACGCATCCAAGAGGCGGTCGACGCGTGAGCGCCATCGTCCTGGAGTCGCGCCGTGTCCTGGAAGACGCCTGCAGGCAAATCGGTATTCCGACCGATGGCGCCGAACCGATCCGCATCGCCGGGAACGCCATGTGGCGACTTGCCGACGGAATCGTCGCCCGAATCGGCCGTCCGGGCAATGGGGCCATAGCCGAGCGTGAACTGGCCGTGGCGCGCTGGCTCGTCGACAACGGGGTAAAGGCGGTAACGCCCAGGATCACGGACAAGCCCGTCCTCGTCGCGCAGCGCCCCGTGACCTTCTGGGCCGAACTCCCGCCCCACCGACCGGGATCCAGCACCGACATGGCCAAGCTGCTGTGGCAGATGCATCAACTCTCCCCGCCGCGCTCCCTCGGGCTTCCGCGACTGGATCCACTCAGCAAGGCGCGGCGCCGCATCGCCGAAGTCCGCTGCCTCGCACCGGATGACCGCAGCTGGCTGCACGACCAGGCGGACCGTCTGGCTGTGGACTTCGTCGGCCTCCCACCGGGGCTTCCGTATTGCGCCCTCCACGGCGACGCGTGGAACGGGAATGTCGCCACCACGGCCGACGGCACTGCCTACCTCCTCGACCTGGAGAACGCCTGCTACGGGCCGCCGGAATGGGATCTGGTCTCCACTGCGGTGAAGCACGTCACGACAGCGACGGTCAGTGCGGTCGACTACGAGGCCTTCTGCAGGGCGTACGGGATGGATGTCACCCGTTGGGCCGGATATCCCGTGCTGCGCGGTATCCGCGAACTGCGCATGGTGACCTTCGCCTTGCAGATCGCGGACGAGCACCCTCACGCCCGTGCGGAAGCGCAGCATCGTGTCGACTGTTTGCGCGGCCTCAAGGGTGACCGGCCGTGGACGTGGACTGCCGTTCCCTGAGGGACAGTTCCGTGTGATGGGATCCGCCCATGACGAACCGTGTCCTGTATCTGCTGGGCTCCGCCGCACCACCGGTCTTGGACTGGCGGACATCATCCGCACCGCTCAAGGCGAAGGCTGGGCCCCCAGAAAGGACAGCGCCTCATCCACCGTGCCGACGTGGAACAGGAGGGGGTAGAGCAGTCCGGCCAGGCGTTGGGCCTCCTCCGGGGCCGTGGGTCGGGCGATCCAGTTCACGACCTGGGCCAGCAGGAGGTCTCGGGTACGGACGTCGGCGCCGGGGCGGCCCGTACGGTCGATCAGGACCCCCACAACCGGGGCCGGCGCCGGCCGGCCGCTCAGGAGGACGCTCCAGTCCGGGCCGGGCCGGAGACGCGTGAAGGGGTCCGGGCACACCTCCCAGCCCGCACGTTCCAGTCGTGAGGCGTGCTTGACCAGGTGCGTCATCCAGTGACGCGGGAACAGCAAGGCCCCCGCGGCAGCGGGGCGCACGACCGCCCCGCACAGCACCCGTACCTCCGCACCCGCTCCGGACGGAGAGGACGCGAAGCCCGCCAGGACGCGCCTCAGCATCTCACCGGCATGCTCGGCACTCCGTAGCCGACCGATCAACTCGCCACCTCGGTAGAGCAGATACAGCCGCTCCGGCCGTTCAAGGAGCAGCGTGATCGGCGCGTAGACGGTGGCCCCGGCGGCAGGTTCCGTGCACCGGGCGACGACCGCCATCGCGTCCTGACCTCGTGCCGCGACCCCCACGACGCGGCCCCCGGACCGTGCGGTCACCAGCGCGTCCACCGGCTCGCTGCTGACCTTGACCGAGCAGGAGGACGGCGTCTCGCACACCACCTGGCCGGGTGCGGCGCCGCTCAGCTCGGCCAGTGCGGCTGTGACACGGTCGTAGCCCCGGAACAGAGCGGGCTCGGCTCCGGGGCGCGCACGGACCGCCGTCGGTGTCCCGAGGGGTTTCATGTCGGCGCGGGCACGGGCCAGTTCGGACATCAGGATCCGGTCCAGGGGCTTTCCGAATGCGGCTGTTCCGCCGTCCCCGGTCAGGAGGACCGTCGCCCGTAGCCGTTTCATGGCCGTGTGATTGGCTGCGACGTCGGCTCGCAGCCGGTGGCAGAACGAGCAGTTCTCCGCCATGGCGACAGCCAGGACCGGATGCGGCACGTCCACGCGCCGCACCCGGGCAAGGACAGCCTCGCTCGGACCCTGCAGCGAGGTCTCTCGTTCTCCGGGTGAGCGCAGGAGCCCGGCGGCACGCCAGGATTCGGCGCACCGGTGCCGCGTCTGCGTCTGCCCGGGCCGGGCGGGTGCGCCCCGTACCCAGCGCAGTGCGGTGGGCGAAAGAAAGGCCGCTGTGGGGGTGTCGCACCGCAACAGCATTCCGGCGCCGCCGAATTCGAGCAGAGCCGTGCCAGGGTGCAATTCGGCAAGTTCGCCCACCATGTCGGCGACCCCGTCGTCACTCCTTACTGGCTCCCGGGATCGGCTGGCAGATTCCGAGGTCGCACTCGGCCAGTCCGCAGCAGTCGATGGAGGTTTCGCAGTGCTGGCCGATCTCCTGGCAGGCAGTGGGCGCGATGAAGATATCGGTGAGGAGCTCCTCAAGCGCGTCGATGTCCTGACGTTCGTAGGTGGCGACCGTGTCCATGAAGAACACCTTCTCTCGTGACGGGTGGCGCAGTTCCTTCCTGCGATCGGGTCTCCCGTCAACTCGCAGCGTGCGCTTCCTTCCTGCCTTTGTTAATTGCCGTACCCGAATACCACTCGTTCGGAGCAGTGCCCAGGTGTTGTGGCTTTCAGGGCCGTGCCCGACCAGGTGTAGGCGCCGGCCTCGAAGGAATGCAGGCGTCGTACGAGCCTGCGCGTCGACCACGGCCAGCAGAAGGTGTTCACGCCGGGCACGCCGAAGTAGTAGCTGGAGTTGTCGGCCGAGTTGTAGACCGTGGTGCGCAGGGCGCGCTGCACAGCCGTGTGGTGGGCTTCTTCGGCTTCGGGGCGTACGTCCATCGCCGTGTGTCCCCGGGTCCGCAGGTGGGTGAGGGCCGCGGTGATGTACCGGAGTTGGGCTTCCAGGACTGTGGGGACAGCCGTTGTGCCGCTGAGCAGGTTGGGGCCGACGAGCAGGAAGAGGTTCGGGTAGCCGCTGACGCTGGTGCCCAGGTAGGCGCGGCGGTTGTCGGACCAGGTGTGCGCCAGCGTGGCGCCCTCCGCGCCGTGCAGGTGCGGGGCCAGGGGCAGATCACCGATGTGGTAGCCGGTGGCGAGGATGATGACATCGGCGGGGGCCCGGGTGCCGTCGGCGCCGATGACGTCGTGGCCGTGTACGGCAGTTACCCGCGTGGGGTGCAGGTGCACATTGGGCCGCGTGAGGGCCGGATAGTAGGTGTCGGACGCGATCAGGCGTCGGGCGCCGAGCCGGTAGCGCGGGGTGAGTGTCTCGCGCAGGGCCGGGTCCGGTACGGACGTGCGCAGATGGCGGCGGGCCGCTGCCTCCAGGGGCGGCAGCAGCCGGGGGTGGCGCATCAGTGCGCCGATGGCTTCCTGTGTCCAGTAGTGCACACCGCGCAGCGCGCCGCGTGCCGACGGGTGGCGGCCGAGGAATCGGTGGAGGGCGGGCGGCAGGGCGTAGTCCGGTTTCGGGAGCACCCATTGCGGGGTGCTCTGGAAGACGTCGATGCGGGCGGCCCGGGGTTGGATCTCCGGAAGGAACTGGACCGTTGACGCCCCCGTGCCCACGACGGCGACGCGGCGTCCCGCCAGATCCACGTCGTGGTTCCAGCGGGCGGAGTGGAAGACGGTGCCGGGGAAGGCGTCCAGGCCCGGGATGTCGGGGTGACGCGGCCGGTGCCAGGGGCCGGTGGCCAGGATGACTGTCCGGGCCGTGCGCGGTCCCGCCGAGGTACGCAGGTACCAGCGGTGGGTGTCGGGGTCCCAGCGGCCGGCCTCGACCTCCGTGTCGTATCGGATCAGCTTGTTCACGCCGTGGGTTGCCGCGGTGCTCTCGACGTAGTCCAGGATCTCGGGCTGGGGGGCGAAGCCCCTGCTCCAGGGGTGGGGTGCGAAGGAGTACTCGTACAGCAGGGACGGGACGTCACAGCCGCACCCCGGGTAGGTGTTGTCACGCCATGTCCCGCCTGGGCGGGAGGACTTCTCCAGCACGACGACGTCGTCGAATCCGGCTCCGCGCAGGGAGATCGCGGCGGCCACTCCGGACATACCGGCCCCGATAACGATGACCTCCGCATCGTCACCCGGGTCCACAACCGACTCTTCGGCCACTGCGTCGCCCCCTGGTCACGCCAAGGCCACAAACCTTAGGCAACAGGCGAGATCGGGTAACAGGGTACGACGGGAATATAACTCATACGAGTGACTTGCCCGATAGATGGCGCATGGGTGGTATGGCCTCTGGTTGACTACAGGACATGACGGAAGGGGCGAATCCGGCAGGACCCGAACTGCCCTACCCCAACGGCTGGTTCTTCCTTGCCCGCTCTCGCGAACTGCGTCCCGGCCGCGTCCTGACCCGGCGGCTCGCGGGCGAGGACGTGGTCGTCTACCGCACCGTCGACGGGCGGCCGTACGCGGTGCGCCCCTACTGCCCGCACCTCGGAGCCCACCTCGGCGTCGGCGGCATGGTCGAGGGAGAGAACCTGGTGTGCCCCTTCCACCGCTTCGCCTTCGCCCCCGACGGCACCTGTGTCGGCACACCCGACGGTCCGCCGCCCCGCGCCCGCCTGCACCACCACACCCTCGCCGAGCGCAATGGCTTCGTCCTCGTCTGGTACGGGCACGACGACTCCCCGCCCACGTGGGAGGTGCCCGACACCTCACCACCGGGGCTGTGCCCAACGGGCAGTTGGAGCACCGAGGTTCACGCCCATGTCCAGGACCTCACCGAGAACACGACCGACCTCCGGCACCTTCCAGTCGTCCACCACGTGACGATCCGTGAGGCCGACCCGCCGCGCGTTCAAGGACCCTGCCTGCGCTCACGGCTGCGCCTTGGGCCGGCCGGCCCTTCCTGGCTGAGGAGGATCGAGTTCGACAACTCGTTCCTGCTGGCGGGCATGGGCTGTTTGCGCATCGAGTTCCCTGTACCGGCGCTCGGTTGCGTCATCTTCCTGTGGGTCATGCACACTCCCACCGGGCCCCGGCGTACGCGCCTGGTGCTCGCGACCGCCTGCGCGGATATCCGGCAGCTACGGTCCGGCGCGATATCGCTCCTCCGCCGGCCCGTGCACCGTGCCCTCGCCCAAGGGTTGCTGTGGACCGCGGTCGTCAAGGTCCAGGACGACGTGAAGATCTGGAACGCAAAACGCTACGAGCCTCGCCCCCGCCTCGCAGCAGGCGACGAGGGCATCGGCCTCTACCGCCACTGGGCCAGACAGTTCTATCCAACCCCGTGAGGAAACACGAGGAAAGACGAGGAAACACGAGGAATCCCGATGGTGCTCGTGATCCCCCTGATGCTGGCCCTGTTCATCGCGAACCTCGACTACACGATCGTGGCCACGGCCCTGCCCGCCATCGCCAGGGATCTCCACGCCGACACCGGCATCTCCTGGACCGCCACCGCCTATTTCCTCACCAGTTCGGTGACCACCCTCTTCTTCGGGAAGCTCGGCGACCTCTACGGCCGGAAGAAGATCCTCCAGTTCTCCGTGGCGGTCTTCCTGGTGGGTTCGCTGATCAGCGGCCTGGCCCGGACGCTGCCCGAGCTGTCCGTGTCCCGCGCACTGCAGGGTGTCGGCGGCGGAGGAATCACCTCACTGGTCATGGCCGTCACCGGTGATCTCGCCGCACCGCGCCAACGGGCCAAGCAGCAGGCGGCACTCGGCGCCGTCGCGGCCATCGCGCTCATCGCCGGTCCGCTGTGCGGGGGCGCGTTCGCGGACGGCCTGTCCTGGCGCTGGATCTTCTACGTCAACCTGCCGATCGGCCTCGCCGCTCTCCTCACCGTCGCCGTGAAACTGCGCCTTCCCGTCCCTCCACGCCACGGCTCCGTGGACTTCCCTGGCGCCGTGACCGCCACCGTTTTCACGACGGCCGTCGCTCTGCTCACCGCGTGGGGCGGCCACGACCACCCTTGGGCCTCGCCCGTCATCCTCGGTCTGGCCGCCCTCGCCGCCGCCTCCCTGACGGTCTACATCGTCGTCGAACGCAGGGCGGTCGATCCCATCACCCCGCTGCACCTGTTCCGTTCCGCCAACTTCAGCCTGGCGGCGGCCCAGTTCCTGCTCGCGTCGCTGGTACTGATCGCGGCCATGCTGTACGTGCCGATGTTCTTGCAGAACGTCCAGCGCAAGTCCGCCTTCGCCGCCGGGCTGTACGTCATCCCGCTGCTTCTCGGCCTGGTGGCCGCCGCCGCGCTCTCCGGCCTGCTGATCTCCCGCACCGGCCGCTACAAGCTGTACCCCGTCGTCGGCGCGGTCCTGGTCGCGGCCGCCATGGCGGTCCTCAGCCGCGCCGACCGGAACACCGGCCCGCTCGCCCTCGCCGTCCCGCTGGCTGTGGCGGGCATCGGCATCGGCTTCTTCGTGCAGGTGTGTCTGCTGGCAGGCCAGTACGCCGTGGGCCACGACCACATCGGCACGGCGACGGGCGTGCTGAACTTCTTCAGGGCCCTCGGCGACGCCTTCGGCGCGGCCCTCTTCGGAGCGGTCCTCGCCGCCGGCATGGGTTCCGCCCGGCCGCTGCCCGAGGCGGACGGTGCGCCGTTCCGGGCCGTCTTCGCCTGGACCATCCCCGTCATGGGGCTCGCTCTCGCGCTCGCCCTCGCGGTCAGGGAACAGCCCCTGCCCGACGGCCCGGAGACCGCCGAGACCAGCCCGGCGTCCGCCTGATCCGTCAAGTACGGCCCGTACGGCCCTACACCGGCGGCACCGTGTCCGCCCCCAGCACCGGCGTCTCGTCCTCGTGGTCCCCCGCGCAGCGGGTGGCGGCCTTGCAGTAGAAGCCGCGGCCCCGGCAGGCCCCGCACTCGTGGGCCGAGGTGGCCTCCACGCCACGCCGGTAGTGGCTCACGTACAGCGCCAGCGAGTGGTACTGCCCGTTGCCCCGGCAGCATTTGCACAAGTGGTGCGGGCCGGGGCACGGGGGCGGCGCGGGGCTGTCGTCCTCGGTCATGCTCGGGATGATGCTCCCGGGAGGGGACGGCGGCGGGGGCGTCCTCCGGGAATCCCCCGATCCGCGTACGGGGCCGCTCCCGGTCAACAGGGCGGTCAGCGCACCACCTTGATGTTGAACAGCGGTGTCCCCATCCGTCTCATCAGCGTGAACCACAGCCGGAAGTACATCTCCGTGCCGCGCGCCGCCGCGAGTTCGCCCAGGTCACTGATGTCGCGCCAGCCGAAGTCGCGCAGCAGCCCGCTGACCGTCGCCTTCGCGTCGGCGTCGTCCCCGGCGACGAACACCGTGTGGTCGCCGTCCCCGAGACGTGACGGAGCGGTCATGACGGCCGCGTTCATGGTGTTCAGCGACTTGACGACGCGCGCCTCGGGGAAGGCGCGCTGGATGCGTTCGGCGAGGCTGTCGGTCTCGACGGGGTCGATGCGCAGACCGTCGGTGAAGTCCAGCGGGTTGGCGACGTCCAGCAGGACCCTGCCGGCGAGGTTCGCGGCGCCCGTCAGCTCCAGGGCGTTGAGGGAGACGGCGCCCTGCGTCGCGTTGACGACCAGGTCGGCGTCGGCGGCCGCAGCGGAGAAGGCGACCAGCGGCAGGTCCGCGTGCCCGGCCTGCCACTCCGCGAAGGGCGGGGTGCCCATCGCGTCGGGGGTGGTACGGGCGAGGGTCGCGCCCGGGTCGCGGGTGCCGATGGTGACCGTGTGCCCGGCCGCCGCGCAGCCCGCGGCGAGGGTACGGCCGACGATGCCGGTGCCCAGCACCGCGACCTTCATTTGCCTCATCTTGCTCTCCTCACCCCTCCCCCACGTCGGTACTCTCCGCGCCACGGTACGTGCTCCGTGTCGTCGGGGAGGGGTTTGATGGCGCAGGTTCGGCTGGGCGGGGGTGTCCGTGCGCGCGGCGACGGGGAGAGGGTGCCCGCGCGCGTCCACCTCGTCGCCGTGCTCGGCGGGCTGTCCGGAATCCTGTACGGCTACGACTCCGGTGCGATCTCGGGTGCGCTGAAGCCGTTGAGCGAGCGCTTCGGGCTCGGTTCCACCGGTCAGGGCCTGGTGACGAGTCTGCTGCTGCTCGGCGCGCTGCCCGCGATCGTGGCCGGTTCGGTGGCCGCGCGGCGCTGGGACCGGCGGCATCTGCTGATCCTGGCCGGCGCGATCTTCGTGGTCGGGTCGGTGGGGTGCGGGCTGGCGGGGCTGGCGCCGAACGCCGCGGTGCTGATGGTGTCCCGGTTCGTGCTCGGCTTCGCGGTCGGTCTGGCGAACATGTTCGGGCTGATTCACTTGAGTGAGCTCGCGCCGAAACGGGTGCGGGGGCGGATCACCGCGCTGTATCAGCTGTCGGTCAACGTCGGGATTCTGCTGGCTTACACGGTGGGCGACGCGCTGTCGGGGGCGGGCGCCTGGGAGTGGATGCTGGGGCTGGGCGCGGTGCCGGCGCTCGTGTTCCTGGTGGGGATGGTGGCGAGTCCGCCGGGGCCCCGGTGGCTGATGCTGCGCGAGCGGGAGCGCGAGGCGGAGACGGTACTGCGCGGGCTCCGGGCCGATGCGACCGCCGCGGCGGCGGAGGTCGCGGAAATCCGGGCGAGTCTGGCCCAGCAGCCGCTGGGCTTGCGGGAGTTGCTGGTACGGAACCGGGCCGCGCTGCGGGTCGTGCTCACCCTGACCTTCTTCCAGGTCTTCACCGGGATCAACGCGGTCGTGTACTACGCGCCGGTCATTTTCGAGCGGGTCGCGGGTGGCGGTGACAAGGCGGAGGCCGGAACGCTGGCGAATTACGGGGTGGGGGCGGCGCTCGTCCTGTCGACGGCGGTGTCATTGCCGTTCGTGGAACGGCTGGGACGGGTGCGGCTGTTGACGCTCTCACTGGCCGCGCAGGCGCCGCCGATGGTGGTGCTGGCGGTGTTTCCGGATGTCACGGTGGTGGCGGTGGCGTGCGTTTTCGTCTACACGTTTGCGTTCGGGTTCGGGCTGGGGCCGGTGTTCTGGCTGTACTGCCCGGAGGTGCTGCCGTTGCGGGCGCGGGCGGTGGGGATGGGGGTGGTGACGTTCACGCAGTATCTGGCGAACTTTGTGTTCTCGCTGGCGTTTCCGGATGTGCTGCGGGGGATGGGGAGTTCGGTGTTCGGGGTGTTCGCGGGGTTGTCGGGGGTGGCGGCGTGGTGGGTGGTGCGGTTTGTTCCGGAGACGGCGGGGAGGTCGTTGGAGGAGATTGAGGGAGGGTGGAGGGGACGGTGAGCGGGTTCCCTCATGGCTTCCGGGCCCCGCGCCCCGGGCCGGGCTCAGCGGACCGTCCCTTACGGGACACACCGTGTGGGGCTGGGATGCTCGGGGAAGCGAGCTGCAGCCCCGAGCATCCCGGTGCGGAGTGTGATCAGGCGGAGGGAGCGTCCGCCGAGCCCGGCTGAGAGGCGTCGGCACCGCCGGCGGTCTCCTCGGCCTCGTCCAGCGCCTTGAGGGCTTGGCCGGTGGAGTCGCGCGACACCTGCCACTCGTCGGAATTCACACGGTTTCCAGGCTTCCACCTGAACACGCGGGCCCGGTCACCGTCGTAGTCGAAGTAGTTGTTGGCCGCGTAGAGCCAGCCCGGATATGTCGTGTTCTTCAAGCCGATCTTGTCGTCGTGGCAGATCGCGCCCTTTCCATTGCGCCGAATGTCACTCGACGCGGACAGCGTCGACGCGGAGACCGTGCTCTGAACCGAGAGACTTCCGGTGACCTGACCGTTGACCTGCATGTCCTCGCCCACGATGAGCTTGCTGGGCGTGTACACCGTGACGTTGTGGTAGAAGACCGATTCGCCGTCTGAGCCCGTCTTGAACGTCTTGTTGACCTGGACGTCCCCGTCTGCCGTGAGTTGCTGCGTGACCTTGAACGTCCCCTCGACCTCTGCATTCGCTGTGACCTTCAGTGCCCCCGCTGTGACCTTCTCCGTCACATCAACAGTCTTCTCAGCCGTCACCGCGCCCTTCGCAGTCAGCGCCCCGCCCACCGTCAGACTGGCCAGCGTCTGATCCGTGACGCACACCACCAGGTGATCCCACCGCGTCACAAACCCCCCGTCCGGCGTCGGCGTCACCGTCTTCAGCGCGAACGCGGTGTCCCGCAGCACCTTCCCCGCCGGAACCGGATACACGCTCCCGCCCGCGATCGACGGGTCCGTGACCCGCTCCCCGTCCATGTACAACTCGTGGTTGTCGCCCCGCACATGGTTCCACTCCAACCGGACCGGATCCCCGGCAGCGATCCGCGTCGCCGGCGGCCCGCCCTGCCGCGTGACCGCCACCAGCGCCCGCCCGATCCCCGGCGACGGGTCCGCCCCGCTCCGGAACGGGAACTTCGCGACCTCCAGCGTCCCCGTGTTCGGTACGTCCGGGATCGTGGAACCCGTCGTCGCCCACTCCTCGATCCCGATCCGGGAGACGCCCGTCTTGTTGCTGATCGCGATGTTCTTCAACGTGATGTACAGCCCGTCGACGGTGACCTCGCTCTCCCCTCCCCTCGGCTCCACGCTGAACCGCACCTTCGACGAGTCCCCGGTCGTGTCACCCGCCGCCGGGAACACCGCCGTCTCCGCCGTCGGCACGGCGACCAGCACATCGGGCTGCGGCCCGACGATCGTCCACCCGGATTCGGGCTCGACGTACGGCGCGATGCCCTCACCCGTCAGGGCCAGGTCCTGGGCGAGGGAGCCGACCGGCAGCACGATGGCGATGCGGCTGCAACGCACCGGCGTGCTGCCGCTGTTGGAGATGACGAGGTCGATGGCCCCGTAGGCGAGTTCGTCCTCGTTGCCGGGGCCGACCTTGGGCGGGCTGACGGTCAGCGGATTGGGGACGGTCGTCAGGGCGTAGCTGAGCACGCAGTCGCTCATCGGCGGTCTCCTTCGGTCTGGTCGGCCTGCTCATCGGCGTGGATCGGACGGAGCGTCAAGCGACCCGTGCGCAGGGTGGGGGCGGGGTGGGGGTGGTGGGCTTCGCCGTCGGAGGCGTACGTGGTGGCCGCGCTCCACGTGTCGGTCGTCTCGTTCTGCACCCAGGTCCACGTGCCGTACCGGTCGGACGGGCGGGGCAGGACGAGCGCGGTCGGCTGCTCCCCGGTTCGTACGCCCGCCGGGTCCGGTACGTACTCGCTCACCGGCAGCGGCCCCAGCCGGAAGGACACCGGGAGTTCGGCCAGCGGCGGTTCGACGAGCCGTGCGGGCAGCCGGACCTCGGCGGCCGGCAGGACGTCCGTGGTGGCGTGCACGGTGCCGCGCGGGTCGGCGATCAGCGTCAGGAACGCGGCGTTCCGGTTGTCGGGGTCACTGCCCGGTGGCCGGGCCGGGAGCGTCAGCGAGGCGCCGGTGCCGATCGGGTCGAAGTACTCCCGTGCCTCGTCGGGGAGTTCGGCCTCGCTCAGCACCGTGTGCAGGACGCGGTAGTCCGTGTCGCGGTGCTCGCCGTGGAAGTAGCCCACGAGCCCGTCCGTCAGCTCGTTGCGTTCGCCGAGGCGGACCGGCCAGCGGTAGCCGGGGTACGCGGGCGCTTCCGCTTCGCGCAGGTTCTTCCACGAGGGGTCTGCGTACGGCGGTCCGTCGAGGTCGATGTCGAAGCGTACGCGCATCAGCGCGAGCGGTCGGCCGACGAGCACGCTCGGGGTGTACGGGGGTGCGGCGTCCCCGATGGGAGCGGTGGTGGACAGGGTGCGGTCGATGACGGTGAGGAGGGAGCGCAGGGCGGCCGGGCCCCGGTCCGAGGCAACCAGCGCGTTCAGGAAGCCGTGCAGGATCGGGTAGTTGTCGTGCAGCTCGTCGATCGTGCGGTACTGCGAGTACGGCAGCGCGTGCCAGGTCACCTGCGGGATCCCGCTGG
The DNA here is from genome assembly GCF_042656465.1 of Streptomyces gamaensis. NCBI lineage: Bacteria > Bacillati > Actinomycetota > Actinomycetes > Kitasatosporales > Streptomycetaceae > Streptomyces > Streptomyces gamaensis. Next base: position 205,228 of record NZ_JBHSPB010000005.1, read on the forward strand.
GCGGAAGGGTCGTACGGAGCTCACCGAGCGGGGCGCCGTCGGGCCCGTACGCGTACAGCGCGCGGTCGAGATAGCCGGGGACGAGCCAGGCCGATACCGGACTCGTGTCCGGGTCGCTCGCCGTGGTGAGCGGGTTGAGGTCGTCACGGGCGTCAAGGAGAGTGAAACCGGCCCGCGCGGGCTGGGTCAGACGCGGCGTGAGCTGGGTGAAGCGGTACCAGGTGGGCGGGTTGATGGTCCAGTGGCCCTCGCTCGGGTTCTGGGGGTCCTTCCAGGAGGGAGTGAGCTCCTCGGGCAGCTCGGGCGCGAAGCGGCGCGCGGGCACGCCGACGCCGATGACGTCACCGGGCTCGTTGCCGGGGGCGAACCGCAGGGCGATCGGGTCCGGGAAGATCGCGGGCAGCGCGTGTCCGAAGCGGTCGATGACCGCGAGCCGCGCGAAGGCGAACTGTCCGGCCCGCAGGGGCTGGTAGAGGCTGTCGTTCCAGCCGATGAACGGGCGCGGGAGGGCACCCGGGTTGGGCGGCAGGGTGCGGCCCGACGCTTCGGTGAGCGCGGTGCGCAGGTCGTCCGGCAGCTCGGAGTGGGGGTTGAGGGTCGCGGGGCCGGCGGCCCGTGCGGCGAGTTGTTCGGTGAAGCCGACGAGGGGCTGGGAGAACCAGTCGGCGTCGTCCTCGACCTGCCGGGCGAGTGCCCGCAGCGCGGCGGCTCCCGGTCCCGGGTGGGTACGGGCGTATTGCCGCAGCGCGGCGGCCGCCGTTTCCGAGGGTGTCGGGGTGAGGAACTGCCGGCCGCTGAGGCTGAGCGGGACGGAGTGGGCACCGGTGCCGAGCCAGTGGTAACTGGTGCCGTCGAAGGTCCAGTTGTCGCGGCCGACCTGGCTGCCGTCCGGGTCGCCCTGCCACTCGATGGGGAAGTAGTCGACCTTCCACTCGAAGAACAGGGGCTGCCAGGGCTGTCGCCACTGCGTGGTGTACTCCCCCGGTGTGCCGACGGCGTTGGCGTACGGGTCGCGCATGGCCTCGGCGAGCGCCGCCACGTCTCCGGAGTAGCCGGTGGCCGTCGCGAGCGTCCGGGCGTTGGACGAGGCCAGGTGGAACAGCTCGCGCAGCAGGGCCGGCAGAACGCCGGAAAGGCCCTCGGGGGACGGGAGATTCGGCGGCTCGGGGGTCTGCGCCTCGGTCGCCGAGACCGGATTCCCCGCGACCTTCACGCCGGTGACGAGCACGTCCGGCCAGCGGCAGTCGAGCGGCGGGTCCTCGTCCTCCTCGGAGTCGTCGTACGCGCCCGCGCGCACCGCGTACGGGTCGGCGTCGGTCGGGTGCTCGGGGTCGGGCGGGACAGGCCGGTCCTTGGTCCCCCGGATGACGACGACGGGGTCGTTGGGCCGGTGGTGGTCGGGCAGGACGGCGCGTTTGAGGACGACCTCGTCCTGCGGGAGGCCGTGGTCGCGCTGGTACTGGCCGATGGCGGCGGCGAGTTGCTCGGGGGTGTCGCCCCAGGGGATCGCGCGGCGCAGCAGCTCCACCCGGTCGCGCTGGTCCTTGGCCGCCTTGGTGGCGGTCCGTACGCGCTCGTCGAGATCCTTGCGGTATTTGCCGGCCGGCTCCCCCGGTGCGTCGGGCACCTTCGGCAGGTTCGCCGCCCACCACAGGTCGTACAGCCGGCGCTGCGTGGCGATGAGGTCCTGGACGGCGGCGTCGTGCGCGGCCTGGTCCTTGTTGAGCTGGGCGAGGGCCTGGGCGTACGCGGCGCGTACGGCCCGGGTGCGGCGGGGCCTGCGCTCCGGGGCGTCGGGTTTCTCGGCGTCCTCCAGCACCCAGGTGTATCCGCCGGGCTCGGGGGTGAACCACGAGGCGTGCAGGGCGCGTTCGGCCTGGAACTGGCCGTCGGGTTCTTCGAGCAGGTCGAGGACGCCGGAGTGTACGGCCGACAGCAGAGCGGCGAGCTCGGGCGGGGATCCGGCGCGCCGGGCCGCGTGCTCCTTGATGGCCTTGGTGGCGTGCTCGGTGTTGTTGCCGACGGCGACGGTGACGTAGTCGGGCCGGTCGGAGGCGGGCATGCCGCTGCCCCGGCGCTGCCACCGCACGTCGAGGGCGGTGCCGTGGCAGACCGTACGGGCGGTGTCGGGTGCCGTGCCCTTGGCCTTCCAGTTGAGCGCGGCCAGCCGCTCTGCGAGGTCCCCGGCCAGCGGGTCGGCGGCCGGGTCGCTGTACCAGCCGGTGACCAGGTAGTTCAGCTGGTAGGCGGTGTCGGGGTCGAGGTCGTCCGTGCGGTCGTGCACGGAGAACACGTCGGTGTTGTAGGGCTGGTAGGCGGCGAAGGTCGGCAGTCCGGGGCCGACGGCGGTCAGGAACAGCCCGCCGGGCGTGCCGGGTTCGCTCCACGCGCCGTCGGCGAGGGCGATACGGCGTCCGATGCGGGTGAGGCGGCCGTCCTTGTCCATGTAGGTGCTGGAGCCGAGGGCCGGGTCCAGGTAGTCGCTCTCGACGATCCAGCCGGTGTCGGTGCGGGTGCCGGCCACGGTGGCGACGGCCTGGCGGACGACGAGCCAGCGGTTGGGGACGAGCGGGAAGACGGGAACGCCGTCGCCTTCTTCGTCCACGCCGTGGGTGAGGGCTTGGGGCAACTGCCAGTGCAGGTAGACGCCTTCGCGTTCGGGGTCGGCGTTGAAGGCCGTGTCGGTGTTGGAGAACGCGGGCGGTTCCGGGGACAGGTTGAGCCGGGTCAGGGCGTAGTTGGCCTGCCAGCGCTGGAAGACCTCGGCGTAGCGGACGCGTTCGTTGACGGTGAGGGCTTCGATCTGCATCGGCACGACGAGCGGCTGGGGGCCCGATGCTGCGGAGGGTGGCGTCACGGCGCTGTTCTGCCCTTCCTTCGGATGGTCGGCGGTCATCGGGCCGTCGCGCGCTTGATGAGCTGGCGGCGGGGCGCGTTGACGAGCTGGACGGCGAGTCCGGCGGGGCCGAAGTCGGCCGCGGCCTGCTGGCCGAGTTCGGTGAGCCTCGTGGCGAGTTTCCGCAGCAGTCCGTCCGTGGCGGCGGGCCGCAGGTCGAGGACGGCGCGGCGGCCGCCGGGGTCGGGGCGCAGGTGGGCGTCGAGCCCGTCGGGGCCGGCGGGATGCGGGAAGGCCTCTCCGTCGATCTGCCGGGCCACGTCGGGCGTGTCCACACGCCGCAGGTAGATCGCCCTCTTCGCGTCGTCGATATCGATGCCGAAGGACAGCCCCTCGGGCGGTTCGGCCAGTTCGACCTCGTCGGGTACCTGCTCGAAGAGAACGAGGAGGACGTCCGGGCCGAGGGCGTCCTGCCGGAGTACGGCGATGGGTTGACGGTCGTCACCGTGGCCCCGGTACGGGCGGACGAGCAGCCCCGGGCACTCCCGCACGAGCGCGGAACGGATGATCACGCCCGCGCGGGGTGTGGGCCCCTCGTCATCGCCGCGTGCCCAGGGTGCGGCGATCCGGGCGAGGGCGGCGTCGCTCTCGCCGGTGATGGCGATGCCGGCCGCGCCGGAGACGAGCGCGGTGAGCCAGCCCGGGTCGACGTAGAAGACCCGCAGCGACTCGGCGGGCAGGGCGCGCTCGTCGGGGACGAGGTCGGTGAAGGGGAGGTTGTGCAGGAGCCGCAGCCGTCGCAGCCACTCGCTGATCGGGGCGGCGGCGTCGGCGAGTTGGGCGGCGAGAGCGGTACGGAGCGGGGCCGGGGGGTCGGCGAGCAGTGCGGCGGTCCGCGCGGCCCGCCCGGCCCCGCGCCGCCCGGCGACGGGGGTGCGGTGGAAGGGCTCGGGAGGGGGCGCGTGCCGGGTCTCGGCGGGGTGCGTGCCGGCGCGCAGGAGACGGGCGGCGGCCCCGTTGGCGGCGAACTCTTCGAGGAGGGTGCCGAAGGGGCGGGGGGAGAGGGCTCGGAGGGCGCGCGGATCGTCTTGCGGGACGGGCGCGTTGGGGCCGGGCGCGGCATCCGGTCCCATGCCCGGGGCCCCGGCCGACGCGGAGGCGTCCCGCACCGGCGTGGCCGGTGAGCCCGTGTCGCCCGCGGCCGGGCGGGCCGCCGCGTCACCGCCCGAAGCCCCAGGCCTGCCGGACGACGCATCCGGGGCCGGCGAGGCCCCCCGCGCGGTCGGCTGCCCTGTCGCGTCGCCGCCCGGTCCCCCGGGCGTGCCCGGCTGCGGTCCGGCCGGCCCAGACGCACGCGGGCCCCCCGCGCCCGTACCGCCGGGGCCCGGCACGTCCAGCCCCGCCGCCGCCAGCCGCTGCGCCAGCATCGCCGCCCGGGTGCGGGCCTTCGCGTGCCACGCCGTCAGCATCGCCGCGAAGTCCGCGTCCGCGAGGGCCAGGGCGCGGCCCAGGGTCCAGGCCGCGCCCCAGCCCGCGTCGAACAGGCCCCACGCCTTCTCGTACGCCATCAGCTGCGCGGCGCTCGTCCAGCCGGCGGCGGGCGGTGTCGGCAGCGGCTGCGCGGGCTCGGCCGTGAGCGGGCCCCGGTACCACGCGTAGCTGCGCTCGCCGGTCTCCAGGCCGTGGGCCAGCGGCACCCGGCCCGAGACCAGCCGGGCGCGGGCCGTGGTGTACGCGTCGGGATCGCTGCCCGTCGGCGGCGCGGCCGGTGGCGTGGGGACGCGCAGCAGCAGTTCGCGTTCCTTGCGGTCCGCGTCGAAGAGGAAGTGCCGTACCCGGCCCGGGAAGCCGCCGCCGGGTGCCGGGTTGCTGGTGAAGGACCAACTGCGCAGCGCGGCGAGGCGGATGCGCACGTCGGCGGTCAGCCGCCCGGCGTCGGCGTCGGCGAGGATGGAGCGGCAGCCCTCCAGGGCGACGAGGTGCGCGGCGTAGCGGACCTCGCGCTCGCGGTCGGGCAGCCGGTTGGCGAGGACGACCGCGTAGGCGCCCTCGGCGAGCTGTTCGCCGCGCAGCCCGGTGTCCGTGTGTACGTCGCGGACGTGGATCAGGTGCCGCAGCTCGTCGGTGCGGGGCGCGACCGTGGCGAAGACGTCGCCGGGGATCTCGACGGTGTGGCAGATCGCGGTCGGGTCGCCCTCGATCTGGGAGGGGTCGATGCAGGGGTGGCGTGCGCCGTCGGCGGTGACGAGCTGTTCCGCCGTCATGGGCACGGTCAGGGCCACGGCCTCGGGGTCGCCGGGCAGCTCGCCCTCCGCGAACAACAGCAGGGCCAGCCACGGCTCTTCGGGTGCTTCGGCGAGGGCGGCGCCGGACTCGTCCAGGCGGCGCATCCAGGGCAGGAGCGGGTCGGGGAGGGTGAGGTGGGCGAGGGTCGTGGAGTAGTCGGAGCGGGCCTCGGGTGCCGGGTTGACCGCGTGCACCTGTTCGTCGGCGAGCGCGAACTGGGGGGCGCGGACCTCGAACTCCGTATCCGGGAGGGGCACGAGGTAGTCATCGGCGCCTTCCACGCCAGGAAGGGTCTGCGTGGCCCCCACAAGGTAGCGCCCCGCGTTGATCGCGGGTTCGCGGTTGTCCTGGAAGCGCAGGACGAAGCTGGGGTCGGTGGCCGGTGCGGGGGCGCGGCGCTGGTCCGTCATCGGGCGGCCCCTTCCGAGGCGGTGGCGGCGAACACGGTGTAGAGGGCGGCGGAGGCCCGGGTGCCGGGCGGCAGTTGCCAGTGCCCGGCGGCGACCGGCTCGTTGTCGTGGATCTCGACGACGGAGACGGTCGCGTCGTCGCAGGCGACGAACGCGCGGGCGGCGTCGGGTGCGAAGGTGACGGACAACGGCGCGGCGTCGAGGGAGAGTTCACCCAGGAGGCTGCCGCCGCTGACGACGGAGACGGCGGACGCGTGCAGGACCCAGGCGCGGTCGGCGGGGTCGAGGGCGAGGGAGCGGGGTTCGGCGCCGATGGGTACGTAGGATTCCGCGATGGTGTCGTTCGTGGAGCCGCGCCGCTCGTACAGGGTCACCACCTCGCCTCCGTCCCCGGCCCCGCGCAGCATCACGCCGCGCCGGGCCTTGTTGGTGAGCAGCGCCAGTCCCCTGCCACGGCCGGGGAAGTTGTACGGCTGGTACCAGTCACCGGGCGTGGGCACGGTGACCAGCTGCACCTGTCCGTTGCTGGCCTCGGCCCCGTAGACGTACACCCGGCCCGGTTCCCCCGGGGTGACGAACGTGGGCGTCGCCGGCCCGAAGACCACGCCGAGTTTGCTGCCCGTCGAGGTGTCGTACGTGACGGTTTTGCTGCCGTCGTTGGCGTTGACGTACAGGCGCCCCGCTTCGACGTCGACGGCGATGCCGCCGAAGGCCTGCACGTCCTGCCGGTCGACGTCCGTGCGGACGGGCTCGGTACCACCGGCGAGATCGACGGACGCGGCCGCGATGTACGCCGGACGGGCCACGACCGCCCGGGAGTTGTCGCGGGTGACCGCGAGCACCGTCGGCGGCCCGGCGAGCTGGATTCCGGTGCGTGGCGGCCGCACCTGCTGGGCCACGACGTCGATGACCGCGAGCTGCTTCGGGTCCGTACCGATCGCGTAGAGCGTCGCCCCGTCCGACGAGGTCGCCGCCAGGTAAGGCCCCGGCTGTCCGACCGGTACCCGTCCGACGACGGCCTTCGTGTCCGGGTCGACGGACAGGATGCTCCCCGTGGTGTCGTCGAGTACGAGGACGACGGGGCCGGGTGCCGGCGGCACGGGGTCTTCCGTGAGCAGCAGCGGGTCCGCGTCGAGTCCGGCGGTACGGGCCTGCTCGGCGTAGTCGGCGACCGTGCCGTTGGGCAACGGGATGTCGGGGCAGAGGCCGGCGAGGACGCCGTGCATGCGGGTTCGGGCCGAGCCCGCGGCCAGGTTGGCGATCTGCCCGGCGATGACGCCCACGCCCGCGCCGAGCGGTTCGGCGAGCTCGACGGGCGAGCCGGTGGGGCCGGCGTCCGGGTCGAGCGGGAGCGTGGCGTCGGGGTCGAGCGTCTCCCAGGCGAGGTCGCGTTCGGCGATGGGGCCGAGGTCCTGGCCGTTGACCTTGGGGGCGGGGACGGTGACGCGCAGGCCGGTGAGGTGGTCGAGCAGCGGGTCCTGTTCGATGGTCTTGTCCTGGGGGACGTCGGGGTCGCCCCACAGCGCGAAGGGCACGTTGCCGTGCTCGGCCTTGATCTGCCACTTGTCGTCGTTGGGCAGGGACTGCCAGGAAGCGGCCTGCCGGCGGCGGGTGTCGCTGTACTTGACGGTGACGTGGAGCAGTCCGTCGATGTCCTTCTTCTTCATCGGCCGGATGTCGACGGTGCTCCCGCCCTCCGGGGCACGGTCGTTGAACTGCGTCTGTGCCGTGGGCACGACGGTGGAGACCGCGAAGGAGAATCCCGCCGGGTCGGCGAGCCAAGGTTCCTCACCGGCCTTGATGCGGGCGGCCCGCAGCGCCGGGTCGGCGTCGGGGTCGGTGAGGAGTCCGGTGAGCGGGTGGGCGGTGAGCGGGGCCTCGGGCGGCAGGAGTTGCTTACGGAACTCGCCCCAGGTCATCGCGCGCGGGTCGGACAGTGAGGCACCGAACTTGACGGTGACCTTGATGAAGACGAACTTCGCGGTGACCGTGCCGCCGGTGGGCGGCCCCCACAGGTCGAGGGAGGCGCCGATCTCGCCGCTGACGGTGAACAGCAGCTTGACGCGGGCGCCGACGCGGACGGAGATCCCGACGCGGAAGTGCAGGGGCGCCCACTGGATGAGCAGGTTGGCCTGCGCGGTCAGCCAGGCCTCGACGTTTCCGGCCTTGTAGCGTACGTCCAGCGAACCGCCGGCCATCACGGCGTTCGGGGTGAGCGCGAAGTAGGCGCCGCCGCTGACGGTGACGGCCGAGCCGACGGACCAGGTGAAACCGAGGCGGGGGACGACCGGGTAGTGCGCCGGGACCGGCTTGTACATGGGGTGGTAGCCGCCGACGGTCAGGACGAAGTCCCCGGCGTGAGCGCTGGGCCCGAACCAGGAGTAGAAGGCGAAGCCTCCGGTGAGGACGCAGGACGGGTCGATGACGTAGGAGTCCACGAGCTGGGCGGTGGCGGCGAGTTCACCGCGCGCGGACTGGTAGACGACGCGCAGGTCGACGCCGATGCGCGCGTACTTCGTCTCGCCCTTCTGCGGGAAGCTCGCGCTGGCGCGGCCGATGAGCGCGAGGGTGAGGGAGCTGCCGACTTCGAGGAGCAGCAGGACGCGTGCCTGGATGAACTCGAAGGAGGTGAAGTCGATGCCGCCGGCGAGCCAGATCTGCCCTTCGGCGGGGCTGACCCAGGGGTTGGCTCCGCCGGTGAGCAGGGGCAGCGTCTGGAGCGGGTCGTCGGGCAGACCGCCGTCCAGACCCGACACCAGCGGGAATTCGGCGATCTCCGTCTGCTCGGGGACGCGGACACTGCTGTTGTAGCCGAAGCCGAGGGCGAATCCGGTGACGCGGAACGGCGGCGGTCCGCCGAACGCCCCGGTGAGCCGGCCGAAGGCGAAGAACGACGTCATGCCGTCGCCGCGCCGCTGGTACGCGCCGAGCGCGAGCGCCCCGAACTTCGGCATCTCGACGACGAGCATGCCTTCGACGAGGACCTTGTAATCCTCGGGCGGGGGCTGCCGGTTGACGAGTGCGCCCGCGATGTGCAGCGGGTTGCGGCGCAGGTCGAGGGCGAGCCCCTGGAGGCGGGGTTCGGCGCTCATGGTGTCGAGGTCGAGGGCGATCCCGAGGCCGATGACGCCCAGGGTGAACCCGGCAGCGCCCATGCTGGCGTCGAACATCACCAGCACCTTGCCGGAGTCGAAGCCGGCGCCGATGCGTTGCAGGTGCAGGGGGCCGAAGGAGCGGCCGATGTCGACCCAGGCGGCGGACTCCGGGGCGCCGCCGCCGGCGTCCCGTACCGCGAGCTGTTGCTGTCCTCCGCCGCCGAAGGAGACGGCCAGCGGGTCCTGAGCCTCGCCCGCGATCTCGTACGGGAGGGTGAGTACCACGCCCTTGGGCAGTCCCGTCCCGGAGTCGGGCAGCTTGCCGCCGGTCCAGCCGGTGGCGTCGAGGTCGGCGTTGACCTGCTGGACCTGGGCGGTGGTCAACACGTTGCTGGTGGCCAGGAATTGGATGCCGGTGACGCCGACGTCCACGCTCGGCGGGATCTGGTCGCCGACGAGCGGGAGCTGGGACAGTTTGGTGGGCCTGAGGTCGGAGATGTTCGCGGCGACAAGCAGCACGAGGGCGCGCGGGGTGCCGGGCACGGAGGCGACGACGATGCCGCCGCCGGCCTCGGTGGTGGCGGACAGCAGCAGCCGCCCGGCTGTCGTGTCGTAGCGGAGGCCGACGGAGGTGAGGGTGGGCAGGAGCCCGGCGGGGACTCCGGCGGGGATGGACAGCCCGACGGCTCCGGCGAGTTCGCGGGAGGTGATGCCGGGGGTGCCGGTCCAGCGGGCGGTGAGGGTACGGCCGGTGGGGTCGCCGGTGTAGTCGACAGCGAACTCCAGGACGCGTTCGGTCTCGTCGGCGAGGGGGACGGTCAGCCGCAGGATCCCGGAGACCTGGGTCTGGCCGGTGGTGCGGTCGGCGACGACAGTCACGGTGAGGGAGACGGGGGTCTCGTCGACGGTGAGGGTGGTGGTGCAGGCGAAGGTGAAGTGGCCGTGGGTGTCGAAGGCGACGGAGAGTTCTTCGATGGTCAGGTCGGCGAGCTGTGGAGGCACGGTGATGCCCAAGCGGCCCATGATGACGGCCGGTTGCAGGCCGACCGCGTGCGCGGTGAAGGCCCACCCGTCGGTGGAGGACCACGTCCCGGCGACGTCCAGGACACCTTCGTCGAGCTGCCAGCGCGCGGCGAGCCCGGCGAGGGTGACCCCGGCCTGGTGCGAGACGGTGAGGACGACCTGGCTGAGCTCGATGCCGGGGACGGGCTGCCAGACCTCGGTGAGAGCGAGGTCGAGTCCGTAGCCGCGGTTCCCGGCGTCGGAGGCGAGTTCGGCCCAGAGGGTGAGTTCGCTGACGGTGAGGGTGGTGGGGAGGGGGATGCCGGGGAAGCGGTCGTGGAGGAGTTGGCCGGCGTTGACGGGGGCGCTGAGGGTGCCGGTCACGGCACGGTCGGGGAGGCGGATCTCGACGTCGACGCCGATGTCGTCGGCGAGTTGGACGTGGCCGCCGAGGGTGGCCCGGAGCCGGGGGCCGGCAAAGGGACGCTGCACGGCGAAGTCGGCGTACAGGCCGCCGACCGTGAGCCCGTCCAGGGGTTCCCAGGAGCGTCCCAGGTCGACGCTCAGCCAAAGCGACAGCAGGCCGTCCGCGTCGCCCTTCTGCGCGGAGCCGTTGCCGGCGGCGTAGGCGATCGCGAGCCCGGTCAGGGCCAGGCCGCTGCCCGGCGCGAGGTCCGGTGGCAGGTCGAAGCCGCCCGTGCCGACTGCCGCGAAGGACCCCAGCTCGTCCAGCGAGGTGAGCGGTACGGGCGCGAAGCGCGCTCCGAGCCGCCAGATGGTGCCCGCCTTCGGCGGATATCCCCACACGTACGGCTTGAGGGCGGCTTGCGCGTCGGGGAAGTCGAGTTCGGCCCCCACTCCGGCCAGGGCCTCGGACTCGTCGTTCGGCGCGGGTTCGACGCCGATTACCAGGTGGAGCGTGCCGAGGCCGAAGCGCTCCACCGGGACCAGCGCGTCCCGCAGTTCTTTGGGCAGGTCATGGGCCCCCGGTGGCAGGGCGGCGTCGATCCGTACGCCGACGACGGTGGTCCCGGTGTCGTCGGCGAGGAACTGTACGGTCGCATGGGTGTCCGTGCCGCTCGCCAGCGCGACCGTGCCGGCGGCGGTGAGCCGGACGATGTCGATGTCGGCCTCGCGTACGTGCAGTACGCCGTCGGCCAGGTACTCGGTGAACAGCCCGGCGGCGGGTTCGAGTTCGAGGAATTCCGGTGGGACGGTGAGCTCCCGCTGCTCCTTCGCGGCCTGAAGGGTCGCGCGCAGCGTCTCGACGGACAGCGCCATCGCAGGTCTCCTACTCGTACCAGAGGTCGTAAGTGCCGGCGCCCGCACGGTCGATCCACAGGTGCCAGTCGACCCCGGTCCACTCGCCGCCGGTGGCGGGGGCCGGTTCCCCGGCGAAGGTGCTGAAGATGCCGCGCCCGCTGGCGTCGTGGAAGCGGAACGGCCAGGGCAGCGCGTTGGGGGGCACGTCGTCCTGGTAGCCGTAGCCCCACTGCTTCCGGCCGGTGACCTTGGGTGCGGGGATGCCCTGAGCGGTGCGCACGGCCTCCCACTCGACGAGCATGCGCCGGTTGACGTTGCTCTCGGTGCAGGTGGCGGACTTGCCGCCGAAGGCCAGGGGGCCGGTGCTGATGAACAGGCCGTCGGGGGTGGTGTGCTCCAGCCACTTCTTGGAGGTCGAGGTCTTGCTGCCGTGGTGGCCGACCTTGAGCCAGAGGTTTTTCTCGCGGCGGCACCAGCGGTCCGGGTACGTGGGGTTGTCGTCGATGTCGATGAGTACCTCCTCGTTGTCCTGGAGGGCGTCGGCCATCAACAGCACCTTCTGCCGCAGTCCCTTGCTGTCACGCACACCGACCAGGGCGAACACGAGGCTGCTCAGGTTGGCGATCGTTTCCTTGGGGGCGCTCTGGTAGTTGGCGGCGTTGGGGCCGGAGAGCAGGAACGCGCCGCCGTCGAGCAGATAGAGGTTCGGGGCCGCCGGATCCTCGGGGAAGAGGGGTTCCGGGTCCGGCTGGCTCGGCTTCACCTGGGGGGCGTTGACGACACGGTGGCCGCCGGCGCTGGTCAGCGAGGCCCAGTTGGTGAGCAGGGTCTCCATGAACGGGTCTTTCTTCTGCCCTTCCTTGTAGTCGAGCGGCATCAGCGCGTACCAGACGTTGTTCAGCGTGTAGCGCAGTTTCCTGGTGATGGGGTCGATCAGCACGTCCTTCAGCAGGTTGAAGTGGTCCTGGTCGGGGTGGCTGATCAGCACGTAGTCCAGAACCCCGGGGGTCTCCAGGTTCTGGAGGTAGTCGTCGATCTTCTGTTTGAGGTGCGCGACCATGCGGTCCTTGGCCGTGCCCGTCGGCAGCGCGCCGGCCGCCGGCCGGGGGGCGACCGCCTTGGTCGAACCGCAGTCCAGCAGCACTGCCGCGTGCGCCTTGGCCGCCCCTGGACGGAAAAAGGTCATCAGGGTGCAGTCACCCTGCCCCACATTGAAGAACACCACCTTGACCGGCATGTCGTCATCCCCTCGATGGCGTCGGTCCGTCACGGACCGCGCATCGCCGGACGACAGTCCGCAATCGCGCGGCCCCCGGGCCATCCCACCGCACACGGGAGGACTTACCGCCAAGAACCTCCACTAATGGCGCGTTCTGGAGCACATCTGGCTTGATGCCCGCCGACCGGGCCTTGCACAGTTCCGACGTGTCATCAACTACCGTGCGCGGCAAGCGGATTGCAAGAGCACACCCGGCAACCGCCACCCTCAGCGACCGGAACCGGCCCCGCCGCCGACCCCGGCGCCGGCCTCGCCCCCCGCCGCCCGGACGAGCTCCCGCAGCGCCCCGTAGAACACCTCGTGGTCGACGACGGCGTCCAGGATCACGTCCTGATGCGCCGTCAGCACGGGGAACTCCTCGGCGTCCAGCCCGGCAAGGGCGACCCGGCTCGCCGTCACCGCCGCCTTCGGGTCGGCGTGGTCCACGAACGACGCGTGACCGAGCGTCGCCAGATACATGCCGCGGTAGACGGCGATGGCCCGCCGCGGGCTCATCCCGGCGGCCAGGTTGTCCGCGAGCTGTGGTTCCACGAGGCGGGCGAGGATGTGCCGGCCGAGCCAGGGGCGGTTGCCGCGCAGGGCCATCAGCCCGGGGTGTGCGGTGAGTACCCGGTACAGCGCGGTGAAGCGGGCCTCCGTGGCGGCTGCCCAGTCCATGCTCCCGGCAGGGATGTCCGGGAGCCGGGAAGCGAGGTGGTCGGCGCACAGGTTGAGCAGTCCGGCGGAGTCGGTGACGCGGCGTTGCAGCGTGGCGTGCGGGACGCCGAGCCGGGCGGCGACCGCGCGGAAGGTGACGGCCGCCGGGCCCTGTTCGTCGGCGAGGGCGATGGCGGCCTCGGCGATCCGCTCGGGGGTGGCGCGGTCCGCTGCCGGGGACTTCCTGCTCATACGAGACAGTGTACGATACAGCGTATCGATACGCTGTATCGCGGGGGTGCCGCAGCGCGTCGCGCCAGTGCCGCCCGGCGCCCCCGTACCGCTCTCCAGGGACAGGAGCACCCGTGCACGACGAGACCGTCCAGCCCCTCGCCTACGGCGACGTCCAGACCGCCGCACTCCGTATCGCGGGCCGCGTACGCCCCCTGGCCGTAGCCTCCGCCGACCCCATCGGCAACGGCGCCCGCGTCCGGCTCGCCCTCGAATTCCTCCAGCACACCGGCACGTTCAAGGCGCGCGGCGCCCAGAACTTCCTCCAAGCCCACCGTGAGGCAGGCAGCCTCCCCTCGGCAGGGGTGACGATCGCCTCCGGCGGCAACGCGGGGCTCGCGTGCGCGTGGGCGGCCCGGCAGCAGGGGGTGCCCGCGACCGTGTTCCTGCCGGAGACCGCTCCGCCGGTCAAGGTCGCCAAGCTGCGCGCGTACGGCGCGGACGTACGCCTGGTCGGCTCCGCGTACAGCGAAGCGGCCCGCGCCTGCGAGGAGTTCGCGGCCCGCAGCGGCGCGCTGCCCTCGCACGCCTACGACCACCCGTTGATCGCGGCGGGGGCCGGCACCCTGGTCGACGAACTCCTCGCGCGGGTCCCGGACCTCGACACGGTGGTCGTCGCGGTCGGCGGCGGGGGGCTGTTCGCGGGAGTCGCCACGGCCGCGCACCACCACGGTGTGCGCGTGGTCGCGGTCGAGCCGGAGGGCTGTCCGACGCTGCACGCCGCGCTCGCGGCGGGCGAGGTCGTCGACGTCGCGGTCGACTCGGTCGCCTCCGACTCGCTGGGCGCGCGGCGGATTTCGCCGCTGGCGCTGCACGCGGCCCGGAAGGGGAAGGTGAGTTCCCTGCTCGTTCCCGACACCGCCATCGTGCGGGCGCGGCAAGCACTGTGGGACGAGTACCGCGTCGCCGTCGAGCACGGCACGGCCACGGCCTTCGCCGCGCTGTCCGGCCCGTACGCGCCCGGGCCCGGGGAGTCGGTCGCGGTGGTGCTGTGCGGGGCGAACACGGATCCCTCGGATCTTGTGGCAGGTTCCGCCCGATAGCCCTGATAGGCCAGATAGGCCAGATAGGCCAGATAGGCCTGCATAGCCCTGATAACCCCCGTTTCGCTACACTCCCGGCACACCCACTAAGGTAAGGCTTACCTTTGTGAGTGATCGGAGTCGTTGTGCGTGCGTTGGGCTTGAAGGCCGTCCTGGCCGTGACCGTCGTCGGTGGCCTGCTGGCCGGATGCTCGTCCGGGACGGGAGGCGACAGCGGCACCAGCGGCACCGCGAAGAGCGAACGCCCCGCCACCGGCTCCAAGAACCGCGTGGCGGGCGCCTCCGAGGGCCCGACGTCCGCGCCGGCCGCCCTCGCCGACGGGATGGGTTCCGACACCGCGCAGGACGGGCGGTTCCCGCGCACCGTCACCCACTACCGGGGCAAGACGAAGCTCGACGCCGCGCCGCAGCGGATCGCCGTGCTCAGCACCGGCCAGCTGGACGACCTGCTGTCGCTCGGCGTCGTCCCCACCGTCTCCACCCGCGCCCAGAACGCCGGGCTCGTCCCCGACTATCTGCGCGACGCCTTCCCGCAGTACAAGGACCAGCTCGGCGCGATGACTGACGCCGGCACGCGCACCGCGCCCAACCTGGAGTCCCTGGCCGCCGCCAAGCCGGACCTGATCCTCGCCAACGACACACTCGGCGAGCTCTACCCGAAGCTGTCGCAGATCGCGCCCACCGTCGTCACCAAGGGCCAGGGCATCAACTGGAAGCGGGACCTGCTCATGGTCGGCGCCGCCGTCGGCAAGGGCGAGCAGGCGCAGAAGCTTCTCGACGACATCACGGGTGACGCCGTGGCACGCGGCAAGAAGCTCGCGGGCGCGGGGACGGTGTCCATGGTGCGCTTCACGCCCGACCGTACGCGGATGTTCGGGGTCTCGTCGTTCACCGGGTCCATCGCCGCCGACATGGGGCTCGCACGCCCCAAGTCTCAGCAGTTCACGGCGATTTCGCAGGACATCGGGGCAGAGAGCATCGATGTCGCCGACGGCGACTGGATCTTCTACTCGGTGCAGGGCAAGGAGGAGAAGACCAAGGCCGGCAGCGTGCTCGCGGGGCCGCTGTGGCAGTCGATGAAGGCGGTCAAGGCCGGGCACGCAGTGCGGGTGGACGACGATCCGTGGTACCTCAACGCGGGGCCGGCGGCGGCGCGTCTGGTGATCGGCGAGCTCTCCGAGAAGCTCAGCAAGTGACGGACCGGAGAACACCGTTCCGCGACCCGGGGGCTGTGGCGCCCCGCGCCGCCGGGAGAGTACGGCGCCGGGCCGGCGCCCGGGCCGTCCCACCCCGGGAGACCGGGAGCGTGCCGGACCACAGCACTGAGGACGCCGACCGGGCCTCAGCACCCCCGGGCGGCCGCCCGGTGGCCACCACCGCCCGGCGTACGACCGGCCGCACCCTCGTGTGGACCGCCGCCGCCCTCGGCCTGGTGGCCGTGGCCGCCGCCCTCAGCCTCACCGTCGGCACCCGTCCCGTCCCCCTGCCCGCCGTCGTCGACGCCCTGCTGCACGGCGGGAGTTCGACGGACCCGGACGCGCTGGTCGTACGGTCGCTGCGCGTGCCGCGTACGGAGACGGCCGTCGCCGCCGGAGCCGCACTCGGGATCGCCGGGGCCGCCCTGCAGGCCGTCAGCCGCAACCCGCTCGCCGACCCGGGCATCCTCGGACTGAGCCAGGGCGCGGCGGCCGGAGTCGTGCTCGCCATCGCCCTCGGCCTCGCGAACGGTTTCGGCGGTTACGTCTGGTACGCCTTCGCCGGGGCGTGCGCGGCCGCGTGCGTCGTGTACGCGATCGCCTCGCGCGGCCGGGGCGGGGCCACACCCGTCAAACTCGCGCTGGCCGGGACCGCGTTCGCGGCGATGACGACCGGGGCCACCACCGTGGTGCTGACGTCGAGCTCGGCGGCCCTCGACCAGTTCCGGTTCTGGCAGGTGGGCTCGCTCAGCGGGCGCGACGCGCAGACCGTGCTGCGGATGCTGCCGTTCCTCGCCGGGGGCGCGCTGCTGGTGTTCGCGTGCGCGCGCGGCCTGGACGCGCTCGCCCTCGGCGACGACACCGCCCGCGCGCTCGGCCACCGGGTCGCGCGCGTACGGGCCTGCGCGGCGCTCGGCGCGACCGTGCTCACGGCCGCCGCGGTCGCCGCCGCCGGACCGATCGCCTTCGTCGGCCTGGCCGTTCCGCACCTGGCCCGCCGCCTCGCCGGCGGCGCCCACCGCCGGCTGCTGCCCCTGGCCGCGCTCCTCGGCGCGGCGCTGCTGCTCGCGGCGGACGTGGCGGGGCGGGTCGTACGGGCTCCGGGCGAGGTACCGGCCGGGGTGATGACGGCGCTCGTGGGGGCGCCGGTACTGATCGTGCTGGTGCGTCGCAAGGGGATGCCGACGTGAGCGTGGCGAAGTCGGCGAATTCGGCGAAGTCGGCGAAGACCTATCCGCGTTCGGCGGGCCTGTTCGTACTCCGCCTGCGTGCCACTTCCCTTCTGCTGCACCGGCGTTCGGCGGTGGCCGCGGGCGTTCTGTCCGTCCTGCTCGCGGTGGCGATGCTGGCCTCCGCGTGTCTCGGGCAGACGGTCGTGACGCCGGCGGAGGTGTGGCACGTGCTGCGGGGCGGCAGCGGCCCGTACACGCTGGTGGTCGGTGAACTGCGCGTACCGCGCATCGCCCTCGGGGCGCTGGTCGGCGCGGCGCTCGGCACCGCCGGGGCGCTCGTGCAGAGCGTGACGCGCAATCCGCTCGCCAGCCCGGACGTGATCGGCGTCGGGCACGGCGCGGCGGCCGCGACGGTACTGGCCCTCGCCACCGGCACCGTCGCCTCGCCCGGCGCGCTGCCCGTCGTGTCCGTGGCGGGCGGCCTGGCCGCGGCGGCCCTGGTGTACGTACTGGCGTGGCGGCGCGGCATGCAGCCGAGCCGGTTCGTGCTGTCCGGGGTGGGCATCGGTGTGGCGCTCTCGGCGGTCGTCCACCTCTACCTCACCGACTCCGAACTCGACGCCGCCGAGCAGGTCAAACTCTGGCTCACAGGCAGTCTCAACGGCCGGGGCTGGGCCCAGGCGGGCCCTTTGGCATGCGTGCTGCTGCTGTGCCTGCCGGGCCTGGTGTGGGCGAGCCGCGCGCTGCGGCCGCTGTCCCTCGACCCGGACACCGCGGCGGCCCTCGGTGTCCGGGTCGCGCGGACCCAGCTGGTACTGACCGTCCTGGGCGTCGTCCTCGCCGCGAGCGCCACGGGCGCGGCGGGCCCCCTGGGCTTCGTCGCCCTCACCAGCCCCCAACTCGCCAAGCGGGCCGCACGCACTCCGCAACTGCCGCTGCTGTGCTCGGCGTTGACCGGCGCGGTCGTGGTGGTCGCGGCCGACCTGGCCGCCCGTACGCTGCTCACTCCGCTGGAGATCCCGGTGGGGGCCGTGACGGCGCTCGTCGGGGGACCGTATCTGCTGTGGCTGCTGGGGCGGGCGTCAGGCGCCGTCCGCTGACCCGCCCGCGGCCGCCGCTCTGAAGGCGGCGGCCGTCCGCGCGGCGTCGTAGTCCGGGCCGACGCCCTCGACGAAGAGGAGGCTCCCCGGAATGTGCCGCGTGCGCAGCGGCAGAAGCTCCTGGTAGGCGGGCGACCTGTACCACGCGCGCGCCCGCGCGAGATCCGGGAACTCCACGACAACCACGAACCCGAGCGCCTCCCCCTCGATCCACTCCCCCGGCTCCCCGTGCACGAGGAAACGGCCGCCGTAGGGCTCGAAGGTGGCCTGGACGCGCTCGACGTAGGTGAGGGCGTCCTCGTGGAGGGGGAAGGTGGGGCGCAGGACGGCTATGGAATAGGCGGGCATGAGGTCTCCCTGTCATCGGGCCGACGCAACTCCCTTATGGTGCACGGGAGGTGGAGATTCCGTCGACGGACTGAGAGCGAGGTCACGACCCGCCACCCTCGCCCAGGGTCGCTCGCGGTCTGTTCCCCTGCACTCCGGTCCGGCACTCACCCGGCCGGGCTCCGGCGCGCTGCCTGTCGGCTCCCCTGTCCGTCCATCGGCTTTCGTCCTACGCTGGCGCCGTCCGGGCAGAAAGGCGGAAGATGTCTGAGCAGCACGTCGGCCAGCGCATTCGCGAGTTGCGCAAGATCCGTCAGATGAGCGTGCGACAGCTCGCGAACGCCGTCGCCGTCTCGGTCAGCGCCCTGGAGAAATACGAGCGCGGCGACCGCACGGTGTCACCCGCGACGCTGGCGCGCCTCGCACAAGCCCTCAAGGTCGGCCCGACGAGCCTGACAGGGCAGCCGTATCTGAACGGAGCGGAGGCCGAGGTCCAGGCACAGGCCGTCATCCCGGAACTGCGCCGGATCCTGCTCACCCACGACAACCCGGACGACCTCACCGTCCGGCCGCGCCCCCTGCGTGTTCTGGCACAGGAGATGGCCGAGGTCTCACGTCTGCGTCAGGACGGGGCGTACATCCCCATGGGGCCCCTGCTTCCCGGGCTGCTCACGGAGCTCACCCACGTTGCGCTCTCGACTCAGGACAGCGCAGCGTACTGGTGGCTCGCACGCGGCTACCGTGCGGTGAACTCGCTGGCTCACAAAATGGGTTACCACGACCTGAGCTTCACCGCGATCGAACGGGTGCACTGGGCAGCCGACCGCTCCGGGGACCCGCTGATGCAGGTGACCGCCGCGTACCTCAAGGCCGGCGCGATGATCCGGATGGGTACGTTCACGTCGGCGCGGCGCGTACTGGAGGGCCTTGCCGACCAGGTCTCACGGATGGCACCGGAAGGCTGCTTGCGCCCGCAGGACCTCGCCGTCCTTGGCGGGGTACAGCTGAAGCTTGCTGTCCTGGAAGCACGCGACGGCAACTCGGCCCCGTCACGGGCACGCCTCGAAGAGGCCGGCCGAATCGCGCGGTTGCTGGGGCGGGATTCCGATCACTACGAGATGTCGTTCGGGCCGACGAACCTGCGCATCCACGAGGTCGCCGCGCTCATCGACATGGGGAACGAAGGCGTGCGGGAGGCGCTCGCGCGACTGCGGGAGTGGGGCGAGGAGCAGGAGCGCGACGAGTGGGCGCCCTCGGAGTCGGTCCCGGCCGAGCGCAGAAGCCACCATCACATCGACGTTGCCGCAGCCAAGCTCGCGGTAGGCGACCGGAACGGCGCACACCAGGAGCACTTGGCGGCCCGTCGCATCAGTCCGGTGCACGCGCGATACCACCCGACTCTGCGGGCCACGGCTGCCACGCTGGTCCGCCTGGGGCGGAACCAGGACGATTCCGTTGCGGCGATGGCGCGTTGGGCCGGTGCAAGCACGGCCGTCAAGGGCTGAACCGGGAAACCACCCGCACAAAGGTGTGCGGAGCGGACGGCGTCCTGCGCGGGACGATCCCCTCGCTCACCACACCGAGGGGATCATCTCGTGTCTCAGCCCACTACTGCCTCCGACGGTCACCTGGCCGACGCCGAACCCGTCGACGCGGCCGCCGTCAGGGACGACATCGAAGCTGCCGCCGGACAGCGCCGGTCACGACTACCGGAACGGCCGTTGGAGCAGGCCCTGATGACGCTCTCACTGGACTACCGGGCCGCTCAATGGCTCACCGACCAAGCCGACGATCCCGCCGAGGCGGGCAGCCACTGGAGGCGAGGCGAACCGGCCCTGCTGCGCCTGGGCCATCGCATGGAAGCTGTCCGGCTTCCGCGGGCCGTGGTCGACCGGGCTGCCGGGTTCCGCGAGCACGACCGTATCGAGGAGGCACTGGCCGGATGCGGTGTCACCCATGCGGTATTCGCCGATGCCGGACCACGGTGGTACTACGCCCTGGTCCCGGTCGGCACACGTGCTCACTGGGACGTGCGCGGCATTGACTGTCTCGGTGAAGACAGTTACCTCGGCGTACCCGCTCCTTTCCAGGGCGAACCACCGGGCGCTCACTGGCTCCTGACACCGCCCCATGCCACGGACATGCTGTGCCGTCCACAACAGCTCAAAGCCCTGATCAGCATGGATCCTGAAGCGGCAGGAGCATGAACGGGCTGTGTCACTCCTGGCGCCCGAGGCGGTGGGGCAGCCCGTTCAGTCCAGCATCTGCCGCAGCCAAGCGCGCTCCGCACGGCTGGTGGCCCGGGCGATGTGGAGCATGCCCCGGCGATAGGGGTCCTGGGTGTCCTCGGCGCGCAGCGGCCGGTCCCCTTCGGAGAAGAAACTGACCGGCTGCTCCAGGAACTCCAGGCGGCGGCGGAGCACCGCGTGCCGTTCGGCAGGGTCGGGGAGGCGGGAGAGGAAGGCCAGGATCGCGAAGAAGCGCGTGCTGTCGCTGATGTCGAGGTCTCCGGGCTCGCGCAGCCGCCGCTGGAGTTCCTCGTGGCCGGAGGGAGTCAGGCTCAGGGTCTGCCGCGCAGCGGCTGCCGCCCCCGGCTCGGATCGCCGCTCCAACAGCCCTGCCCCGACGAGCCGGTTGATGGCGGGGTAGAGGCTGCCGTCGCTGACCGGGCGGGCGTGGCCCGACAACTGCGCGATGCGGCGGCGCAGTTGGTAACCGTGCAGTGGCCCTTCGGCCAGCCGACCGTTCGGCGCTGCTCGTCATCGATATGCAGGACGAGTTCGTACGGCCCGGCTGGAGCCCCTACTGGGTGCCCGCGGCGACCCGCATGGCGCCACCGACTGGCGTCGCCCGGGCCCCGCCGAGGTGTGGCGGCCCATGGGTCACCGCCCCGACGAGGTCCTGATCCGCAAGCCGTCCTACGGCGCGTTCTACGACACGCCGCTCGACACGATGTTGCGCAACCTCGGCCGCGACACGGTCATCGTGACCGGCACGCTCACGAACTACTGCTGCGGCACGACCGCCCGCCAGGCGTACGAGCGCGGCTACAAGGTCGTCTTCGGCTCGGACGTGACGGCCACGGACGACGAGAGCAGGCAGGAGCCAGAACTGGCCGTGTTGCGGAAGGGGTTCGCGCTGGTGTTGGGCGCGGAGGAGATCGGGTAGCGGCTGGCCGTTCCCTCTTGTCCGTCTTGTGAGTGATGGACGGGTCAGCCCGGCGGCAGGACGATTGCAAGCCAATGGGCATGTGAATCCTGATGTTTCAGGATGTAGCGGAAAGGGGGGAGTTGGGTGAGCAGCACTCAGTCAGGGGGCGGTCCCCCGGCGGTGGCCCCCGCCGGCCAGGACGAGCCGGCCGTGCCGGCCGCGGTCCCGCTCCGGGCGCAGGCGGCCAATGACGAGCCGGCCGTACGCGGCGGGGAGGCGGCGGCACCGCGGGTGCTCGAAGCCATGGACGACGAGGGAGCCTGAACAGGACCGTCGATCAACGGGAGGGGACTATGAGCACAGTCATTCGGCGCCTTTTCAACGGCAGAGGGCACGGCAGCTTCGTCCAGCCGATCACCTCGCCGGTCGCCTTCGCGACCAGCAGCATCGTCGCGTCGATCTCGGAAGTGGACGGAAACGGCAATCCGTTCATCGGCAGTGCCCGTATGACGGTGCACAACATCGCCGCGAGGAACGGGGAGTACGACATCTGGGTCGACATCGAGTGGCCCGACGACCTCAATTACCGGCTGACGGTGCTGGTCAGCAACGACTGAGCCCGTAGGGGCGGTGCGGGGGCGCCGGGACCCCGCACCGGTCATGCCGAGCCCGGCGGCAGCCCCGTTACGCGTCCACCGCCCGCCAGACCACCCCGTTCCCGTCCGTCTCGACGCGCCCGAACACCACATCCGCGAAGTGGTTCCCGAAGCCGATCGTCCCGGGCTTGCGCAGTTCCTCGACGAGGTGGCCGCGGTGGACGGCCGCCTGTGCGCCGTCGTGGTCGACGGCGGACGGCCATTCCGGGCGGGTGACCTGGACCGGGGTGTGCATCGCGTCGCCGAAGGCGATGAGGCGGCGGCCGCCGCCGGTGATGACGTAGGCGGTGTGGCCGGGCGTGTGGCCGGGGGTGGGGAGGACCGTGACGCCGGGGAAGAACTCCTCGCCCTCGGCCACCGTGCGGACGCGCGGGGCGATTTCGGCGAGTTTCTGCTCCGTGGTGCCCGTGGCGAGGGCGGCTTCGCGCTGTTCCCATTCCGTCTCGCCGAAGAGGAACGCGGCGGCGGGGAAGTGCTCTTCCGACGCCCAGCCCGTGTGGTCGAGGTGGAGGTGGGTGAAGGCGACGGTCTCGATGCGGTCCGCGGGGTGGCCGAGGCTCGCGAGGTTGTCCAGCAGCCGGCCGCCGTGGATCTCGCCGTAGGGCTTGCCGGGCTCGGCCGGCCAGTGCTGCGGGCCGAAGCCGGCGTCGATCAGGAGCGCGCGGTCGCCGTGTTCCACGAGCAGGGAGCCGACGCCCGCGGCCAGCCAGCCGTCCGCGTCGACGTACTCGGCGTGCGCGGCCCAGAACTCCTCGGTGCTGTCGGGGAGCCAGCCGCGCGCGGAGAGCTGAGTGGCGCCGTCCGGTACGTACGTCACCTTCGTCTCGCCGAGCCGCAGCGAGCGGATGCCGGACGGGCGGCGCAGGCGGGCGGTGTCGGCGGTGTTTCCGGGTGTGCTGGTCATGGTGGTTCCCCCTGTCTGCGTGCGGAGCGCCGGTGATCACCGGCGCCGCCGCGAGCCTACGCTTACAGCTTGAATCATTCAAGCTGTAATTATTCTGACTTGATGCGCTTGTTAGGATCGGACCATGTCCGCGACGCCCGCGCCCCAGCCCCAGGATTCCCAGACCGTCGCCGAGCGACAGCTGTGCGGTCTGGTGACCGGGCTGGCCCGGCAGATCGCCGACCACGTCCGCGAGCGCGCGGCCCGGCTCGATCTCACCGCGCCGCAGGCGACCGCACTGCGCGAGCTGACCGGGCCGATGACCATGAAGGAGCTCGCCGAGCGCATGACCTGCGAGCCCTCCAACGCGACGTTCGTCGTCGACAAGCTGGAGAAGCAGGGCTTCGTCGAGCGCCGCCCGCACCCGGCGGACCGGCGGGCCAAGCAGCTCGTCCTCACCCCCGAGGGGGCCGCTCTGCGCGCACGGCTCGTCGGCCTCCTCGTCGAGGGAGGGCCGCTGAGCGGGCTCGACGAGGGTGAGCTTGAGCAGTTGCAGGAGTTGCTGCGGCGGGCCGCCGCGCAGCACTGATCCAACGACCTCGCGCGGTTTCGATTGCCACTGAACGCGTGAGGCGGGGTCCCGCCGACTGTCAGGAACAGCCGGCGGGACCCCGCCTCAACGTGTCGCCCGTCAGCCCTTGTTGAGAGCCTTCGGCTTGGCCTTGCCGCAGAACTCGGCCTCGAACATGTCCTGGTAGAGGTCTCCGTCCTCCAGCCAGTCACCGTTGATGTTGAAGGTGAGCATGTGCTTGCCGTCCCGCGTACCGGCGGTGCTGCTCAGCGAGCCCCACACGATGCCGTCGTGGCCCCACACGTCGACGCCGCAGCTCAGCTGGCGGCGGATCATGCCGAGGCCGTAGTCGAAGAACGTGCCGGTCTTGACGGGGGTGAGCATCTCCTGCGTCTGCCGGTCGGGCAGCAGCTTGCCCTGGAGGATCGCGCTGTAGAAGCGGTTGAGGTCGCCGGTGGTGCTGATGACCTCGCCGGTGGCGCCGGACCAGGCCGGGTTGTACTCGGTCGCGTCGTGGATCTCGGGGCCCGGGTTCTCGGCGTAGAGCTTGGAGTAGCCGACCGCGTGCGGGGCCGGCATCTTCGGGTCGGTGCCGGGGAAGGTCGTCTCCTTCATGCCGAGCGGCTTGATGATGCGCTGTTCGGCCTCGTGCGCGTAGGAGTTGCCGGTGACCTTCTTCACGATCATGCCGGCGAGCACGAAGTTGGTGTTGGAGTACTTCCAGCCCTTGCCGGGCTCAAAGTCCGGCTTGTACTTCAGGGCCATGGCCACGATCTGCTCGGGCGTGCGGGTCTCGTAGCGGTGCTGGAGGAAACCGTCGCCGTTCATGTACGCGCGCCACTCGGGCGCGGAGACCATGTCGTAGACGCCGCTGGTGTGGTTGAGCAGCTGGCGGACGGTGATGCGGTTGCCGTCGTAGCCGTTGCCCTGAAGGACGCCGGGCAGCCAGCGCTCGACGGAGTCGTCGAGGCTGAGCTTGCCCTCGGCCTCCAGTTGCAGCAGGACGACGGTGACGAAGGACTTGGTGATGCTGCCGGCCCGCAGGTGGTCGGCGGCGGTGCGCTCGCGCTCGGCGGCGGTGTCGGCGTAGCCGGCCGAGCCGAACCAGGTGCCCTGCGGGGTCCAGGTCTCGGCGGCGATGCCGGGCATGCCGCCGGTGGTGTGCAGGGCGTCGAGGGCGGCCTGGGTCGCGGCGTGCGGGGCGCCGGCGCCCGGGGCGGCGACGGCGGGGGCCGCGACCGCTCCGACCAGCGCGGCGGCCGTGAGGCCGATGAGGGTGCGGCGTATGCGTGCGGTACGTGCCATGTGGGGGGTCCTTCGCGACGTGCGTACGTGATGGGGCGTCATACGGATCATGCGGTCGGGACTCGTCAGCATACGGGACGGTCGGTACGCGATTTGACCCAGGGATTTACCGGGGTTTACCGGAATTCGAGGTTCCGGAACGGCAGTTGACGCATCGGCGCCCCGCCGGACCGGCTGCCCAGCTGCTCGACTGTCCGGCTGTCCGGAACCGGCGGGGCACCCGCACGTCAGCGAATCACCCGCACCGTCGGCCACAGATGCGCCGCCCACCGCGCCACCTGCCGTTCCACGGGTGGCAGCAGCCACGGCGCGAGCGCCGCCACCCCGACCGCCGCCCCGACCCCCGTCCACGCCACCGGCCCCAGCGGCGTGCAGCCGAAGAAGTGGCTGACGACCGGGGTCTGCACGACGGCGGCCAGGACGAGCGCCGAACCGAAGGTCGTCGCCAGCACCAGCGGACTGCGCTGCCGGCCCGCGACCGTCTGCGTCAGCTGCGCGCCGACCACCCCGCACAGCGCCATGGTGCTGCTGCGGCGCGCCGACCCCGGCGTCAGATGACCGATCAGCCAGGCGACGGCCGCGCCGACCCCGGTGATCAGACCGCGCTGCCGGATCTGCCGGGTCAGCGGAGCCCCGAGCGCGGCGAGTCCGACCGGGGCCGCGCCCGGGGACGCCTCGCCCGCCTCCTCCCCCGGTGCCGCGTCCTGCGGGGTGACCGCGACCGCCATCGCCGGGAACATGTCCGTCAGCAGGTTGATCAGCAGCAACTGCCGGGTGGACAGCGGCGATCCGCCGCCCAGCAGCGTGCCGAGGACGGTGAAGCCGACCTCCCCGGCGTTCCCGCCGATGAGGATGCTGACCGCGTCCGCGACGCTGCGCCACAGGGCTCGGCCCTCGGCGACCGCGTCGACCAGGGCGGACAGTCCGTCGCCGGTGAGCACGAGGTCGGCGGCGTTGCGGGCGGCGGCCGAGCCGCGGGCGGCGATGCCGACGCCCACGTCGGCGGCGCGGATCGCGGCGGCGTCGTTCGCGCCGTCACCGACCATGGCGACCACCCGGCCGGCCTCCTGCAGGGCCTCCACGACCTGGAGTTTCTGCTCGGGGGCGACGCGGGCCACCACCCCGCAGTCCCGCAGGAGTTCGGCCCGGCCCGCCCGGTCGAGGCCGGCGAGCCGGTCGCCGGTGACGACGGTGACGTCCTCGGGCCAGCCCAGACGGACGGCGACGGCGCGGGCGGTCTGCGGGTGGTCGCCGGTGAGCACCACGGGCCGTACGCCGGCCCGGCGCAGCCCCGCCACGAGGGGGGCGGCGTCGGGGCGCGGGGCGTCGGCGAGGGCCACGAATCCGACGAGGGCGAGGTCGTCGAGGGGTTTGTCGAGGACGTCCGGGCCCTCGCCGGGGACGAGCCGGCGGCGGGCCACGGCGAGTACACGCAGGCCCTGCGCGGCGAGCGCCTGCGCGGCGCGCTCGGCCCCGGCGGGCACGTCCGCGCACGAGGGCAGGACGACTTCGGGGGCGCCCTTGACGACCAACAGGGCTTCCTCGGCCGCTGGTTGAGCGGTGGGAGCGGTCTCGCCGTATGCCGGGAGGTCGGCCGTCGGCTGCCCGGTGACGGCGCCGAGGGCCCCGGGGTCCGGGACGGCTGCCGTGTCCGGCGCCGTCGGTCCGGCCGGGGCCGGGGCCGGGGACGCGTCGGACGCCGAGGGTCCGGGCCGTACGTGCCCGGCCGCCGCCGGGGGCCCGTCCGGCCTCGCTCCCTGCGTCAGTCGGCCCGTTGCCGCCGCGTACCCCCGGCTCGCCTCGAAGGGGTGGGCATCCGTCTGGATCCACTGCGGGTCGGGGGCCGCCGCCGCGAGGACGGCCTCGTCCGTGGCGTGCGCGTGGGCCTCTTCCGCGTCGGGGACGCGGGGGCAGGCCCGGGCCGCCGCCCGGAGCACGGCCTCCCCTTCGGGAGCGGCCGCCGCGTACGCGTGGCCGTCGGCCGTGACCAGGCGGACGACCTGGAGCCGGTTCTCCGTCAGCGTGCCGGTCTTGTCGAAGCAGATCGTGTCGACGCGGCCGAGTGCCTCAAGGGTGCGCGGCGCGCGCACCAGGACGCCGCGCCGGCTGAGCCGGCGGGCCGCCGCCATCTGCGCGACGGTCGCGACCAGCGGCAGCCCCTCGGGCACGGCGGCCACCGCGACCGCGACGCCGCCGCCCACCGCCTCACGCACCGGCCGGCCGCGCAGCAGGGAGAGCCCGGTGACGGCCGCGCCGCCCGCGAGTGTCAACGGCAGGACGCTGCTGGTCAGTTCCTGCAACCGGGCCTGGACGCCCGCCGCCGGGGGCACCCGGGAGGCCAGGGCCGCCGCCCGTCCGGCCTGGGTCTGCTCGCCCGTACCGACGACGACGGCCCGGCCCCGGCCGGCGACCACGGTCGTCCCCTCGAAGACCATGCAACTGCGGTCGGCGACCACCGCCCGTGGTGTGGCGGCGAGTTGTTTACGTGAGGGCAGGGACTCGCCGGTCAGCGCGGACTCGTCGACCTCCAGGTCGTACACCTCCAGCAGGCGCGCGTCGGCGGGCACGACGTCGCCCGTGCCGAGTTCGACGACCTCGCCCGGGGCGAGCCGGGCGGCGTCGACGACGGACGTCGTCCCCGTGCGCGGGTCGGCCAGGCGGCGCGCGGTGCGGCGCTGGCCCACCGCGAGGGCGGCCAGGGCGCGTTCGGCCCGCAGCCGTTGGACGCCGCCGACCAGGGCGTTCATCATGAGCGCCCCGGAGACGAGCAGCGCGTCGACGACGGAGCCGAGGACGGCGGAGGCGGCCGCGCCGACCGCGAGCACGGGGGTGAGCGGGTCGTCGAGTTCGGCCCGTACGGCCGTGACCAGGCGCACCGTCAGCCGGGCCGGGGCCAGGACGGTCCGGGCGGCCGCGCTCTCGACGACACGCGTGCGCAGTACGGACAGCGGGCCGGGAGCCGTACGGGGCACACGGGCCAGACGGGACAGCGTCTCCTCTGGACGCAGCGCGTGCCACGGGACACGCGGCGCGGGCCCCGGCACGCTGCGCGCGGCCACCCCCCGGGCCGCCCGCACACCCGCGAACAGGGCTGCCGCCGCAGCCGCGTTGACGGGCCCGACCCGCAGGCCGACAGGCAGGAACGTACGGCGCGAACGCGAGCCGCCCGTGATCACCAGCAGCCCGGACAGGGCGGCACCCGACCGCGCCAGCACCTTCGCCCGCCGCCCGACGGCCCGCGCGACGGGCGCGGCCGCCAGCAGCCGCCACACTCCGGCCATTCCGTCGAGGGCGAGGACGTCCGCGCTCCACACGACGGCGCTGTCGCGGTCGGTGACGGCGACGGCGAGGTCGCCGGTGAGCAGGCCGGTGAGAAGGCCGTCGTTGTCGACTGCGGTGCCGGGGGCGGGGGTTGTGCGTGACGTGGGGGTTGTGGGGGTGACGGCCGGGGAGACCCGGGCGACGGTCAGGACCGTTCTGCCGTCGGCGCGCAGTGCCTCGACGACCTCGGCGAGCGGGGTGTCCGCGGGGACGACCGTGTCGGCGAGGGACGCGAAGTCGCCCAGGGAGGGGTCGTCGACGAGCACGACCTCCAGCCCGGCGCGGCGTGCGGCGTCGAGGGCGGCCTCGGCGAGCGGGTCGAGTTCGCGGCCGACGAGGACGGTGCCGATGTCCTGGCCGTGTGCGGAGGCAATCATCAGGCCGGTGTCGTCGTGGCCGTGGTCGGGCACGGGGCGCAGGCTCACCTCGGGTTCACCGGCCGCGTCCAGGACGGCGGTCGCGGCCTGCCAGAGCCGGTCGCGGTCCCAGGAGTCGGTGCTGGGGTGGGCTTCGAGGACCGTACGGCGCTCGCCGTGCAGCGCGGTCGGGTGCAGGACGACGGTGTCGACGAGTTCCAGCCGCCGCAGCCGTTCGATGTCCCGGACGAGTACGCCGCCGCGAGCCAGGGCGATGCCGAGCGCGGCCGTGAACGCCGCAGGCCCGTAGCGGGCCGCCTTGGGGGATCCGGCCAGGACGGCGTCGGCGGCATCGGCCACGTTCCGGGTGAACAGCAGGGTGGCGGCGGCGCCGGCGAGACTGCCGGTGACGGCTTTGTCGGCGTACTCGCCGGCGGGCAGGCGGCGGAGTTCCGGTCTTCGCGGACGCAAGGCGGGGCCTTGCCGGTCCGGGGCGCAGACACTGTCGTGCGCGGCGTCGAACGCGACGGCCCGGGCCACCGCCTCCGCCAACTGCCCGGTACGCAGGGCCGCGTCGAGGACGAGCGCGGTCGGCGACTGCCCGAAGCCGTGGGCCGCCGCGCCGGCCGCCGCGAGGACGAGATCGGCCCCGGAACAGCCGAATCCGCGCTGCAGGAACGTACGGACCCGGGAGTCCTCCCGGAGCAGGGCGACTGCCGCGGTGACGACGCGCGGCGACTGCCGCAGCCGTATCGCGCGGGCCGTCACGGCGGTGGCGATCCCGGCCGCGTCACAGGCCAGGACGAGCGCGGCGGCTCGGACACCGGAGGTGTCGCCCGGGTGCGCAGGCTCTTGCCGGTCCGGGGCCGTGGCCGTGGCCG
Source organism: Streptomyces gamaensis (assembly GCF_042656465.1). Taxonomy (NCBI): domain Bacteria; kingdom Bacillati; phylum Actinomycetota; class Actinomycetes; order Kitasatosporales; family Streptomycetaceae; genus Streptomyces; species Streptomyces gamaensis. The sequence continues at coordinate 234,287 of NZ_JBHSPB010000005.1, forward strand.
GGTTCGGGTCCGGGTCCGGGCCGGTCGTCAGGCCGTGGCGGGCGGCGAGCAGTTCCGTCTCCTCGACGAGGTGCTCGGTGTCGGCTTCCTCCGTGACGTGCAGGACCAGCCGGGACAGGGCGGTGTCCCAGTGGGCGTGCAGGACGTCGGGGCGGTCGAGGAGTGCTTTGCCGATCTGCTGTGCCGCAGCCGGTAAGCCGGGGTGCTCCCCGGAGTCCGGGCCGCCCGGCCGCAGGGGCAGGTGGAGCCGGGTACCGGCCCGCCAGTGACTGCCGGACGGGGTGAGGGTGTTGCGGATGACTCGGGCGGTGCGGTGGGCTGTCGCGGACAGGGTGGTCAGGGGGTGCGGTGCCAATGGGTCAGCCTTTGCGGGAGTGTTCTGGGGGTTGGGGGGGCGGTCGTGTGGTGCGGTGCGGGTGGGTTGGTCGGTTGTGTTCCCCAGCCCCGCCCCTTCCCGAAACTGGGGCTCCACCCCAGACCCCGGTCCTCAATCGCCGGACGGGCTGGATTTCGCGCACCCCGAACGGGGGTCCAGGGGGCGCAGCCCCCGGTTTTCGGTTCAGCCCGCACCACCCCGCCCCGCCCCCTTCCGCTTACGGGGAGCCCCCGAAGAACCGCCTCGCGGCGCAGCCCCCTTCGCCACCGGTCGTGCCTGCGTCAGCCAGATCAGCGCCGCTCCCGCCGCCGCGAGCGGCCATTCCACGACGCCGGCCGCGCCGAGCACCCCCACTCCGGTGTAGGCGGCGACGCGGCGGGTGCGCGGGGAGACGACGCCGACCGTGTCGAGGAGCCCGTCGACGGCTCCGGTCACCACCCCGGCACCGGGTACGCGCCGTGCGGCCGATGTCACCGCCCCGAGCGTCCTGGTCGGGCCCGACAGCCAGCTTGTGCCGGCGCTCTCGCTCATGAAGCCTCCGTTCGCAGCCGAACTCGCCTGCATGGCAGGCGCGTTGTTTACGCGCGCATTCCCATGGGTTTCCCAAAAGCTCGCTTGACAATCCCCGCCGGTCCTCGTGATTCTCGACAATGTTCGACCATGTCTGTGTCTCCCTGTTTCTCCCTGTGTCTCCCCGGCCGCGAGGAGGTGATGGGCGTGAGCCCGTGGCATAGTCCCGAGCCCGTTCCCGGGCCCGTCCGCCCGTCACCGCCCGGCCGTTGCCCGCGCACCCGTCAGTAAGACAGTCGAAGCACGTGCGCGCGACCCGGGCCCGTCCTTCCCGGGAGTCCCGCCGTGCGTGTCGAACTGTCCTGGCCGCGTGCCACCACCGGCGTCACCGCCGGTCTGACCGTCTCCTTCTCCGTCCCCGAGTTCCCGGCGGGGCTGCTGTGCCGGGCGGTGCGGCGTTCCCTGGTGCACGCGGAACCTGTCCTGTGCGAGGCGGCGGGGGCGGCCGGGGCGGGGGTGCTGGCGCAGTTGCTGGTGCCGGTGGCCGTGCGGCTGCTGTTGCGGTCGCTGGACGCGCGCGGGTCCGGGGTCCACACGCCGTCCGCCGGGCGGGAGTTGGCCCCCACCTCCCCCACCTGACCGGTCTTCAGGAAAAGCGACACGAGGGCACCCGTCCGGCGGCGCCCTCCGTGTCGTGGGGCGTCCGGCGTCGTTGAAGGGTGCCGAGCCACGGCCCGCTCCGTCGCTCGTGCCTCGAAGACCGAAGACCCTCGAAGACCGAAGACCAGGGAAAGGACTTGTGATGCGCCTTCGCCACCACGCCGCAGCCGCCGCGATCGGGGGGCTCGTCCTCGCCGTGACAGTGTCGGCCGGCACGGCATCCGCCGCGAACGGCCGGTTCTACTGGGAAGGCCCGAAGGGCGCGATCTACTACGTGCAGAACCCGCCGGACAGCAAGTGCCTGTCGATGGGCCAGGAGGCCCGCGCGGCCCGCAACGACACCAAGCAGCCGCTGAGCATCTACTCCGAGAAGAACTGCAAGGGCACCAAGGTGGTCCTGACCCCCGGCCAGCGCGCGGACCACAAGGTGTCGTTCGCGAGCGTGAAGTTCAACTCTCGTTAGCCGGCGGACCGTCCACCGGTCCGGGGGCGTCGTGCCGGTCGTGGCGCGGCGCCCCCGGCGCGTTCCCGGGAGGCCGTCATCCGCGTCCGGCGCGCTGCCCGCGCACGTACGCCTCCTTGATCTCCGCCCACCGCCGTGCCTGCTCCTCGCTCAACCGACCGCGCAGTTCGGCGAGTTTGAGGAGGTTGGACTCGGCGTCGCCGGTGAGGGTCTGGGCCTCGGCGAGGTAGTGGTCGTCGATGAGGGCTTCCAGCTCGGAGTCGTTCATGACGGGGAGGATGCGCTCGGCGAGTTTATTGGTGTTGCGGTAGGAGCCCTGGAGGCGGAAGGGAGGTTCGGTGCGGGTGTTCTCGGACTGGGCGGCGGAGGCGATATAGGCGGCGTTGACGGCGAGGACGGTGCCGGTGACGCGCTGGAGCCGGGCGAGGACGGCGGTGATCTGGTCGAGTTCGGCGGGCGCGTAGGGGTGGGCGAGGCGGTCGGGGTGGACGGAGTCGTCGCCGCGGGCGAGCCGCAGCAGCAGGTCGAGGTCGGCGCGGTCGCGGGCGGCGAGGGGGGCGAGGACGGGGTGGGAGGTGAGGGCGTTCTCGATGTGGCTGAGGGCGAAGAGGTCTTCCTTGCCGCTGAGGGTGTCGCCGAGGTTCCACACGTCGGCGCGGTTGGCGAGCATGTCGGGGATGCGGAAGCGGGCGCCGGACTCGGTGTAGGGGTTGCCGGCCATGCAGACGGCGAAGCGTTTGCCGCGCAGGTCGTAGGTGCGTGCCTGCCCGTCGCGGACGCCTTCCATGCGGCGCTGGGCGTCGCACAGGGAGATGAACTTCTGCAGGAGTTCGGGCGAGGTGTGCTGGATGTCGTCCAGGTACAGGAAGGTGTTGTTGCCCATCTCCAGCGCGAAGTTGATTTTCTCGACCTCGCGGCGGGCGGCGGCGTCGGGGGCGGCGGCCGGGTCGAGGGAGGTGGTGCGGTGGCCGAGGGCCGGGCCGTCGACCTTGACGAAGACGAGGCCGAGGCGGGCGGCGACGTATTCGAGGAGGGTGGTCTTGCCGTAGCCGGGCGGGGAGAGCAGGAGCAGCAGGCCCTGGCTGTCGGTGCGGCGGCCGTCGCCGGCGGCGCCGAGCTGTTTGGCGAGGTTGTCGCCGATGAGGGGGAGGTAGACCTCGTCGATGAGCCGGTTGCGGACGAAGGCGGACATGGTGCGCGGGGTGAGTTCGTCCAGGCGCAGGCGGGCGCGTTCGGCGGCGAGGGCCTCGGTGCGGGCGCGGGTGTACGCGCGGTGGGCGGGCACGCGGGTGCGGCGGAACGTGCCGGTGCGGGCGAGGAACTCGTCGAGCCGCAGCGGCAGGCTGCCGCCGGTGGCGACGCGGGGGTGGGCGCCGAGGAGACCGGTGGCGGTGGCGGTCAGGGGGGTGTCGAGGTGCCGGCGCTCCAGTGCGGTGCCGCACAGTTCGACGGCGGTGGCCTCGGGGAGTTCGGGGGTGTCGGCCGCGTCGAGGGTGTGCAGGTACGAGCCGAGCCAGGCGGTGACGAGCTGGTACCGGGCGGGCAGGTCGCCTTCGAGGGCGCGCAGGTCCTCGGCGAACTCCTTGGCGGCGGGCGAGCCGTCGCCGCCGAGGGAGGCCCGGAAGCCGTCGAGGAGGGTGCGGGCGGCGGCGCTGGTGACGAAGCGGGGGGTGCCGGCGGCGAGTTCCTCGAAGAGGTAGGCGCCGACGGACTCCCGGTCGGCGTCCAGCCCGGGCAGGGCCTGGCCGAGGAAGTCGCCCGCCGCGTCGGCGAGTTCGGCGGCCAGGTCGGCCACGGCGGGGACGGTGCCGAAGGCGCGGCGGGCACGGGCGAGGGACTGGGCGCGTACGGTCCAGGGCGTACGCCGGTGCTCGTCGGTGCCGTGGGCCCAGAACAGCTGGGCGGCGGCCCGTACGTCGGGGGTGTGGCGCAGCAGTCCGGCGGCGGCGTGCACGGGCAGCAGGGCGGTGAGGAGGGCGGCGGCGTCGTGGTCGTGGACGCCCCGGTCGTAGCCCTCGTCGTAGCGGGTGGCGGCCAGGCGCCGCACGGCGTCGCGCAGGGCCGCCGGGTCGCGTTCGGCGAGGGCGTCGGGGCCGGCCCGGTCGAGCCAGAGGGCGGCGAGGTGTTCGGCGCGGTAGACCTCGGGGGACTCGGAGACCAACGGCTGGTCCCAGAAGGCGCGGTGGGCGGTGAGGGCCGCGTCCCGGACGGGGGCGCGGTAGTCGGTGCCGGTGATGGCGTAGACGAGTTCGCCGTCGTGCGGGACGAGGGTGAGGTCGGTGCTCTGGGTGGTGACGGCGAAGCGGTGCCGGCCCAGGCGGATCGTTCCGGCGTCGTCGTAGAGGTCGCCGCGGTCGCGCAGCGCGCGGGCGGCCTCCTGGCGGGCGGCCTTGAGGCGGCCGTCGAGTTCGTCGGCGCGTACGGCCTCGCCGAGGTCCCGCAGTTCCCGCGCGGTGGTGCGGACCTTGGCCACGAGCGGGTCGGAGGCGAAGTAGGCGCCGACGGCGTCGGCGTCGGGCAGTGACCGGGCGCGGCGGGCGACGGTGACCAGGACGCGCTGGGCGGAGTCGGCCAGGCGCTGGGCGCGGCGGGCGCGTTCGTCGAGCTGGGCCTGTTTGCGGGCGGAGAACGCCTCGTAGATCTCCTCGCGGCGGGCGGCCACGCGCTCCAGGTAGTCGTCGAAGGCGCCGAAGCGGGCTTCGAGGTTCTCGACCTGGACGAGGAGCCGGCCGAGGTGCTCGTCGCACTCCTGGGGGGTGCCGGCGGCGGCGAGGGCGCCGTCGACGGCCTGGCCGAGGAGGGCGAACTCGGCGGTGAACTCGGCGCGTCCCTCGCTCTCCAGGAGCGAGCGGCGGCGGGCGTCGAGGGTCGCGCGGGCGCGGTTGACGGCGCCGAGGACCTCGGCGACGCGGCCGAGGATGGAGGTGCGGTCGGTGGCGTCGGCGAGGTCGAGGGAGGAGACGACGTCGGTGACGGTGCGCAGGCCCTCGGCGTGTTCGGCGAGCCGCTCGGCGAGGGGTTCGGTGGCGGCGACGGTGGGGCAGTCGGCGGCCTCGGCGGCGAGGTCGGCGACAGCCCGGTGGGTGGCGGCGAAGGCGTCCTCGCCGCGCAGGAAGGCCACGGCGCGGCGGCCGGTGGCGGCGAGGTCGTCGGCGAGCGCGGTGGTCAGTCCGGCGAGCTGGTCGAGGTCGAGGTAGCGGATCTCCCGCAGGGTCTCCAAGTGGCCCTGCGTGTGCCGCAGTTCGGTGAGCTGTTTGACCCAGCCGTCGGCGGTAGCGGGCTGTTCGCCGCGGATGCGGCGCACGAGGGTGGTGGTGCGTACGGCCGCTTCGCCGAGGGCGTCGGCGGCCCGCCCGCGGAGTTCGGTGACGCGCCGGAACTCCTCGGTGACCTGCGCGGCGGTGGCACGCACGGCGTCCAGGGGTTCGGCGAGGCCGCCGAGGGAGGGGTCGTCGAGCCAGGGGAAGGTGTCGCCGACGCGTATCGCTGCGGCCTCGATGGCCTCGAAGACGGCGGCGGTGGGCGTCATGTCGTCGGCCATCCTGGCCACGGTCAGACACTCGGAGACGCCGCGCACGAGCTCGGCGTTGCCGACACGGGCGAGCGGCCCGTCCCCGGTGGGCCGGGCGGCGGCGTACGCCTCGGAGGTGTAGGGGGTGGCCCAGGTCTGCAGGGGGTGCAGCCGGGCGGGTTCGCTGCCGGGGTCGGTGCGCAGGACGGCGAGGGTGCCGTCGTCGAAGAGGGCGCAGCCGTGGGTGACGATGGGGTTGGCGGCTTCCTCACGGATGACGTTGTAGGGCAGCAGCAGGGTGCGGCCGGTGGCGCGCGCGTGGAAGACGTACAGGACGTCCTCGCCGTTCGGGGAGCGGACGAGACGCTCGTACTCCAGGCCCTCGGTGTCGACGTCGAAGGTACGGGCGCCGCCGGTGGCGAGGTACACACCGCCGGGGAAGATCACGCCCTGGTCCTCGGGGAGACGCCGGCACGCCTGCCCGATCCCGTCGAGGCGGACGACCTCGTCGGTGCGGGTGTTGACGACCAGGTGCCGCCAGTCGTTCTCCTTGTACGGGCGAACCCGCAGCAGCAACAGCGGTCCGACGCGGGCGAATTCGACATCGGCGTCGGCGAGGGACTGCAGGGGTTCGGCGACGGGCTCGTGGTGGACGCCGTCGGCGGTCTCGGTGTCGTCGGCGGTCTTGACCGTGAGGGTGCCGCCGGCGGTGGAGACGTAGACGGTGTCGTCGACGGCGATGTGCGGGTGGCGTCCGGGCCGGTGGTCGTCGCGGGTGGTGGGGGTCCAGGTGAAGTCGTGGGAGGGCGGGAAGACGTGGTCGCGTTCGCCCTTGGCGTCGAGGTAGGAGGGGGTGCCGTCGGGGGCGATGCGCCAGCGCAGGACACGGATGTCGGTGAGCCGGTCGCCGGTCTGGAACACGGCGAGGAGGAGGGGGCCGGCGTGGTGCAGTTGGAGGAGGCGGGCGGAGCGGTAGTAGCGGTGCAGGTCGTGGAAGTCGTGCTGGAAGTGGGGGTTGTCGAGCAGGCCGGGGATAGCGTTGGTGGGGGCTGGGGTGAACTGTCCGTCGGCGCTGGCGTTGGCGTTGGCGTACAGGGCGAACACGTCGCCGGGCTCGGCGGGAGCGTCGCCGCCGGCGGCGGGCTGGTAGCCGACGAGCAGGTGCCCTCCGACGTGCGCGAGGTCCCGCGCGACAGCGGGCCGCCCAGTGGGTATGGAAGCCGACCCGGTGAGCGCGAGCCCGCCACCGCCGAAGGTCTCCACACGCCGCTCATTGAGCTCCCGGGCACGGGTGTCGAGCTCGCGGGCTGCTGTGCGCAGGCGGTCGCGGAGGACTTCGTAGGTGCCGGCTTCGAGGGGGGTGTTGGCGGGGTGGTCTTCGGTGGTCACGTGGTCCTCAGCCTCTGTGTACGTCTTGGGGAGGGCGGGGGTGGGGGGCCTGTGCGGGTGGGGGCGGGGGCGGGCTGGGGGTGCCTGCGGCGCTTTTTTCCCCAGTCCCACCCCTTCCCGTAACCGGGGCTCCGCCCCGGACCCCGTATCGCGGCTGCGCCGCTCGTCCTCAAGCGCCGGACGGGCTTGTTTTTCGGGGGCTTGGGGGCGGAGCCCCCAATTTCGGGAAGGGGCGGGACTGGGGAAAAATCACCCCCGGAGCGGACCGCCCACCAGCTCCGAAACCTTCGCATCGGCAAGCCCATTGGCCCGCACCGTCTCCAACAGCCCCTCCAGCGCCCCCACCTTCGGCCCGCCGCCGGCGATGAGTTTCGTCAAGGCACCCGCGAGCGTCAGGTCGCGCAGCCCCGCGGCCCCCAGGCCGCCCACCATCGCCGACAGGTCACTCGTGAACGTGGACCCGGATCCGTCCGCGTCGAGCCACGGCCCGGCCAGCGTGCGTACCGTCTCGGAGCGGTCGACGAGGGCGTCGAGGCCCTTGCCGAGGGCGAGGGAGCCGATGAGCTTGTCGAAGAAGACGCTGTCCCCGCCGACGATGTCGATCTTCGCGTTCTCCAGTCCGGCGGCGACGAGCCCGGCCTGGGCCTCGGCGACCTGCCGGTGGACGTCGATGCCGGCGAGGCGGACGTCCTTCTCCGCCTCCAGGCGGAGGCGGAACTCCTCGTGGGCGCGGCTGGCGTTGTCGAGGGCGGCCATCGCGGCGGCCTTCTCGGTGAGGCCTTCGGCCTCACCCTTGAGCTTCTGCTTGAGGCCTTCGGCGGCGGCGAGTGCCTTCTCGCGGGCGGCTTCGGCCTCGGCGCGGCCGGTCCTGGCGATGGCGTCGGCGGTGCGTTCCTGGACTTCGGCCTGGGCCAGTCCTTCGGCGGCGGCGTCGGCGCGCTTGCCCTCGGCGAGCCGGACGGCGGCCTGGGCGTCGAGTTCGGCGGCCTTGCGGCGGGCTTCGGCCATGGTGAGCTGTTCGGCGGCGAGGTGGCTCGCGGCCTGCTCGGCGGCTTCGGCGGCCTTGATGTCCTTGACGAGGCGTTCCTGGGCCTCGGCCTCGGCGCGGATGACGAGGGCGCGGCGCTCGCGCTCGGCTTCCTCGACCTTGCGGAGTTTCTTGATCTCCTCTTCCTGGGCGGCGACGGTCTTCTCGACGGCGATGCGCTCGCGGATGACGTCGGCGATCTCGCGCTTCTCGCTCTCGACTTCCTTGTCGGCGGCGATGCGGCGGAGTTGTGTCTCGCGTTCGCGGGCGATGACTTCGAGGAGGCGGTCCTTCTCGATGCGCTCGTTCTCGACGGCGATGACGCGTTCGCGGTTCTTCTGGGCGACGGCGACCTCGCGTTCGCGGTTCTCGTTCTGGATGCCGAGGGCTTCGTCGGTCTTGAGGTGGGCGCTCTGGGCGCGCAGTCGTTCCTCGGCCTGGACGCGGGCGGTCTCGGCCTCTTCGCGGGCGCGGACGGTGGCGATCTCGCGTTCCTGCTTGATCTCGGCGTCGGCCTGGCGGCGTTCGAGTTCGAGGACGGCCTCGCGGGCCTCGACGTTCTGCCGGGTGATCTCCTTCTCCTCGGTGCGCTGGTACTCGTTGGTGCGCACGTGCTCGATGGCGGTCAGCTCGGTGATCTTGCGGATGCCCTGGGCGTCGAGGATGTTGGCGGAGTCGAGCTGGCTCATCGGGGTCTGCTCAAGGAAGTCGATGGCCGCGTCGTCGAGGTGGTAGCCGTTGAGGTCGGTGCCGATGACGGCGATGATGCGGTCGCGGAACTCCTCGCGCTTGGTGTAGAGGTCGACGAAGTCGAGCTGTTTGCCGACGGTCTTGAGGGCCTCGGAGAACTTCGCGGCGAAGAACTCCTGGATGTTGGCGCGGTCGCTGGCGCGCTGGGTGCCGATGGCCTGGGCGACCTTGATGACGTCCTCGACGGTCTTGTTGACGCGGACGAAGAAGTTGATGTGGATGTCGGCGCGGATGTTGTCCTTGCAGATCAGTCCCTCGCGGCCGGTGCGGCGGATCTCCACGGTCTTGACCGAGATGTCCATGGTCTCGGCCTTGTGCACGACGGGCAGGACGACGGCGCCGGTGAAGGTGACGTCGACCTTGCGGGTCTTGGAGACGATCAGTGCCTGTCCCTGGGGCACCTTCCGGTAGAGCCGGGTCACGGCGAGGAAGACGACGAGGACGATGAGCAGGACGACGGCGACGACGACGCCGGCGCCCACGGTGAGGGCATCCATGAGTGAAATCCCTTGGTTGTGCGGGACGTTGGGGTACGGGCCGGGGCGGCGTCGCCACTGCGGTCGCGCGCGGGTCCGTATCCGGTGGTCAGTGCGCCGGGCGGTACGGGTCGAGCTCGCTGCTGTAGGGCGCGATGCGGAAGTACTCGCCGTCGGCGTCGTAGTCGTAGATGAGCGCGGTACTGCCCGTGGTCAGGCCCGCCCGGTCGGCTTCGCCGGCGCGGACCTGGACGATGGCGGTCGAGCCGTCGTCGGCGCGGACTTCGGCCTGGCCGAAGTCGCCGCCGACGCGTCCGGTGCGGACGACGCAGGTGCGGCCGACGAAGTCGCCGCGCGATGCGGGGCGTTCGGGGGGCAGCAGTCTGCGGCCGAGGCGGCGCAGCAGTCCCACGGTGAGCCAGCCGGCGGCGAGTGCGACCGGCAGGGCGCTCGCGCGCAGCCACGGGTGCTCGGTCAGTGCGGTGCCGGCCAGGCTCACGAACCAGGCAATGACGATGGCCAGGGAGACGGCCACGGTCACGGGCATTCCGGTGGCGCCGGCGTCGACGCCGTCACCCCCGTCGAGGGCGTCGACGTCGGCGCCTCCGAGCAGCACCAGCAGCCAGTAGGCGGCCACCACCACGAGGGCGAAGCTGAACAGGACGGCCGGGAAGGCCAGCGCGGCGCGCAGGAAATCGTCCATGTTCTCCCCTCCGTCTCGTGTGCGCGGTTCCTGGTGCGTGCCGATCATCGCACAGGGGTACGCAAGCGCACATTGCCGGATCCCGGCAATCTTTACGCGTTCCTGACGTCCTGTTGACACCAGGAACCGGAGGGGCCCTCCTGCCGTCACAGGGCCGTCGCGGGCCGTCACAGAACGCATGACTACAGCGGCTGTTCGGGCCAGCCGAGGAGCCGGGCGCCCATCGCGGCGGTCTCCAGCGTGTAGCGGTGCAGGGGGTCGGCGGGGTCGTAGCCGGTGAGGGTGGTGATACGGGCGAGGCGGTAGGAGAGGGTGCGTACGCTGATCTTCAGTCGGCGGGCGGCCTCGGCGTTGACGTAGCCGGCGGCCGCGTAGGCGTGCAGGGTCTCCAGCAGCGGTCCGGCGCCGCCGCGCGAGCCGGTGAGCGGGCCCAGTACGGTCCGTACGAGGTCGGCCATCGCGGCGCGGTCGCGCAACAGCACAGGGAAGACGAGCAGTTCGGTGGCGTGCAGCACCGGTCCGGGCAGGTCGAGCCGGTCGGCGAGCTTGAGCGCGGCGAGGGCCTCCTCGTAGGAGCGGACGACGCCGCCCGCGCCGGAGTGCTCGCGGCCGATGGCCACGCGCCGGGCGCCCGCGCGTTCGCCGAGCGCCCCGCGCACGTACGCGGTGAAGGCGTCGAGCACCGCGCGTTCGCTGCTCGCGGCGATGCACACGAGCCGCCCGTCCTTGGTGGCGAGCAGCACGTCGCGTTCGCCGAACCGGCCGATGAGTTCGCGTTCGACGCGGCGGACGTGCGGGTGCACGTCGTCGTAGGCGCGCTCGCCCTCGGCGACCGCGACGGCGTGCGTACGGGCGAGCCGCAGCCCGAAGCGTTCGGCGCGCTCGGCGAGTCGGCCCAGGTCGCTGCGCCCGTAGAGGAGGTCGTCGACGAACTCGCGGCGCTCGGCCTCCTCGCGGCGGACCGCGAGCCGCTGGGCGTGTTCGTGGCCCTCGCCGAGGGCGGCGACCGCCGCGTCGACGGCGGCGAGGACGGCCTCGCCGGTACGGGCCGCGTCGGCGCGCGTCCCCCAGGCGGGGCCGGTGATCCCGGGCAGGGTGCTCCACACGCGGCGGGTCTCGCCGAGGTAGAGGCCGACGAGCCCGCGCCAGCCGTGTCCGGCGTCGGCGGCGCGTTCGCCGAGTTCGCGCAGCGCGTCGAGCTCGGAGCGGCGCAGCGCGCGGCCGGTCTCGGAGACCTCGGCGAGCATCCCGGCGTAGCCGTCCAGGAATTCCTCGGGTATGCCGCCGCCGCTCTTCACGCTCCGCGCTCCCTGTCTTGTTGCGGTGTTCCGGACGCAAGGACCCTAGCAACCTTGCCGGAATCCGGAAGCGAGGGGCCTGTGGGGAGGTACGGCACGGGGCTGACGGGGGCAGGGACGGATGCCCCGTGCCGTACCGGCTGGTGAACCGTCAGCTGCCGACGGCCAGTTGCACGACCTTCACCACGACGAGGCCGATGGCGAGGACGAGATAGCAGCGCAGGGTGAGCAGTCCGGCCCGGCGCAGCGGCGAGAGGCGGGGCCTTTCCAGGCCGTCGAGGGCGGGGGTGCGCCACAGTTCGCGGTCGGCGTCGCGCAGGGCGCGGCGGGCGGCGCGGCGGAGCGGGGTCGGGCCGACGGGCGGCCCGGCGGATCCGCGCAGCCGGGCGGCGACGCGCGCGGTGGCGGCCCGTTCCCGCGCCCGGGTGCGCAGGGCGACGGCGGTCCCGCCGGCCAGCCCGAGGGCGGCGCCGGCCGCGAAGCCCGTCTCCAGTTGCGTGGTGGTCAGATCCGGGAAGAGGGTGGCGGCGGTCAGCGCGAGCGAGAGCAGCACCAGGGTCCAGACGATGACTCCGGCGACGATGTTCTGTTTGGCGCTGTTGACCCACGGTCCCAGCACGGCGCGGTCGTTGCACAGCAGCACCAGGAAGACCGTCGCGGACGGCAGCAGCACGCCGGCCAGTGCCTGCACGCCCTGCGTGATCAGCCCTTGGACGTGGTCGTCGGCGAGGAGCGTGACGGTCGCGGACAGGGCGATGAGGATCCCGTAGCCGATGTAGAACCAGGGGGCTTCGGTCGGCTTCCAGTGCAGCGAGTGGCGTTTGCGCAGGGTGTCGCCGAGGGTGTAGGTGGTGGCGAGGGCGACGGCGTTGGCGCCGACGAGGGAGGCGTCCAGCAGCAGGATCGCGAACAGCGCGCCCAGGGCCGTACCGCCGTGCTGGCGCAGCCCCTCCGCGACTCCCCCGGCGTCGCTGAACTGCCCGAAGAGCTCGGTGCCGTGGAAGGCGAAGGCGGCTGTCGCCATGATGGCGGCGGCGCCGGCCATGACAACGGCGATACCGATCCACAGGTCCGCGCGCTCGTAGCGGATCCAGCGGGGGGTGATGCGCTTGTCGACGACGTTGGACTGCTGGAAGAACAACTGCCAGGGCGCGACGGTGGTGCCGACGACGGCGACGATCACGAGCAGCAGCGTCGCGTCGAGCCCGCCGGGGAACTGCGGTACGAGCCCCCGCGCGGTCGCCGTGGCCGTCGGGTGGGTGAGCAGTGCCATCGGGAACATCACGACGTCGACGGCGATGAGCAGGAACAGGAACCGTTCCCAGCGCCGGAACGATCCGCCCGCCACGACCGCGAACAGCAGCACGGCCGCCAGTGGCACGGCCACGCCGGCGGGGATCCCGAAGTAGCCGAGCGCCTGCGAGACGCCGATGAACTCGGTGACGATCGTCAGCGCGTTGACCAGGAACAGGTCGCCGACGCTGAACGCGCCCCAGAACCTGCCGAACCGCTCGAAGATCAGCCGCGCGTGCCCGACCCCGGAGACCGCGCCGAGCCGCACGACCATCTCCTGGTTCACGTAGAGCACGGGCACCAGCAGGGCCAGGGTCCACAGCAGGTTCATGCCGTAGTTCTGGCCGGCCTGGGCGTAGGTGGCGACGCCGCCCGCGTCGTTGTCCCCGACCATGACGATCAGGCCGGGCCCCATGATGACGAGCAGGGTCCGCAGCCGGTGCGCCCAGGAGCGGCGCCGTGCGGTGTCGTCGCGGCGTATGGTGCCCAACGCGCCGACGATGTCGCCGACATGGGCGGAGTCGAGGACGGCGGTGCTCTCGCGGCCGCCGGGGTCCTGGCCGCGGCCCGCGTCGTTCGGGTCGCGCCCCGGGGCGGGGCGGGTGGTGTCGAAGGCCATGGTGCTACCTCCCTGTACTGCACGCGGACATGCGCAGGGGTATGCCCGCGTAGGGCGAGCCCTTGTAGGGCATGGCGGAAAACGGCCCGTGCGGGGGCCGGTGAAGTGCGTGCGGGCAGGACGACGCGTCCGGGACGCGCGGAATTCCGGCCACTGACCGCACGCGTGCGGCAGGGCCGCACGGAACGCCGGGCTGTTCCGGCGTCGTTCAGCGGCGTCGGCCGTGGTGCCGGCCGTAGTGTCGGCCGTGCCTGGGGCTGTCGCTCAACCGGTCGTTCCGGGTGCGGCGGTCGGATCGAGCGCCGCGCCCGGTTTGTCTACCAGATTGCATGTCCGACCACCCCCTTGCGAGCAGGAGCATCTTTTCAGCCACTGCGGAGGGTACCCCCGTTCCCCGCACACGCAAGTGAACTCCCGCCCAAGAACGGCCCATGAAAGGCGAGTTGGGGGCGGTGGAACGATTCTTCGGGTGCACGGGCCTCCGGATCGCGGTCAACCCCCGGCTTCCGACATACCGCCCGGGTGTGGCGATACCCGAACCGGTCGGGCATGAATGCGACGGTGCGCGGGTGGACACCCTCATCTTCGCCGGACTCCTCGCCACGATGCTCGGCATCGTCCGGCGCGCGGCCCGCACCAAGGTCCTCGCGGCCTGGTGGATCATGCTGGCCCTCACGCTGCTGTTGCTGGCGCACCACATCACCAGCAGCCTCAAGCTGGGGCTGAGTTACTGATGGCGCGGCGCACCGAGCCGCAGAACGGCCGGACCACCACCGCCGCCGCCGGGCTGCGCGGCCTCCTCGGCCACGGCCAGTACTGGTTCGCCTGCCTCTTCACGCTCGGCTGGGCCGGGATCGTGTGCGGCGGGCTGTTCTTCCAGTTCGTGGAGTGGGAGTACCCGTGCCCGCTGTGCATCGTCCAGCGCATGTTCATGATGCTGGCGTACCTGGGCGCGGCGTACATCGTCCGGCAGGGCCTGACCGGCCGGCTGGAGCGCGCCGACTGCATGACGGGCTGGGGCCTGTCCCTGGTCGCCTGCGTCGCCGGGGCCTTCGCCGCCTGGCGGCAGACGATGCTGCACATCCTCCCCGGCGACAAGGGCTACGGCAGCGCGGTGTTCGGCCTGCACCTGTACGTGTGGGCGTGGATCCTCTTCGAGGCGTCCGTCCTCGCGATCGGCGTCGTACTGTGCTTCGCCCACGCGACGACCCGACTGGACCTCCCCAACGGCCGCGCCCGCCGGCTGATCGGCAGCGGGGTGCTGTGGTTCGCCGGCGTGGTCATCGCGGTGAACGTCGTCGCGGTGTTCTTCGAGGAGGGGCTGCACTGGTTCCTGCCGGACAATCCGACGCGGTACGAGTTGCTGTACGACGTGGGGATTCTGGGGTAGAAGCGGCGGGCCGCCGGACCGGAACTCAAGCCGCAGCCGCGCCGAGCACATTGCGCACCACACCCAGCAGCTCACCCGCATCCGCCTCCGCCAACTCGGTCAGCGCCCCCGCATTCCGCGCCAGAACGATCCCCGTCAGCGCCGCCACCGCGACCTCCGCCCGCAGCCGCGCCTGCGGAACCCCGTCCCGCTCGAAGTGCTCGCCGAGCGGGTCGACCAGCCGCTCGTACAGCTGGGTACGGACGGCTTCCTGCACGACGGGGTCGCTGTAGGGGACGACCGTGGCCCGGGTCACCGGACCCGGGCCCTGGTCGGTGTGTCTGCGCAGCAGGTCGAGCAGCCGCTCCTCGTCGAGGAGGTCGGCGGGGGCGCCCCGCTCGGACTCGGCGCGCAGCATCGCCAGATACAGCTGCGGTTTGCCGCCGAAGTAGCGGGCGATCAACGCCGGGTCCGCGCCCGCGCGTTCACCGATCTCACGGGTCGTGGTGCGGTCGAAGCCGCGCTCGACGAACAGTTCGCGCGCCGCTTCGAGGAGCCGCTCGCGGGTGCGGCCGGCGTCCCGGCGCCGGGGCGCGGCCTTGGCCGTACGGCCCCCGGAGGGTGCCTGCTGCTCGGGGCTCATGGGGATCTCCGCTCCTCGGGTACGGCCCGCGCGGAGCCGGCCGCGGGCGCGGGGGTGTCATCGCCCGGGACCGTACGGACGGCGGCGCCCTCCCCCGCGCGGAACGCCTGCCCTTCGGCCCCGGAGCCGTCTGCCGTGCGGGAACGCGCGGGCAGGACGACGCTGACCACGATGGTAACCAGCCACACCACGCACCCCAGCAGCGCCGCCGTCCCATAGCCGTCCGCGCTGGGCAGTGTCCGCCCGGCGGGGGTGTGCGCCTGCAGTACGGTCGCGCTCAGCGCGCTGCCGGCCGAGTAGCCGACGCAGCGCAGCACCTGGTTGAAGCTGATGGCACTGCCCGTCTCGTGCGCGGGGACCGCGCCGACGATCAGTCCGGGCATCGCGGCGAACGTACAGCCCACGCCGAGCCCGGCGATCCCCATCGCGAGGAACAGCTCCCACAGGCTGTCCCGGGCGAACCCGAAGCACGCCATGGCCGCCAGGGACACCGCGCACCCCACCGGCAGCACCGCCTTCGTCGACAGCCGCCGGGCCAGGAGTCCGGCCAGTCTGCTGGAGACGACGCTGGCGGCCGAGAACGGCAGCAGGATCAGGCCGGTGACGACGACGGACGCGCCGAATCCGTACCCGGCGGCGGCCGGGGTCTGCGCGTAGCGGGTCACCAGGGAGACCAGGAGGTACATGCCCAGGCCCGCGATGAGACCGATCACGTCGGCGGTCAGCACCACCGGGTGCCGCACGAGCCGCAGTTCCACCAGCGGGTGCGGGCAGCGCAGTTCGTGGAGGATCCACCACAGCAGCAGGACGAGCGAGAGGACGGCCACCGCGAGCAGTCGCGGCGAGGTCCAGCCCCAGGACTCCCCCTCGCCGAGCACCAGCAGCACCCCGGCGAGAGCGGCCCCGAGCAGGACGGCGCCGAGGACGTCCAGCGGGTGCGGCGCCAGGTGCCGGGTCGGCGGCAGGACGAGCGCGGCGGCGCCCAGCGCGAGCGCGCTGACGACCGCCGCGAGCCAGAAGCCGGCGTGGAGGCCGAAGAGCTGGGTGAGCAGCCCGGTCACCGGGTAGCCGAGGCCGACACCGGCGACCAGGGTGATCGACAGGATGCCGACCGCCGACCGCGAGCGCTCCGCGGGCAGGTTCTCCCGCACGGTGGCGATGGCCAGCGGTATCAGCCCGAGCCCGACCCCTTGCAGGGCCCGCCCCGCGAGCAGGGCGCCGAAGCCCAGCGGCAGCGCGGCCAGCACACTGCCGACGCACACGACGGCGACCGCGCCGAGGGTCACCGCCCTGCGCCGGGGCCCGTCGCCGAGCCGTCCCATGGTGGGCGTGGCGACGGCGCCCACGAGCAGGGCGATGGTCAGCGACCACTGGGCGGTGGCCGGGGAGACGTGGTCGACGACGGCGATGCGCGGCACCAGCGGGGCGCCGAGGCTGCTGACCATGGCGGCGACCATGCCGAGATAGACGAGGACGGGGACGAGGGCCCGTTGCCGCCAGGGGGTGGGGAGGTTGTCGGAGGCCGTTACCGGCTGTGGATCCGCTGTCTGCACGGACGCTCCTCACGTTGTCATCGAGTGATGTCATCACATGATGACATACGCGGGGCGCGGAGCACACCACGGGAACGCGGAACGGCCGGGGCCGGGCACTTGAGTGCCCGCCCCCGGCCGTTCCGTCTAGTACAGCGGTGGTGTACTTCCCGGCTACTGCGTCCCTCCGGCATCGGCCTTCGGCCGGCGCGGCCGGGGCTCGTGGGTCAGCCGGGGCAGGTGCAGTCCGAAGTAGAGCGTGGCCATCCGCACCGCGAAGACGGCGCCCGCCGAGACGACGGCGGACGTGGTGGCGTTGGCGCCCGCCCAGTGCAGCAGCAGATAGCAGCTCGCGCCGATGACAGCGGCCGTCGCGTAGATCTCCTCGCGCAGCAGCAGCGGAGGGAACTCCCCGCACAGCAGATCACGGATGACCTCACCGGTCACGCCCGTCACGACCGCCAGGATGATCACGGCGAACGGCGTGACGCCCGCGCTGATCGCGGCCCGCGCGCCGATGACCGTGACGACGGACAGACCGATCGCGTCCACGGTCAGCAGGGCGCGGCGCGGCAGCCGCCGGTAGCGCAGGAACACCATGGTCACGACGGCGGTCACCGTGATCACCGTGAGCAGGACCCAGTCGTGCGTCCAGTACAGCGGATGCCGGTCGAGGATCAGGTCCCGCAGCGTCCCGCCGGACACGGAAGCGGCGAAGGCCAGCACCAGCCCGCCGAAGGGGTCGAGCCGCGCCTTGTGCGCGGCGAGCACACCGCTCGCCGCGAAGGCGGCGATTCCGACCAGGTAAAAGACGTGCAGCACCGCTGCCTCCATCCCATGACGCGCGCAACGGTGCGCGAAACGCGTAAACCGGCTGGGACACCATCGACCCGCCGCAGAACCCGCCAATTCAACCATGGCGTGGCGGTGGGGCGCTTCGGCCGTCCGGCGGGGCGAGGTCGGGGCGGGGACCGATCGGGATCGGCCGAAAGCACCAGTGACCGGCCGGGCTCAGCCCGGCGTCGCGAGGAAGCCCCGGAGCTGCCCGGCCACGCCGTGATCCCTCAGGAAGTCGTTGTGCTTCAGGCACCCGGCCGTCTCGATGTTGACCGCCCCCGCCAGTCGCGTACTGTCCGGCGGCGCGATCTGCTCGTCGCAGGACGACCACCAGGTCGCGTACCGCACGGGCGGTGGGGTCTCGATGTTCTCGTTGAGGTGGGTGAGGACGTACGAGCCGGGGGTCATGTCCCGGCACCCCTGATCCCACACGGCACAGAGGTAGGCGAGGCTCGTCCCGTGATTGGGCCCGGCCAGCGAGGCCCAGTGCGCGACCTTGTCCTCGCCGCCCCCGAATTTCACGTACCAGCGGGTGGGCAGACTGCCGAGGCTGTGCGCGACGAGGTCGACGCGGGGTGCGCCGGTGCGGGCGCGTATGTCGTCGACGTACGCGGCGAGTTGGCCGCTCAGGGTCTCGTTGGTGGACTGGCCGGTGTCGTAGGACCAGGCGAAGAGACGGTCCTGCGGATATCCGGCGGCGGTGAAGGCCGCTCTCATACCGTCCCAGACGCCGGGGCCGGCGTTGCGGCCGTGGACGAAGACGACGGGGAGGGGTGGTTCGGCGGCCCGGGACGGTACGGGCATGGCCGCCGCCAGGGCGAGGGTGGTGGCGGCCGTGGTGGCGAGGAGGCGGCGCATGGGGCACCTTCCCTGCGGCTCCGAGGACAGGTGGGGAACTCCCCGGGGTTATAGGTGACTTGCCCTCAGACCGGAAGCCCGAGCGCGCCGCTCCTCTGGACGACCTCTACTCGGCCCCCGCCCCGTCCAACCGCTCCGCAAGCCGCTTCGCAAGCCGCTCGATGGCCGCCCGTATCCCGTCCCCGTAGGAGTCGTCCCCCAGGGCATCGAGGTACGTCCGGGCCCGGTCCAGATGCTCGCGTGCCCGGTCCCCGTCCCCGACCTTGTCGTAACTCGACGCCAGGTTGAGGTGCAGCGAGGGGTAGAAGCCGCGCACGGCCAGCGAAGCGTGGTGTGCCCGCACCCGCTCGTCCGTCAGCGAGTCCGCCGCCTCCAACGCGCGCAGGTCCCAGGCCAGTTCGTCCTGCGGCTCGGGCTGGACGTCGGCCATGTAGTGCGCGAGCACGCAGCGGTGGAAGGCGTCACCGTCCGGCGATATCTCCAGCCAGATCTCCGCGAGCCGGTCGCGCGCGGCGCCGGGATCGCCTTCGCGGTGCAGCGTGACG
Source organism: Streptomyces gamaensis (assembly GCF_042656465.1). Classification (NCBI taxonomy): domain Bacteria; kingdom Bacillati; phylum Actinomycetota; class Actinomycetes; order Kitasatosporales; family Streptomycetaceae; genus Streptomyces; species Streptomyces gamaensis. The sequence continues at coordinate 253,146 of NZ_JBHSPB010000005.1, forward strand.
GCTGCTTCGATGCGGGACATGGTCGTGTCGGTGCCGGTCATGTGCGTCGGTCTCCCTCGTCCTGGCCAAGTACGCCAACTACTACGACGAGGTTAGGGAAGGGGTCTGACATCGGGGGTCGTCGGCGACCCTCAGCCGCGTAGCACTTGCAGGGCGAGTTCCTTGAAGAAGGCGGCGATGTGGTGTCCGGCAGCCTGCAGGGCGATCGGGTAGGTGCTGGTCGCGGTCATGCCCGGGGCGACGTTGGTCTCCAGCACGTAGAGGTCTCCTTCGCGGGTGGCGATGGCGTCCGTACGGGACAGGTGGCGCAGCCCGAGAGAGCGGTGCGCCAGGACGGCGGTCCGGCCGGCTTCGGCCAGGAGGCCGGGGTCGAGCGGGGCCGGGCAGCGGAAGTCCGTGAGCCCTGAGGTGTAGCGGGCGGTGTAGTCGTACGAGCCACCGGGAGTGACGATCTCCACAGGGGGCAGGGCCACGGGTTCTCCGTCGATCTCGGCGACGGCGATGGCGAGTTCACTGCCGTCGACACGTTCTTCGATCAGTACGTCAGGGTGATAGCCGGCGGCGGTGACGAGCGCTGCGGCGAGCTGGTCGGCGGATTCCACGGCGGTGACGCCGAGCGCGGAGCCGCCCGCACGCGGTTTGACGACCAGGGGCAGACCCAGGTGCTCGATCACGCGCCGGGTGAGGGCCGCGACCCCGTAGTCGTGGAACGCCTGCTTGGGGAGAGTGACGAAGGCCGGCGTACGGATACCGGCGGCGGCGAAGACGTCCTTGGCGGTCGGCTTGTCGAAAGCGGCGCGGCAGGCGGAAGGACGCGCCCCCACGTACGGCACACGGGCCATCTGCAGGACTTCGCGGACCGTGCCGTCCTCCCCCGCCGCACCGTGCAGGAGCGGAATCGCCACGCTGGGCGGGTGGTCGGCGAGTTCGGGCAACAGGGTGGCGTCGGTGTCACGCAGTACGGCGTCCACGCCCGCGCGTTGCAGGGCGTCGATGACGTACCGGCCGGACTGCAAGGACACGTCGCGTTCCGGGGACAGTCCACCTGCCAGGACCAGGACCTGCTTGAGATCGCTCACTGCGGCTCCCTAGTAAGGGGGGTGCGATTCAGGGGAGTTCGGGGCCGGGTGCCTGCGGGCCCCGTACGGTTCTGCGGGGAATCGGGCCGAACGCCTCGTGCAGCGTGATCTCCTCGCGGATCACCTCGGCGAGCCGCCGGACGCCTTCACGGATGCGGTCGGGGGTCGGGTAGCAGTAGGACAGGCGCATCTCGTGGCGGCCGTTGCTGTCGGCGTAGAAGCCGGTGCCGGGGACGTACGCGACGCGTGTGCCGATGGCGCGCGGCAGCATCGCCTGGGCGTCGAGCCCGGCAGGGAGCGTGACCCACACGAAGAACCCGCCGCCCGGCGTGTTCCAGCCGATGCCGGGCGACATGTACTGGTGCAGAGCGTCGAGGAGGGCGTCGCGGCGCTCGCGGTACATCTCGCGGAACACCTTGAGCTGGTCCTCCCACGGCTGGGTACGCAGGTACGTCTCGACGGTCATCTGCGCGAGCGGGGACGGTGACAGCACTGCGGATTCGGCGGCCAGGACCAGCTTGTCCTTCACGGCCGTGGGGGCCAGGGCCCAGCCGACACGCAATCCGGGCGCGAGGGTCTTGGAGAACGAGCCGAGGTAGACGACGTCGGGGTCGTCGGCGCGCAGCGCCCGCATGGGTTCCCCGTCGAAGTGGAGCAGGCCGTAGGGGTTGTCCTCCAGGACGAGCACCCCGGCGCGCCGACAGATGTCGATGACTTGCTGCCGCCGGGCCGGAGAGAGGGTGACACCTGCCGGATTCTGGAAAGTGGGCACGGTGTAGAAGAGTTTGGGCGGACGCCCTTCGGAGCGGAGACGAGCCAGGACGGCTGCCAGCGCTTCGGGGATGACACCTTCACGGTCGAGGGGAACGTGCTCGACCCGGGCCTGGAAGGCGGCGAAGGTGTTCAGGGCGGTGACGTAGGTGGGGGCCTCGGTCACCACGGTGTCGCCCGGGTCGATGAACACGCGGGTGACGAGGTCGAGGGCCTGCTGGGAGCCGGCCGTCACCACGACGTCGTCGGCACGGGCATCGGCGATCCCTTCCCGGGCCATGACCGCGCAGATGCTTTCCCGCAGCCCGGCGTCCCCCTGTGCCGCCCCGTACTGCAGGGCCACTGTGCCCCGGCGTGCCACCAAGTCGCTCATCAGGGCCGCCATGTCGTCGAGCGGGAGTGCCGCGATGTTCGGCATGCCGCCCGCGAGCGAGACGATCTCCGGGCGGGAAGCGACGGCGAACAGGGCACGGACCTCGCTGGCGAGCATGCCTTGTGCGCGTTGCGCGTAGTGGGTGCGCCAGGGGTCACGGGGGTGGGAGTGGTCGGGCGGGTCGTCGGGTTGTGGCTGCATGGCTCTCTGCGTCCCCTCGGTCGGCCGGAGTTGACGGGCGTGGCGAGCGTAGGCGCGTGTGCGCGGTGAGGTGGGGCGGTTCGGGGGGTATTCGCGCTGCCGGGGGACGAGGGGATCAGGCGGGCGGCGGGCCGTGCCGGCGTCAGGACCAGAGAAAGGCGTCGGCACGGCCCCTTTCATGCGGCGCATTCCAGGCCGCACTCGGTCCCGGGAGTGAGCGGGAGGCCCGCGTTCCCGTGACCGGCTTGTGGGGGTGGTGATACGGGCCGGATCCCTACCGCGTCGGTGCCGTCGGCCGGGCGGGCGTACCGGTCTCGTCTTGTCCGTCGCCCGGGTAACAGTGGCTCTCGCCGTCCCAAGCGTCTGCGGCATCGGTGACGACCACCCCGGCGCTCCCGGCGAGCAACTCCAGCCGCTGCACCTGGCCGAGCAGCGCCCGTGCGGACTGGGCCAGGGCGCGCGCGTAGGCGTACGCGGACAGCAGGCCGTCCCCGGGGCCGAGTTCCGTGGCGCGGTACAGCCCTTCCTCCGCGACTTCCTCGACGGCCTCGCGCCGCGGGTCCTTCGCGTCCAGCGTCTTGACGGCGTCCTGGAGCGTTCGGGCCTTCGTCATGACGAAGCGGCGCAGCATGTCCGTCGCGACGGCCACTTCCACCGCCGGCGGCGGCATCTGCGACGGGCCGTCCAGGACCGCTCTGATCGCCTCCCGGATGCTGACCGTCTCGGCGTCGGGGCGGGGGCGTGACGGGAGAGGGGGCACGCCGAGGGTCATACCGGTACCGGGGTACACGCCAGGCATGGGGGAAGCTCCTTCAGGAGGACGGGATCGCGAGATCGGCCGCCGGACGCCAGGAGGTTCGTTGCCCTCCGAGAGGCACCCCAGGCGGCGGCTCACCAAGGAGAACGCACAGACACCGGTCAGGCACAGGTCATAGTGCCGAGACGTTGGCGGCGCACCACCGGACTACTTTGCCGAGTCTTTATGGGAACTCTGTACCAGCAGGCAGTGCCCGCCGTACGGTGCTTGATGTGAGCAACCAGCGGCTCCAACAGGCCATGGAAGAAGCCGGTTTAAGACAGACAGAGCTGGCTGATGCGGTGAACGACTATGTAGAACAGCTCACTGGCAGGCCAGGGAGGACCACGGACCGCACGGTGCGCCGGTGGCTGACCGAAGCAGTCGTATGGCCACAGGAGCGGCAGCGCCTCGCCCTGACGGCAGTACTGGGCCGGACCCCGGAGGAACTCGGTTTCGTACCGCCGCCCAGTAAGCGGCACACCGCAGCACCCCCGGAGGACCCCATGCAGCGCCGAACCTTCGTCGCCTCCGCCACCGTCGCCACAGCGGCGGTCCTGACCGCCTCTGCCCAGCCCACCGCCACGCAAGGCCAGTGGCGCTCCGGAGCCACCGACGTAAAACGACTACGTGACCAGTTACAACGTCTCACCTGTGCCGATCAGGCCCGGGGCGGAATGCAGTTCGAACAAACCGCTCAGGCGATCTGCCACGAGGCAACCGCCGCAGTGAACGCCGGCGGCTGCTCCCAACGCGTTCAGCGGCTGTTCTATGCCGTGGCCGCCGACGCGATGGCCGCTGCTGCCTGGTACGCCCTGGATGGCACCCGTACAGCTTCAGCCGCTCGGCATCTCGACACCGCCATCAGGCTCGCCGAACTCTCGCACGACCCCTACGCCCTTCTGCACGCGTGGAACTCCCAGACACACCACGCCTTGACCACCGGGCGCCGAGCCGACGCCCTGGCATCAGCGGAACGCCTTGCTTCCCTCCCCACCACCCGCCGAGACCCGCTGTGCCGGTCGCTGGCCCATGCCCGAATCGGCACCGCCACCGCCCTGCTCGCCGACCTACGCCGCAGCGAAGCCGCCTTCGACCGCGCCCATAACATCCTCGCCACCGCCGAGGACATCCCGCGCCCCGGGTGGCTCGGCTTCTTCGGTGCAGCGGACCTCCACTCGCTCAACGGCAAAGCGCTGCGGGTCCTCGGGAAGCCACAGCACGCCGAGGCCCATGCCCACGCAGCCCTCTCCGCCGTAAGGTCCGGGTACCACCGCGATCACACCCTCTACCACGTCCACCTGGCCGAGGCCCAGCTTGCCCAAGGAGAACGCGAAGCCGCCGCCGACACCATCCGCCGCGCCGCCGAACTCGCCTCCGGCCTCCCCGGCAGCGCCCGCGCCCAAACCGCCATCGACCGCCTCACCAAGACCATGAAAGCCGCCCGATGACCAAGACCCCCGACCGGTTCACCCGCACTCCGCTGACCGGCGAAGCCATCGACACGATCCTCCACGTCTACGTGGACGCCCGCGCAGAACTCCAGCACCTGGAGCACTACCAACCCCCGCGAATGCGGCAGCAATTGGAGCGCCACGCCACCCGGCCCGGCTGTGTGGCCGCCCTCGCGTGGCACGAGGGCGAACCGGTCGGCTACGCCTACGGCTGCCCGCTCGGTGAGGAGAACACGTGGTGGCCGAGGGCCTACCCGCAACCCCCGGCGGACATCACCCGCGAGGACGGGCGGCGTACGTTCCGGATCGATGAGGTCGCTGTCCTGACCTCTTGGCGCGGCACCGGCACAGCCCGGAAGATCCATGATCACCTGCTGTCCGGCTGGACAGGACGGGCAACACTCATGGTGAACCCGCTCGCCGGAGACGGCAAAGTCCAGGCCGTCTACGAGGCTTGGGGATACGTGTCGGTTGCCCACGCTCAGCCGCAGAGCACCGCCCCTGTCCTCTCTGTCATGGTCCGCCCTGCCAAACAGGCTGCCGCGTAGTGGTTGTCGCCCACCCCTTCGAAATGCTCCAGCAGGTGCTCCGGGTAGGGGCCGGACCGTCCGATCGGCAGGTATGGCCTGATCAATTCCCAGTCGGTATTGGCCAGTTCAGGGCGGGGCATCCCAGCCTTCTACCAGGCCGGCACGACAACAGAAGCAGTTTCTCAGCTGTCGAGCACGGAACTCAGTGCCTTCTGGAGATCGGCAAGCTCGCGGTAGTGCACACCCGTCATGCCAAGTGAGTTGGCGGCCTCGACGTTCTCCAGACGGTCGTCCACGAACAGGCACCGGCTGACGGCGGTTCCTGCCCGGCGGGCTGCAATCTCGTAGATCTTCCGGTCAGGCTTGGCCACCCCCACCCGGGCGCTGCTGACGACGTGGTCCGCGAGATCCGCCAGCCCCATCGTCTCAAGGTCGCGTTCCAGCTCCAGGGTCGCGTTGGTCACCAGGACCAGGGGCATGTGTCTGCGCACCAGGCGCAGCAGGGTCACCACCGCGTCGTCGGCCCGGAACGGAGCATCGGCAAGCGCCATGCCCAGCTGACGGGCACACATCTGCGGTACCTGGTCGGAGAGCACCGATGCGATGGAGTCCACCCACTCCTTTTTGGTGATCTGGCCGAGGAGGAGCGGCAGGTCCACTTCAGGGGCGAAGGCCACCCTCGCGGTGGTGCCCTCGGCCAGTCCCGCTGCACGTTCCAGCTCGGCCAGTGGAGCCATGTCGTAGAAGCGCATCACGTTGTCGACGTCGCACAGCACCGCATCGAAGGGCCTGCTGGATATCTCGGAAGCCGTCACGGCTCATGAATAGCACCGACGCCCGGTGCCGGCGCCCGGCTGCGGCGACGACGCGTCAACGAGCCGCGTCAATGCCCAGCAGCGCCTCCAAGCGCGCCACCGCTCCCGTCCCAGGCCCGGCCAGGACCGTGGTCATCCCCACCTCGCGGGCAGGCGGAAGGTTCCGTTCCTGGTCGTCCGCGAATACGCACTGCTCGCCGGGCAGGCCCATGCGGTGCAGCACCGTGCGGTAGATCGCCGGGTCGGGTTTGGCGACCCGTTCGCGTTCGGAGACCACCGTCACGTCGAACAGGTCCCACACGCCGACCGCCTCGTACGGGTCGTACGGGGTCAGGCCGAAGGAGTTCGAGAGCATCGCGACCGTGTATCCGGCCGCGCGTGCCGCCCGGGCCAGGGCGATCATGTCGGCCGCCGGTTCGACGCCCGCCCAGGCGCGGCCCATCAGGTTCTCGTGGTGGCCGAGTCCGAGGAGCCGTGCGGTCTGCCGGTTCCACTCCTCCTGGCTGATTGCCCCGATTTCGAGCTCGGCGTACAGGCGGCGCCCGTCGGGGTGGCTGTCGAGGGCATGCCCCCACGCTTCCGGTGCGAGTCCTTCGCTCTCGCACCAGGCGCGGTGAACGGGGAGGACGTCGGTGGTCAGGACCCCGGCGAAGTCGAGGACAAGGCCGCGGAACCGGCGCTCGGAGCCCTGGGCCCTGTGGATGCCGCGAGACATGCTGACCGTGGTCCCTTCGACGCGACCTTCAACGCGACCTTCAACGTGACCCGCGACATGGCCTGAGCGTCGCTCAACCCTCGCCCCGGTCCGGCGCCTCTCCCAGTCCCTCCAGGTCGCTCAGGTCACCGGGGTCCGCCTCCTCGACCATGATCCCGCCGTAGGACAGCGGCCAGTCCTCCAGCCTGACGACTTCGCTCAGCATGGCGGGGACGATCCCTTCGGTGACCTGCCGCATCGGCCGCCCTGTCGCCTCGGCGTGACGGCGTGCCTGCTCGTACCAGCCGCACAGGGCGGCGACCACCAAGGCGCGCAAGCCGGCCTCGTCGTGGTGGTGCCACGCCGCGTCGGCGTGCACCAGAGCGAGCTCCGCGACATCTGCCTGCTCACCTTCTTCCGCCACTTCCGCTACTTCCGTTACTTCCGCTACTTCCGCCTCGTGCGACCGGTCGTAGATCCACTCCTGCACCCACCGGTTCATCAGCGCTTGCGCCTCGACCAGTTCAGGACGCTCCAGCACCGCGATCTCGTAGTCCGACAGCCTGCGCACGACCGAACTCTCCTCCCTGCAAGGGGTGTTGGCGCCGACCGTACCGGGGCCGTCACCGGACCGCCACTGGCGGAAACTTCCGCCAAACAGCCCCAAACATCCCCGTACGCCCAGTAAGCTGCCGCGTGCATTCCTGACACCTGACATCGACCCGTCTCGTGCGGTACCGACGGCAACGGAGGTTGTCTTGGGCACAGTTCGGAACGACAGGACCTGCGGCACCAGCGGAATCAGCAAGCGCGGCACGCACGGCACGAGCGGCCGGGTCAAGCGGCATCTCGCCATACTCGGCGCGGCGCTCACGGCCGTGGCGGTGGCCGCCTCGTCGGCGGGGGCGGGCGCGGCACAGCTGGAGAAGGGCTGTTACGACAGGGCTGCGCAGCCCTACACCTCGGCGGTGGACAGCCATCTGCACTTCCGCCCGTTCGGGGGCAAGGCGATTCCCTTCGGGGAGCTCGCCAACTATCTCCACAAGAGCGGAGTGCGGCACGCGAGCATGTACGGCATCGGCCAGACGCTGCCGGCGGATTCGAGCTGCACGTACTACCTCGACTGTCCCGGCACGCCCGTCGTGCCGAGCATGAAGAACGACTTCGTCAACGCCTCGGACTACGCGGCGGAGAAGCCCGAGGATCCCGAACTCACCCTGTCCATGACCTTCATGGACCTCCGCCGGCCCGAGACGATTCCGCCGGGCATCGCCCTGTACGACCGGGAGTTCCCGGGGATGTTCCGCTGGGCGGGCGAGGTCAACGTCGTCAAGCAGGCGCTCTTCCCGAACGGGCACCAGGCCGCGACGGACGAGAACATCAAGAACTGGGCCCCGTTCATGAACACGCTGCGGGACCGGGGCATCCCCATCACCCTGCACTCGGACCTCGGTGAGAACGCGCATCCGACGAAGTATCTGCACCTGATGGAAGAGGTGCTGCGGCGCTACCCGCACAACAAGATCGTCTGGGCTCATATGGGGCTCTCCAAGGAGCTCACCACCATGAACCCGGACGAGCACATCAAGATCGTGCAGCGTCTCCTCGACGAGCACCCCAACCTGACCATCGACCTGAGCTGGCGGGTGCTGGAGGACGCGTACTTCAGCAAGCCCGGGGTGCGCGCGAAGTACGCGTCGTTCCTCGACCGGAACCCGACCCGGGCCATTCCGGGAACGGACTTCGTGGCGTCGCGGAACAAGGACTACCGGACCTACGAGGAGGAACTCGAAGTCACCAGCCGCATCAACAAGGCACTGGACGACGAGGCGTTCCGGGACATCGCGCTGGGCGAGAACTACTACCGGCTCCTGGGGTCGCACGAGAAGGCTCCGCAGGTGTGCCGGGCCCGGTGACGGCGCCGCTCCGGGCCCGGGCCCGCCCGGCCCCGGCGGTGACCCCCGCAGCGTAGCTGCTCCGCGCCGGGGGCGGGCGGGGTGCCCCAGCCAGGGTGGCCGCTTCCGGGCGGGCCGGTCGGTCCTGCCCGGGCCGGCAGGCCCCGTTTCGCCCCGTTTCCCCGGGCGGGGCACGCTGGGAGGTGCAGGGAAGGCCGCGGCAAGGACGGAGGCCCGGGGATGGACGCCAGCGGCACCGCCGAGATCGCCGTCGCGCTGGCATCCGTGGCGCTCGTCGTCGCGCTCGGCCTGTTCTTCTTCGGGCCGCGCAAGGCCCGTACCGCGCGGATCGAGGGCGGGGTGCAGCGGGCCGAGATCACCGTACGGGGCGGTTACAGCCCCGACGTGATCGTGCTGCGGCAGGGAGTGCCGGCCGAGCTCGTCTTCGACCGGCGGGAGAGCGGTGAGTGCACCTCCCGTGTGGTCTTCCCCGAGCTGCGGGTCAGCGCCGCGCTGCCCGCGTACGCGCGGACCACCGTCCGGCTCAGCCCCGAGCACGCAGGGTCCTTCGGCTTCGCGTGCGGGATGAACATGGTCCGGGGGACGCTCGTCGTCGAGCCCCACGAACCGGGCGGCGGGGCCCAGGGCGGTCAGGCGCCGCCCGAGGAGTCCGCCGCTGCGGCGGAGGACGACGAGGCCGCCGAACGGGCCGCGGAGATCGCGGACTTGACGCGCCGGGTCGCCGTGGGCGCCGTCCTCACCCTCCCCGTCCTGCTCGCCGTCATGGCCCATGACCTCTTCCGGGCCGGCTGGGTGCCCGCTCTCCTGCTCGATCACTGGCTTCAGCTCGTCCTCGTCACGCCGGTGATGTTCTACACCGGCCACCCCATCCACGTGACGGGCTGGCTCGCCCTCCGCCATCGTGGCGCCGATATGAACTCCCTGATCACCCTGGGCACTTCGGCGGCCTACGGCTACAGCCTCCTCGTCACCGTCGCGCCCTTCCTCTTCCCCGCCGACGTCCGCGCGGTGTATTTCGAGGCCGTCGGCGTGATCCTCACGCTGATCCTCCTCGGCCGGCTGCTGGAGGCCCGTGCCAGGGCCGGTACCGGTGAGGCGATCCGCGCGCTGCTGGGGCTGCGGGCCCGTACGGCCCGGGTGGTCCGCGACGGACAGCAGCAGGAGATCCCGGTGGAGGAGGTGGCCGTCGGCGACGAACTGGTCGTCCGGCCCGGCGAGAAGGTGCCGGTCGACGGCGAGGTGCTCGACGGTTCGTCGCCCGTGGACGAGTCCATGGTCACCGGTGAGCCGATGCCCGTCACCAAGCGGGCCGGGGACACGGTCATCGGCGGCACCGTCAACGGCACCGGTTCCCTGTGTGTGCGCGCCGCCAGGGTCGGCGCGGACACGATGCTGGCCCAGATCGTCCGGCTGGTGCGGCAGGCGCAGGCGTCCAGGGCGCCCGTTCAGCGGCTCGCGGACGCCGTGTCCGCCTTCTTCGTCCCCGCCGTGATCGCCGTGGCGATCGCCGCCTTCGCCGTCTGGTTCACCGTCGGCCCCGCACCGGCCCTGACCCTCGCCCTGGTCTCCGCCGTCTCCGTGCTGATCGTCGCCTGCCCGTGCGCGCTGGGGCTGGCCACTCCGCTGTCGGTCATGGTCGGCACCGGCAAGGGCGCTCAGGCAGGCATCCTGATCCGCTCGGCGGAGGCGCTGGAGACCGCGCACAAGCTCGACACGGTCGTGCTCGACAAGACCGGAACCGTCACCGCCGGAAAGCCCGTTCTCACCGACGTCCACACCGTGAACGGCTTCGCCGAGGACCAACTCCTCACGCTGGTGGCCGCCGCCGAGGAGCCCAGCGAGCATCCGCTCGCCGCCGCGATCGTCACCGGGGCGCGCGAGCGCGGCGTCACCGTGCCGGAGGCGACCGGCTTCGCCTCGGTCACCGGCAAGGGAGTCGAGGCCGAGGTCACGGGCCGTACGGTCCGCGTCGGCACCGCGCGGCTGCTCCGCGACGCCGGGGTGGACACCGGCACCCTCGAACCGGTCGCCGACGGCTTCTCCGCCCAGGGAAGAACCCCGGTGCTCGCCGCCGTCGACGACCGCCCCGCCGGGGTATTCGCCGTCGCCGACACCGTCAAGGACGACTCCGCCCAGGCCGTCGCCGCCCTCAAGCGCCTCGGCCTGGACGTCGTCATCATCACCGGCGACAACGCGCGTACCGCGCACGCCGTCGCCGGCCAGGTCGGCGTCGACCGCGTCCTCGCCGAGGTGCTGCCCGAGCACAAGGCCGAGGAGATCCGTCGCCTCCAGCGCGAGGGCCGCACCGTGGGCATGGTCGGCGACGGCGTCAACGACGCCCCGGCGCTGGCCGCCGCCGATGTCGGGCTCGCCATCGGCACCGGTACGGACGTGGCCATCGAGGCCGCCGACATCACGCTCGTCTCCGGATCCCTGACCGGCGTCGTCACGGCCGTACGGCTCTCCCGGGCCACGATGCGCAGCATCCGGCAGAACCTCTTCCTGGCCCTCGTCTACAACGCGGTCGGCGTCCCCGTGGCCGCCGGGGTCCTCTACCCGCTGTGGGGCATCCGGCTCAGCCCCATGGTGGCCGCGGCCGCCATGGCGCTGTCCTCGCTGTCGGTGGTCACCAACTCGTCACGGCTGCGCCGCTGGCGGCCCTGAGACCTTGAGAACGGACGGGCCCTGCAAGACCCTAGGAGTAGTCCATCTCCACGTAGTCCACGTCCGTGAACTCCACCCCCAGCCCGTCCGCCCGGCGGCCGTCGTCCTTGAAGTACACCTCCTGCAGGCCCTCGGCCACGATGTCCCGCAGCCGTGCGTCCGCCTCGCCGGCGGTCTCGGCCTCGAAGAGGCGGGCGGCGTACTCGGGCGGCAGGTGCTGGGTGATACGGCGGACGCGGGCGTCGTCGGTGGAGCCGGGGGCCGCGGTGAAGCCGAAGCGGGCCCGGGTCTCGATGACGATGCCGGTGGTGGTGGCGGCCTGTTTGCGGGCGCGTTCGCGGACGCGGGGCTGCCATTCCTTGCGGACCTCGGCCTCCAGCCGGTCCGCGAGGTCCTTGCGCGGGTGCTGGAACTGGCCCGTCACATAACGCTCGACGGTGCGCTGGGAGATGCCCAGTCGCCGGGCGACCGCCTTGGTCGAGCCCTTCTCGACCCTGACCAGGAAGCGCATACGCGCCGGCGCGCCCTTGGGGATGGGGCGGGTGAAGGCCGCCTGGGTGGCCTTGTCGAGACTCTCACTGAAAATGCCCATCGTGACCAGCTACCTCTGCCTCTTGCCTCACTCGCCGTCCGCCGCGGCGTCCGTGCCCTTGATGTGGCGGGCCGGATTGTGGCCCGCGTCGAGGAGTTCGGCCGCCCACAGGAACGACTGCGTGCCCTCGTGCTTGACCATGCCCGGCGAGACGCCGAGCCGGAAACCGCCGGGCAGCGGCTTGCCCTCCGGGGTGCGCGGCAGGAAGTCCAGGGGGCCGGGTCCGGCGGAGGGGTAGACGGCGCAGTCGGACAGGACGGCCACCGGGTACAGGCCGGCGGACGCCAGCTTGTTCATCTTACGGTGCATGTTGACGCGGGCCGTGGAGATGACGGCGGCGCGGATGTCGGGGCGCCAGGTGGGGCGTTCGAGGGCGGGCCAGCGCTCGCCGGGGCGGTAGCGGGCGCCCTGCGGGCGTTCGCGGAGTTTGCCGATGCCGCCCTTGACGGTGGCCTTGATCGCGGAGAGGACGGCGGCCTGGCCCGGGTCCTCCTGCTTGTGCTTGTCCATGGCCGCGAGGTATTCCGTCTCGTCCAGGCCGGGGACGACGCCGAGGCGGTCCATGGTCGCCAGGTAGGCGTCGCGCAGCCGCTGGTACCAGGGGTCGAGGTACGGGCCGTGCTCGGGACGGACGTACGCCTCCAACGGCCGTACGGCGAAGCCGAGTTCGACGGCGTACGCGACCGTGGGGGTGGCGTACCAGGCCGGTCCGGCGGGGCGGTCGCCGTGCGGGGTGAACGGGGACGGCAGGCGCGGGTCGAGTTCGATCCAGGAGAGGTCGACGAGCCAGCAGCCGGGCATCTTGGGGTCGAACGTGGGGTGCCGGTCGTGGACGGCGGGGCCGAGCCCCACGGTGAGCCGGTTCGCGGCGGCCGCGAAGGCCATGTTGACGTCGACGCCGACGGCGTACGGCAGGTCGCACTCGGCGTCGGTCAGCAGTTGCGGGTCACGGATCCACTCGTACGCCTCCTCGTCGAGGACCTCGCCCGTGGCCCGGCCGACCGCGACGGGGTGTTCGTCGGGGGCCTCGGGCGGGGCCGGGTCGACGGGCCGCGTCAGCGAGCCGGGCAGGGGCGCGCTGACGTACTGGCCGGTGGCCTCGTCCTTGACGGCGCGGGTCGGCGGGCGCAGCGCCGTCATCAGCTCCAGGCCGTTGACGGCGGTGGAACCGCGCGGGGTGATCACACGGCGCGCGTAGTCGCCCAGGACCTGGGCGAGTTCGGCGGGCGGCAGCTCGGCCGCGTCGCCCCACGAGCGGGTGTCGAGGGCGTCCCAGGGGAGGATCGCGAGCTGTACGCAGCGGCGCTGCCCGCCCTGCGCGGGGCGGTAGATCCGGGCCCAGGGGCCGAAGCCGCGCCGGGTGAGCTGCCATTTCGCCTTCGCGATGCGGCGGACCACCGGGTGGTCGTCCGGCAGCCGCAGGGTGCGCCGGTCCTCCAGCTCCAGGGGGAGCCCGAAGCGTTCTGCCGCTGACGCGGTGAGCACGATCAGCGGGTCGAAGTCCATGCCGGAACGGTGCAACCGGGGTGCGCCCAGGCCGGATTCGCCGAGCGTCCACTCCACGAGCGCCGGGAGCGACGTGGCCGGGCAGTCGAGGACGAGCCCGTCGACCCCGTAGAGGCTCCCGTCACCGTCGAGGACGGCGAGGGGCCCGTGGGGGTAACGGGGATCGAAGGGGGCGGCGGGCCGGGCGGGCTTGACCGCCGGAGGGGCGGTAGCCGCCTTGCGGGGAGGGGACTTGGGGGTCGGGGGCCCGGTGGGGGGCTCCCCGGCGGGGGATGCTTCCGGGACCGACGAGGGTACGGGCTCGGTTCCGGGAACCGACGGCGGTACGGGCTCGGTCCCGGGAACCGACGAGGGTACGGGCTCGGTCCCGGGAACCGACGAGGGTACGGGCTCGGTCCCGGGAACCGACGAGGGTACGGACTCGGCCCCGGGAACCGACGGCGGTACGGGCTCGGTCCCGGGAACCGACGAGGGTACGGACTCGGTCCCGGGAACCGACGGCGGTACGGGCGCGGTTCCGGGAACCGACGAGGGTGCGGGCTCCGCTTCGGGTGCTGTGGAAGCCGGAGCGGAGGCACGTCCCGGGGCACTCCCCGCGCTGCCGGTCCGCCCCGGCGCACCCTCAGCCCCCAAGACCTCTGAGCCCCCACGCACCGCAGAGTGCGCATCGGTACCCACAGCGTTCCCGGCCACGCCGTCACTCTCAGCCGGAACCGACACCTCCGAGGCCGGCCCCTGCTCCCCCTCCCCCTCCGCCGGATACAACTTCGCCAGCTCCGCCAGCAGATGCGCGTACGCCTCGCGCTGCGGCGGGCGGGGGTCCGTCTTGCCGTTCTCCCAGTTGACGACCGTGGCCCGGCGGACCTTCAGTGCCTTGGCGATCTGGTCCTGGCTGAGGCCGTGGGCCTTGCGCAGCCGCTCCCGCTCGGGCGGCGGCGGCAGCACCGGCTGGCCCGCGATCAGCGCTTCGACCGCGTCGAACAACTCGGACATGGAACGGGATACCTCCTGACACCCACCTGTCCCCCCACCCCCAGCATAACCGGAAGCGCACTTTACGCGTTCATTTTGCGTACACGCGTCCGGGGGCACCCGGAGAACACCGAAGCGCACCCCTTGGTCCGCAAAGCCCGAATTTCAACTCGCAAATTTGACATGGCCGTTGCCGAGGTGGACCTAGCACCACCTGCGACGATCGGTTAAGCTGCGACAGCGGCATGACCAAAACGGGGGAGGTTATGGAATGCGACACATGGCGTACTCCTGCAGACAAACAGGAGCAAAACAGTAAAGCCATGAACTCTGTACTACGTGTATCGACCCAACGCATACATTTCACGCTCGACGACCTTTTAAGAGTTCGCGTCGGCACGGCGCCCGGCTCCCACGTCGAAACCTTCTTCGCGCTCATGTCGCTCGACCAGCCGGGCCATCCGGCCCTGGTCGACTGGCGCATGAAGGCCCGTCAGAAACTTGGGCAGCAGCGGGTCACCCTGCTCAAACAGCTGCCGAAGGTCTTCCCCTCGCCGGCCCGGCTGCTCGCGATGCTGCGCGGCGGGGCCATGGAGTCCCGGCTGGCACTGGGACGTCTGGGGGTTCCGGCGGAGCAGCTGGCGAGCCTGGTGCACGACTTCTGGCGGATCGCCGTGGCCCCGTACTGGTCGCGCATCCGTGACCATCTGCACGACAGACAGGGGCAGTTGGAGCGGCTGATGGCCGTCGGCGGGGTCGAGCACCTGCTGTCGAACTTCATGCTGTCCAACCTGCAGGGCGGCGGGCACTGGTCCACCCCGGTGCTGGAGCTGCCGCACGAGCGCGACGGGGACGTACGCCTCGACGGGCGCGGACTGCTGCTGGTGCCCTCGCTGTTCCTGCCGCAGCGGCCGGGGCACCTGCTCGACCTCACCGATGCCGGGGGCCAGCCGGCGCTGCTGTTCTCGGCGGCGCCGGACGACGGCACCGAAGCGCTGTGGGAGGAGCCGGGCGACGACAGCCAGGCGCTCGCGGCGCTCGTGGGCAGTACGCGCGCCAGTGCCCTGGAGGCGCTGGTGGACGGCTGCACCACCGGTGAACTCGCCCAGCGGCTGGGCATCTCGGCGCCGGGCGCGAGCCAGCACACGGCGGTGCTGCGGGCCGCCGGGCTCATCACCACGCGGCGGGAGCGCAACAAGGCGCGGCACGCCCTGACCCCGCTGGGCCGGGCGCTGCTGCGGCCCCGCGCGGGCAGTGAGGGCCCGCTGTGCGGTACTGCGGAGCCGGCGCTCTGCACATAGTTGTGCGTGCGTGCTGCCGGTCCCCTGAGGGGACCGGCAGCACGCTCCTTCTCGGAATCCTCAGGACTTCTCAGGCGCCGATGATCCTGGACCGGCGGCCGCTGTCCGCGTACAGGCGGCGGATGTCCCGGGTGATGTTCAGCCGCTTGAGCCAGCGGTCCTTGCCGTCGTAGCGGGCCGCGAAGGGCTCACGGCCGTGCACGACCTGGTAGTTGTCGACGAAGACGATGTCGCCCGGTGCGAGGACGACCCGGTCCGCGGCCGCGCCGAGGATTTCCTGGGTCGCGGTGATGGCGTCCGCCGCCTCCGGGTCCTCCCCCGACATGAAGTCGACGTCGAAACGGAAATACGGGAAACGCTCCGCTCCGTAGAGCACCCGGCCCGTGGTGCCGGCCGGGTCGGCGCCGGTGTGGGAATCGTCGGGGTAGTAGCGGAAGCGTTCCTGGGAGAGGATCGCCCGGAGTTCTTCCGGGAGTTCCAGGGAATCGATCCGGGTGATGGTGGTGCCCACCGCGTCGGGATTGCGCAGGCAAAGCAGTGAAACGTAGTCGGCGCGGTGCGGGTGGAAGACGTCCTCGGTGTGCAGCGACAGCGTCTTGGCGCTGCTGGCGCTGGTGAGGGAGCCTTCCATGCCCGGGGCGGGGCACACGTCGTGGACGATGCGGCCGTCCTGCTGGCTCGCCCAGCCGAACGCGTCGCCCATGGCGGAGCCGCACAGCAGCAGCGCGAGTTCCTCGCGGCGGCCGGCGGCGGTCTTGGCGGCCAGGTCCCAGCCGGTGGGGGTGGGCGCGAGGGCCGGGTCGAGGGGGATGCCGGAGACCACCGTGACGGCGGACTCCTCGGCGCGGGCGCGGGCGAGGAAGGCCCGCAGCCTCAGGGGCAGTTCGTGCGCGGCCTCGGCGGCGCGCCCGATGGCCTCCATCGCGTCCCAGTCGTCGGCCGTGGCGGTCAGGCCGTCGAGGACGCGGTCGAAGTCCTGCCGCTCTTCGGCGGTCAGCACCAGCTTGTGCACGTGGCTTCTCCAGTCGGGAGGTCGGTCGGCGGAGCGGTCGCGAGACGGCGGGGTCCGGGAGCGGAGGGGGCGGCCGACGTTCGGCCGCCCCCTCCGCTCCCGCCCTGCCGTCCGGGCCGTTCGCCCCTACGCGGCCGTCCGGGCCACGAGGCTCGCGGGCCGCATGTCGGTCCAGTGGGTGGTGATGTACTCGACGCAGCCGTCGCGGGTGTCCTTGCCGTGGACGGTCCTCCAGCCGTCGGGGACGGCGATGTACTCCGGCCACAGGGAGTGCTGTCCCTCGTCGTTGACCAGCACGAGGTAGGTGCCGTCGGCGTCCTCGAAGGGGTTGGCCATTGCTGTTCTCTCTTCCTTGGGTCTTGCGGTGGCCCGGCGGGGTGCGCGGGTGCCGGGCGTGTGTACGGGGCCGAGGGTGCGGTGGTCGGGTGGGCGGGGTGCCTGCGGCGGCTTTTCCCCTACCCGCCCCTTCCCGCAACTGGGGCTCCGCCCCAGACCCCGGTCCTCAATCGCCGGACGGGCTGGATTTCGCAGCCCTCAGCACCGCGTCGTTCGCCTCCGGCGTGCCGATCGTCAGGCGGATGCCCTCGCCGGGGTACAGCCGCACCTGGACGCCGTGTTCGGCGCACGCCGCGTGGAAGGCCTCGGCGCGCACCGGCTCGTCCAGCCAGACGAAGTTGGCGCGGCTGTCGGGGATGTTCCAGCCGAGTTCCCGCAACTCCCGCTGGACGCGGGCGCGTTCGGCGGTGATGACGGCGATGCGGGCGTCGAGTTCGGCCTCGGCCGTGACGCTGGCGGTGACGGCGGTGTGCGCGAGGCGGCTGATGCTGTACGGCACGGCGGTGGGCCGGATCCGGGCGACGACGTCGGGGGCGGCGATGCCGTAGCCGACGCGCAGCCCCGCCAGGCCGTACGCCTTGGAGAAGGTGCGCAGCGTCAGGACGTTGCGGCCGGCGCGCATCAGGTCGATGCCGTTGGGCAGGTCGGTGTCGCGGGCGAACTCGGTGTACGCCTCGTCGAGGATCACCAGGACGTCGGCGGGCAGGGCGTCGAGGAAGCCGTCGAGGGCCTCGCGGGTGACGACGGTCCCCGTGGGGTTGTGCGGGTTGCACAGGATGATGACGCGGGTGCGGTCGGTGACGGCCGCGGCCATCGCCGCGAGGTCCTGTTCGCCGCTGTCGGTCAGGGGGACCTCGACGCGTTCCGCTCCCGCCATGTCGGCGATGATCGGGTAGGCGTCGAAGGCCCGCCAGGCGTAGAGGACCTGGTCGGTGGGGTGCTGGATGTACGCCTGGAGGGTCTGCAGGGCCACGCCGACGGAGCCGCTGCCGACGAGGACGGACTCCACGGGCACCCCGCGCCAGTCGGCGACGAGGGCCATGAGGTCGTCCGGGTAGAACTGGGGGTAGCGGTTGACCTCGGCGAAGGTGTCCGCCATGGCCGCCTGTACCGACTCCAGGGGCGGGTACGGGGTTTCGTTCAGGGCCAGTTGGTGCAGTGTCCGCAGTGCTGTCGCGCTCACGCGGCGGGCTCCAGCTGGAAGATGACGGTGCTGGAGGGGGTGGTGTAGACGTGCTGCTTGGTGCACGTCCAGCCGGCCTCCTCGAAGACCTCCAGCCACTCCTCGCGGCTGGGGATGTACTGGCCCATGACCGCGTGGGCGGTCTCGAAGCCGAGGGTGAACACGGGCAGTTCGCGTACCGGGTTGACGGTGTCGCGGTGGGTGTCGGCGAGGATGAAGTACTTCAGGTTCGGCAGTTCGGTGCGGATGCCGCGCAGCAGGGCGACGCAGTTCTCGCGGGGCCAGAAGTCGTGGCCCATCAGGTAGGACGTCATCAGCTCGACGTCCTTGAACTCCTCGTACCGGCTGAGCTTGCGGGCGTCGCCCTGGATGAGCTTGACGCGGTGCTGCAGCCCGTTCTCGGCGAGGGCCTTCTCGCCGACCTCGATGGCGCCGGCGGCGATGTCGATGCCGACGCAGCGCACCGAGGCGTCGCGGCGGGCGAGCTGTACGAGGCGTTCGCCGCTGCCGCAGCCGAGGTCGGCGGCGACGGAGTACTCCAGGCCGTCGAGGACGGAGAAGAACGCCTCGTCCATGAAGACGTCGTTGACGTCACGGCAGGCGATGGACACGGCGGTGGAGTCGCGCTGGATCCAGTCGCCGTTGCGCGCGTCCTCGAAGGCGACTTCGCCCATGCGCCGGAACAGCGAGCCGTAGCCCTTGGTGAGCCACTGGAACAGGCCCTTGGTCTTCGAGAATTCCTCGAAGGTGGAGCCGCGGGTGACGGTGTCGCCGTCGACGGCGACGACGTCCGCGTAGGTCAGGGCGCGCAGAATGGCGCGCAGGGACATCTCGTGCAGTCCCTCGGACTGCGCGTGGGCGGGAATGTCGAGGGAATCCCGCTCGGCAAGGGCCCGGAACACACCGATGTCCCAGGCGGCGCTGACCGCCCAGGTGGCGATGCTGGAGTTGAACAGCTCCGCGGACTTCGTGAACTCGGTGCTGCCGACCGTCTCGTTGGCCATGTCCCCGTTTCCTCCGGTGAGGTATCGCGCGTCATCACGCCGCCGCGCACGCGTCGTCTCGGTGTTTTTCCCCCGACGGCAGCAGCGGCCAGGGGACCACTGTCGTACCGGGGTGCGGGCGCGCGCCAACTCTGTAAGCTGACGCGAAAAGAGGCAGGTTGCGTCGCGGGCGAATTCCCCGGGCTCCTGTCCATGGGGGTGGAGAAATCTCCACCGGGAAAACGGCACTTGGGGCCCGTGACCAGGGCGCGTCGCACCGGTTGACTGGTGATCACCCGCAGACGCCACGGTGTGCGGGGCAGAACGTGGGAGGACGAGTGACTGTCATCGGAGCGGGTGTGGAGCAGGCCGTGACGCTCAGCGCCGTGGCCCGGCTCTACGGGCGCGGCGACAGCCAGGTCTCGGCTCTTCGTGGTGTCAGCTGTGGTTTCGCCCGGGGGTCCTTCACGGCTGTGATGGGTCCGTCGGGTTCGGGCAAGAGCACCTTGCTGCAGTGCGCCGCGGGGCTGGACCGCCCGACGTCGGGATCGGTGTTCATCGGCGGTACCGACATCAGCACGCTGTCGGAGACCGAGCTGACCAAGCTGCGCCGTGAGCGGATCGGGTTCATCTTCCAGTCGTTCAACCTGCTGCCGTCGCTGACGGCCCGTAAGAACGTGGAGCTGCCGATGCGGCTGGCCGGGCGGCGTCCGGGCCGGGCGCAGGTGGACCAGGCGCTGCGGCAGGTCGGTCTGGGCGACCGGGGCGACCACCACCCCTCGCAGATGTCGGGTGGCCAGCAGCAGCGGGTGGCGGTGGCGCGGGCGCTGATCAGTCAGCCGGACGTGCTGTTCGCGGACGAGCCGACCGGGGCGCTGGACACCAACACCAGCCGTGAGGTGATGGGTCTGCTGCGTTCGGTGGTGGATCACGCGGGCCAGACGGTGGTCATGGTCACCCACGATCCGGTGGCCGCGGCCTGGGCGGACCGGGTGCTGTTCCTGGCCGACGGTGCGGTCCAGGGCGAGCTGTACTCCCCCACGGTCGCCGCGGTGACCGAGCACATGAGCCGGTTGGGCGGCTGAACCTCACATGATTTCGATAGCTCTGCAGACCTTGCGCAATCGCTGGGGCCTGTTCCTCGGGTCCCTGATCGCGCTGTCGCTGGGTGTGGCGCTGATCGCCAGTACCGGCGAGGTCCTCAACGCGACCCGTGCCCCGGGCAAGCCGTCCGGGCCGGGCCGTTACGACGCGGCGGCGGCCGTGGTGCGCGCGCCGCAGTCCTTCACCGTGGACTTCGGTTCCGGTGACGGCAAGTACGACCAGCGGCAGGCGGCGACGCGGCCGCACCGGCTGGACGACGCCCGTGCGGTGGCCGACGCCGTCCGGGCCGTGCCCGGGGTGGAGCGGGTGGTCGTGGACCGTTCGCTGCCCGCCCAGGTGATCACGGCCACGTCGGACAGTTCCGGGGAGCGGCCGGTGGGGCACGGCTGGTCCAGTGCCGCTCTGGCGCCGTACCGGCTGACGGAGGGCAAGGAGCCGGCCGCCGACGACGAGGTCGTCCTGGCGTCGGGGCTGGCCGGGCACGTGAAGGCGCGGGTGGGCGACGCGGTGTCGGTCGTCACGCCGGAGGGCCGCAAGCAGATGCGGGTGGCGGGTATCGCGGCGCCGCCGCAGGGCCGTTCGCTCGGCGAGGCCACCGTCTTCTTCACCGACGAGGCGGCACGCCGGCTGTCGGGCGACGCGGGGCGCGCCGACGCGGTCGGTGTGCTGGCGCGGCCGGGTACCGCTCCCGGGGCGCTGGCGGAGCAGCTGCGGGCCGCGCTGCCGGACAAGTCCCTGAAGGTGGGCACCGGTTCGGCCAAGGGCGGTGACCCGCAGGCCGCCGCCCGGGCCGCCTCGCTGAGCGATGTCGCGACGCTGCTGGCGATCATGGCGGTCATCGCCGGGTTCGTGTCGGTGTTCGTGGTCTCGGGGACGTTCGCCTTCGCGATCGCGCAGCGGCGCCGGGAGCTGGCGCTGCTGCGGACGGTCGGTGCGACGCCGCAGCAGGTCCGCCGCATGATCATGGCGGAGTCGGCGGCGCTGGGTGTCGTCGCCTCGGCGGTCGGCTGCGCGCTGGGCGTGGCCGGCGGCCGGTTCCTGGCCTCGGTGCTGGTGGGCTTCGGGATGGCACCGGAGGGCTTCGCAGTGGAGCCGTCCGCGGCGATCCTCGTGGGCAGCTTCTTCACCGGTGTCGTCGTGGCGCTGCTGGGTGTCTTCGCCGCTTCGCGGCGGGCGGCGAAGGTGCGTCCGGCGGAGTCGCTGCGGGACGCGGCGCTGGAGACGGGGGTGATGACGCGCGGCCGGTGGATCACCGGTTCGCTGTTCCTGGCCGCCGCCGTGCTGCTGATCATGATGATGATGGGGGCCGGCGGTGACGGCGCGGTGGTGATCGCGCTAGTGCTGACCGAGATCCTGGTCGTGGCGATGGTGGCGTTCGCGCCGCTGCTGGTGCCGCCGCTGGTGCGGCTGGCGACGCTGCCGCTGGCGGCGGTGACGTCGGTGACGGGCATGCTGGCGGGGGAGAACGCCCGCTCGGCGGTGCGGCGTACGGCCGGTGCGGCCGCGCCGATCCTGGTGACCGTGGCCGTCTCCGGTTCGCTCATCGGTGTCACCAACGCGAGCTCGGCGACCCAGATCGCCGACAGCCGCAAGCACTTGACGGCGGATGTGGTCGTGGCCGGCCCGGGTGCGGGGATGCCGGCTTCGGCGGTGCGGGAACTGGCGGGTGTGCGGGGCGTGGCGTCGGTGACGCCGGTCTCGGAGGCCAGTGGCTTCCTCGTCGGCTCCAGCTATGTGATGTCCAGCGCTGTCGGCGGCGTGGCCCCGGAGAAGCTGGGCTCGGCGTTCAAGCTCGACCCGGTCAAGGGCTCGCTCGACGATCTCAAGGGCGACTCCCTGGCCGTCACGAGCCTGATCGCCGGTCAGCTGGGCTGGCGCACGGGCAGCGAGGTGGAGGTGTATCTCGCCGACGCCACGAAGGTGCGGCTGAAGGTCGCGGCGGTGCTGAAGTCCTCGGCGAGCCTGCCGCCGGTGATCCTGCCGCAGGCCACGCTGGCCGCGCACCAGCCGGGCACGATGTCCTCGGCCGCGTATCTCTCGCTCGCGCCGGGCGCGGACCGCGCGGCGGTGACGGCCGCAGCCGACAAGGTCGCCCAGCAGTACGGGGCGCAGGCCGTGGCCCGTGGCGCGTGGCTGGAGCAGCGTGCGGAGGCCACCCAGCAGGAGGGGCAGGTCCTGATGCTGGTCCTGCTGGGCATGGCGATGCTCTACACCGGTATCGCGATCGCCAACACCCTGGTGATGGCCGCCGGGGAGCGGGCCGAGGGCATCGCCCTGATGCGCAAGATCGGTGCGACGCGGGCGCAGATCCTGCGGACGGTGGTGTGGGAGACGCTGACGGTGGTCGTCGTCGGCGGAGTCCTCGGACTGCTCGCGGACGGGGTGACGATGATGGGCATGAGCCGGGCGCTGTCCTCCTCCGGTGAGGGCGCGCAGTTCCCGGTGCCGTGGCTGGAGCTCGGTTCCGTACTGCTGGCCTGTCTGGTGGTGGCGCTGCTGGCGACCGTCCTGCCGACCCTGCACCAGCTGCGGGGCCTGGCCGCCCCGGCCCGGCGGGGATCGGACGGGCCGAAGCCGGTCCCGGCCGGCGTCTGATGCGGCGGGAGCCGCTGTCGACCAGGCCGGTCCGGGACGACCACTCCCCCGAGGTCGTCCCGGGCCGGCCACCCGCGAGCACCCTCGGCCCCCGCGAGGGTGCCCCTGCGGCGGCCGCCGTCGTGCGGCCGCCGCAGGCACTCCCACTTGGCATCACGGATCGCGGCCCCGCCGCCGGGGACGCGCCTAGGCTTGGGCCGGTGAGCTTCACCGACTCCGGGGCCTGGCGGACCATGGCCCGCAGCCCCGTGCGCTTCCTGACCTCCCCCTCTCCGTGGCGGTCGGCGGCGTACATCGTCTCCTCCGGCCTGCTGGGGCTGCTGTCCCTGCTGGTGCTGGGCAGTGTGCTGGTGTGCGGGCTGCTGCTGTCGGTCGTGGGGGTGGGGCTGCTGGTGCTGGCCGGTTCGGTGCTGCTGGGCATGCCGCTGGCGGTGCTGGAGCGGCGCAGGCTGCGGCTGCTGGAGGGGCCGGACGTACCGGCCCCGGCCGGCGGCCACGGGCCGGTGGCAAGGCCGGGGCTGTGGCCGTGGCTCGCGACCCGGCTGCGGGAGACGGCGACGTGGCGGGAGTTCAGCTACGCGGTGGTCTTCGCGCTGGTGCTCTCCCTCGTCGACTCGGCGCTGACCGCCGGAATCGGTCTGCTGCTGGCGGCGATCGTGGCCCCGGTGTGGGTGACGGTCTCCTCGCAGCAGCCCGAGGCCCTGGTGATCTCGGGGCTGGCGCTGGCGGCGACGCCGGTGGTGGCCTATGTGCTGACGGCGGCGGCCGCCGCGCAGGCGGCGTTCGCGCGGCTGATGCTCTCCCCCCGGGAGGGGCAGTCGGCCGAGACCGTCGTGGAGCTGACCCGGTCGCGGGCGCGCATGGCGGACGCCTTCGAGGCGGAGCGGCGGCGCATCGAGCGGGATCTGCACGACGGCGCGCAACAGCACTTGGTGGCGCTGGTGATGACGCTGGGCCTGGCGGAGCTGGAGTTCGCCACCGCGCAGGACAAGAACGCCAAGGACAAGAACGCCCAGGAGAAGAACGCCAAGGGTGCCGAACTCGTGGGCCGCGCCCGCAAGGAGGCGAAGCAGGCGCTGGAGGAGCTGCGCGATCTCATTCGCGGGATCCATCCGCGGGTGCTGACCGACCGGGGCGTGGCGGCCGCCGTCTCCGAGGTCGCCGTGCGCTGCCGGGTGCCGGTCACCGTGGACATCGAGCTGCCGGGCCGGCTGCCGTCGCAGGTGGAGGCCACCGCGTACTTCTTCGTCAGCGAGGCGCTGACGAACGTCGTCAAGCACGCGAAGGCGTCCGCGGCGACCGTGCGCGGCCGCCTGGAGGACGGGCTGCTGCGGGTCACCGTCACCGACGACGGGGCCGGCGGGGCCACGCTGCGGGACGGCGGGGGTCTGGAGGGCTTGGCCGACCGGGTCGCGGTGGTCGATGGAAGACTGACCCTTTCGAGCCCTACCGGCGGTCCCACCGCCCTCAGTCTGGAGATTCCGTGCCGGCAACTGCCCTGCGTATCGTCCTCGCCGAAGACTCAGCCCTCGTCCGGGAGGGGATAGTCGAGCTCCTCAACCGGTTCGGGCACCAGGTCCTGGAGGCGGTGGGCGACGCGGACTCGCTGATCGCGGCCGTGCGCCGGCACTCCCCCGACCTGGTGATCACCGATGTGCGGATGCCGCCGGGCCACGGCGACGACGGGCTGCGCGCCACGATGCGGCTGCGCAAGGACGACCCGGACCTGGCCGTCCTGGTGCTCTCGCAGTACGTGGCGGGCGCCTACGCCATGGACCTGTTCCGGCCCGCCGCCCCCCGCTCTCCCCAACGCCAGAGCCGAGCCGGCCTGGGATACCTGCTCAAGGACCGGATCGGCGAGGTCGGCGAATTCGCTCAAGCCGTCGAACGTGTCGCCGCAGGAGGCATGGTGATTGATCCTCAGGTCGTGCAGCATCTGCTGACCGAACGCGACCGCAAACAGCAGTCGGAGCTGCTGACCGCGCGCGAGCAGGAAGTGCTCGGGCTGATGGCGCAGGGTTTCTCCAACGCCATGGTGTGCGACGCCCTGCAGATCTCCGAGGGCGCGGTCGCCAAGCACATCGGCAATATCTTCGCGAAACTGGGCCTGACCCCCGACGACGGCAACCGCCGGGTGCTGGCGGTGCTCGCCTATCTGCGCGGCGAGTGAACACCCCGGGCGGTCCCGCGCATTTGCCCTAGGGCAATGCATTGCCCTAGGGCATAAGCTCCGGCCGCACAATCTCCGCCCAACTCCCCCCGTATTCAAGAGATTTCCCCGGATTCCGCGTGGCGCACCGGGCGCCGGTGAGCCGATTCTTTTCGCGTCAGCTTACGGAGCTGGCGTGCCCGGCCCGCGCGGGGCGAAGGTGTGCCCCAGGTATGACGCAGGGGGAATCGATGAACGTGGAGAACCTGTCCGTACGGCTGCGGGAACTCGCCGTCCGGCACCGAGTGCCGGGCGGGCAGCTGGCCGTGCACCGGGCCGGTGAGACCTTCGCCGTGGAATTCGGCGAGGAGGAAAGCGGACAGGGCACACCGGTGACCGCCGACGCGAAATTCCCGCTCGGCTCGATCACCAAGGCGTTCACGGCGGCACTCGCCGTCCTGCTGGTCGACAGCGGCGACCTCGACCTGGACGAGCCCCTCACCGACCTGCTGCCCGAACTGCGCGCGCCCGGCGCCGCGTTCGGCGCCGGGGCCACGCTGCGGCAGCTGCTGTGCCACGGCAGCGGGCTGCCGCCGGGCCGCGACTCCGAGAGCCTGGAGAACGCCACCCGGCGCGGCTACCTCGCCGACGTCGCGCGCATGGCCCCCATCAAGGATCTCGGCGCCCCCTCCGCTTCGGCGTTCTCCTACTCCAACATCGGCTACACCCTCGTCGGCCTGCTCGCCGAGAGAGCCGCGCGCATGGAGTGGCGGGAGGCCCTGGAGAGCATCCTGCTGGAGCCGCTGGGCATCGAGCCGGCCTACATCGCGGGCGGCACCGCCCGCCCGTACGTCCCGGGGCACGCCGCGCAGCCCGCGCAGGGCCGCGCCGTCCCGGTGCGGCAGACCCTGCCGGACATCGAGGCGCCGTGCGGCGCGCTCGCGCTCAGTGCCCTGGACCTGCTGGCGTTCGGGCTCCTGCACACCGACGACGCGCAGGGTGTGCCCGGGCTGATCGAGCCCGAGGCCCTGGAGGAGATGCGCGTTCCCGTGCCCGGGGCGGAGCCGTTCGGGCTCGCCGACGGCTGGGGGCTGGGCCTGTCGCTGTACCGGGCGGACGACGGCTCGTACTGGACGGGCCACGACGGGACCGCCGACGGCGCCTCCTGCCATCTGCGCGTCGACCCGGTGAGCGGCACGGCCGTCGCGCTGACGACGAACGCCAACACCGGCATGGCGCTGTGGGAGGACCTGCTGGAGGTACTGCGCGAGGACGGCCTGGACGTGGCCAGTTACTCGTACTCCTCCTTCCGCGAGCCGCGCGAGCCGATCGCCGCGCCGGACGCCTGCGCGGGCCGCTATGTCCACGGCGAGATCGAGTACGTGGTCGTCCGCGACGCCGCCAGCGAGGCCGTCCTGGAGGTGGACGGCGAGCCCTTCGCGCGGCTGACCGTCCATGAGGACCTGGCCTTCACCATGACGGAGCTGTCCGGCAACGGCATGGTCTACCTGGGGCGGTTCCTGACCGACCCGGCCACCGGCGGCCTCGACCAGATCCAGGTCACCGGACGCCGCGCCCAGCGCGTCTGACCCCCGGGAGCGCCCTCGCCGCCCGCGCGACGACCGTGCGGCCCAAGGCTGTTGCGGCGCTCCCCCACGACTTTTCTCTTCCGGCGGCGCAGTCCCGCGCGGACCGTCCCACGCGCGCGAGCGGTGCGGCGCGCTCCGCACCGAGTATGGAGCTTCACACATGGAATCTGCTGTCCCCTCCGTCTCCCCCGCAGCGCGGCCCCTGGAGCGCACGCTGCACGAGCTGTTCCAGGAGCAGTCGGCCCGTACACCCGACGCCACCGCCCTGATCTCCGGCGGCGACACGCTCACCTACGGGCAGCTCAACGCGGACGCCAACCGGCTCGCCCGCCACCTCACCGCACTCGGTGCCGGACGCGGCGAACTCGTCGCCGTCTGCCTCGAACGCGGACCCCAGCTCATCACCGCACTCCTCGCCGCCCTCAAGACCGGCGCCGGATATGTCCTGTTGGACCCGGCCTTCCCCGACCAGCGTCTCGCCGACATGGCCACCGACGCCCGCGCGCGCCTCCTCGTCACGGTCGACGCGCTCGCCGGACGCCTGCCCGCCGTCGACCATGTCGTCCGCCTGGACACAGCCGCTCTCGACACCCTCGACAGCAGCGACCTCCCGGCCACCTCCGGCCCGGAAGACGTCGCCTGCGTGATGTTCACCTCCGGCTCCACCGGCCGCCCCAAGGGTGTCGTCTCCCCCCACCGGGCCGCCGTCCGCATGTTCTTCGGGCAGGACTTCGCGGAGTTCGGCCCGGAGCAGACCTGGCTGCAGGCCGCCCCCATGTCGTGGGACGCCTTCGCCTGGGAGCTGTGGGGCGCGCTGCTGCACGGCGGCCGCTGTGTGCTGCACCCCGGTTCCGCCCCGGACCCCGAGGTCATGGCCCGTCTCGTCGCCGAGCACGGGGTGTCCACGCTGTTCCTGTCCACGAGCCTGTTCAACGTGATGGTCGACGAGTACCCGACGGTGCTGGGCTCCGTACGGCAGATCGTCACCGGCGGCGAGGCCGTCTCCCCCGCGCACATGGCCGCGCTGCTGAGGACGGCTCCCGCGCTGCGGCTGGTCCACGCGTACGGTCCCGTCGAGAGCATGATCTTCGCGACCTGTCACCGGGTCACCGAGGGCGACCTGGGCGGCACCACCGTCCCGATCGGCACGGCTGTCGCGCACACCCGCGTGCACGTGCTGGACGAGGAGCTGCGGGCGGTGCCGGACGGCGAGCCCGGCGAGGTGTGGATCGGCGGCGCCGGTCTGGCGCTGGGCTATCTGCACCAGCCGGCGCTGACCGCCGAGCGGTTCGTCGCCGCGCCCTTCGACCCGGCGGAGCGCCTGTACCGTACGGGCGACCGGGCGCGCGTCCTCCCGGGCGGCGCGCTGGAGTTCCTGGGCCGTATCGACGACCAGGTCAAGGTCCGGGGTTTCCGCGTCGAGCCGGGCGAGGTCCGTACGGCCGTGCTCGCGCACCCCGACGTGGCCTCGGCGGCGGTGGCCGCCGTGCGGCGCGGCAACGGGGCCCGGCAGCTCGTCGCGTACGTCGTCGCCAGGGCCGGGCACAAGGCCCCGGACACGGGCGCGCTGCGCGCGTTCCTCGCGGCGTCGCTGCCCGAGCACATGGTGCCCAGCGCCTGCCTCGCCCTGGAGCGGCTGCCGCTGACCCCGGCGGGCAAGCTCGACCGTGCGGCGCTGCCCGCCCCCGACTGGAACGCGCTCGCCCGCGCCGCCTACGTCGCCCCGCGCACGCCCGCAGAGACGGCTGTCACCGAGGTGTGGGCCGAGGTGCTGGGCGTCGAACGCGTGGGGGTCGAGGACGACTTCTTCGACCTGGGCGGTGACTCGATCCTGAGCATGCGCGTGGTCTCCCGGCTGCGTGCCGCCCTGGGCGTCCGGCTGCCGGCGCGGGCCCTGTTCGCCGCGCCGACCCCGGCCGCGCTCGCGGCGACGTTCACTGCCCGGGAGGAAGGGGAGGACCGCGCCGAGGAGCACACGCCGATCCCGGTACTGCCGGCCGCCGAGCGCGCCGGAGCGCTGCCGCTGTCGTACGCGCAGCAACGCCTGTGGTTCCTCTACGAGTTCGAGCAGGGCGCCGTCGAGTACAACACCTCGGTCGGCCTGCGGCTGACGGGCCCGCTGGACGTGGCCGCGCTGCGCGGGACGCTGCTGGCGCTCTCCGAACGGCACGAGGTGCTGCGGACGACCTTCGACGCCGTGGACGGCGTCGCGGTGCAGCGCGTGCACGACGTGCTGGAGCCGGAGCTGCGTACGGCCGTGGCCGACGGCCCGGAGGAGCTGGAGGCGCTGCTGCGCGAGGAGCAGCTGCGCCCGTTCGACCTGCGGCAGGGCTCGCCCATGCGGGCGCTGCTCGTCCGCACCGCCGAGGGCGAGCACGTGCTCGTGCTGACCCTGCACCACCTCGTCACCGACGGCTGGTCGATGCGGGTGCTGGTGGAGGAGCTGGCCGCGCTCTACCCGAAGGTGCTCGCGGGCGGCGTAGGCGCCGCGCGCGGGGTTCTGCCCGGACTGCCCGTGCAGTACGCCGACTTCTCGGTGTGGCAGCGCCGGGAGCTGTCGGGGCCGGAGCACGCGCGCAGGCTCGCGTACTGGAAGGACAAGCTGGACGGTCTGGTGCCGCTGGACCTGCCCACGGACCGGACGCGCGCCGCCGTCCGGGCCACGGCCGGTGCCGCGCACCGCTTCGAGCTGCCCGCCGGCCTGGTGGCCGCCCTCAGGGAGCTGGGCCGCGGGCGCGGGGCCACGCTGTTCATGACGCTGGTCGCGGGCGTGCAGGCGCTCCTCGCGCGCTACAGCGGCGAGAGCGACATCGCGGTGGGTACGGCCTCTTCGGGGCGGTCGCGTGCCGAACTGGAGGAGCTGGTCGGCTTCTTCGTCAACACGCTCGTGCTGCGGTCGCGGGTGGCCCCGGAGGAGGGCTTCGCGAGCCTGCTGGACGGGGTGCGGCAGACGGTGCTGGAGGCGTTCGACGCCGAGGACGTGCCCTTCGACCGGGTCGTGGAGGCGGTCGCGCCCGAACGCGACCTCAGCCGCAACCCGTTGGTGCAGGTCGTCGTCGCGCTGCAGCAGGGGCTTCCGGAGGTGCCGGACGCGGGCGGGCTGCGCGTCGAGGAGTACGACCTGCCGCGCGTGTCCTCGCGTTTCGACGTCTTCGTCGAGTTCTGGCCGAAGGGCGCCGGCGGTGAGGCGCTGGAGTGCGTCATCGAGTACAGCACGGAGCTGTTCGACGCGGTGACGATCGAGCGGATGGGCCGTTATCTGCGGGCCCTGTTCGCGTCGGCGGTCGCCGAGCCGGAGCGGCCGGTGGGCACGCTCGCGCTGGTGTCCGCGCCGGAGCGGCGCGAGCCTGCGGCGGAGCGGGCCACGTATCCGGCGGAGCGCACGCTGCACGAGCTGTTCCAGGAGCAGGCGGCCCGTACACCCGACGCGACCGCCCTGATCTCCGGCGGCGACGAGGTCACCTACGGGCAGCTCAACGCGGACGCCAACCGGCTCGCCCGCCACCTCACCGCACTCGGTGCCGGACGCGGCGAACTCGTCGCCGTCTGCCTCGAACGCGGCCCCCAGCTCATCACCGCCCTCCTCGCCGTCCTCAAGACCGGCGCCGGCTATGTCCTGTTGGACCCGGCCTTCCCCGACCAGCGTCTCGCCGACATGGCCACCGACGCCCGCGCGCGCCTCCTCGTCACGGTCGACGCGCTCGCCGGACGCCTGCCCGCCGTCGACCACGTCGTCCGCCTCGACACAGCCGCTCTCGACTCCCTCGACAGCAGCGACCTGCCGGCCGCCTCCGGCCCGCTGGACCCGGCCTGTGTGATGTTCACCTCCGGCTCCACCGGCCGTCCCAAGGGCGTCGTCTCCCCCCACCGGGCCGCCGTACGGGTCGTCTTCGGGCAGGACTTCGTGGAGTTCGGCCCGGAGCAGACCTGGTTGCAGGCGGCGCCGATGTCCTGGGACGCGTTCTCGCTGGAGCTGTGGGGCGCGCTGCTGCACGGCGGCCGCTGTGTGCTGCACCCGGGTTCGACGCCGGACCCGGAGGTGATCGCCGAGCTCGTCGCCGCGCACGGCGTGAGCACGCTGTGGCTGTCGGCGAGCCTGTTCAACGTGATGGTCGACGAGTACGCCGATGTACTAGGGGGCCTCGGCTCCGTGCAGCAGATCGTCACCGGCGGTGAGGCGGCCTCCTCCGCCCATGTCGC
The DNA here is from genome assembly GCF_042656465.1 of Streptomyces gamaensis. NCBI lineage: Bacteria > Bacillati > Actinomycetota > Actinomycetes > Kitasatosporales > Streptomycetaceae > Streptomyces > Streptomyces gamaensis. The sequence goes on from NZ_JBHSPB010000005.1 coordinate 283,961, forward strand.
CCGCGTCCTGGCCGAGTTCCCGGAACTGCGGCTGGTCAACGGCTACGGGCCGGTGGAGAGCATGGTCTTCGCGGCCACCCACCGGATGACGCCGGAGGACACCCGGCGGCCGTCCGTGCCGATCGGCCGCCCCATGGCGCACACGAGCGTCCACCTCCTCGACGAGCACCTCACGCCGGTCGCCCCGGGCATCCCGGGCGAGCTGTGCGTCGGCGGGGACGGGCTGGCGCTGGAGTATCTGGGGCAGCCGGAGCTGACCGCCGAGAAGTTCGTCACCGCGCCCTTCGACCCGGCCCTGCGCCTGTACCGCACCGGTGACCGGGCGCGGCTGCTGCCCACGGGCGAGCTGGAGTTCCTGGGCCGTATCGACGACCAGGTCAAGATCCGGGGGTTCCGTATCGAGCCGGGCGAGGTACGGGCCGCGCTGCTCGCGCACCCCGCGCTCGCGGCCGCCGCCGTGGTGGCCCTGCGCCGCGAGAACGGGCCCAAGCAGCTCGTCGCCTACGTCGTCGCCAAGGCCGGCCACGAGGCGCCGCAGTCCGCCGGACTGCGGGCGTTCCTCGGGGAGTCGCTGCCCGAGCACATGGTGCCCGGCGCGTTCGTCGCCCTGGAGCGGCTGCCGCTGACGATCGCCGGGAAGCTCGACCACCGGGCGCTGCCCGCGCCCTCGGACCTGCCGCGGCCCGGCGGGCAGTACGTGGCGCCGCGTACCGCCGCCGAGGAGACCCTGGCCGCGGTCTGGTCCGAGGTGCTGGGCGTCGCGAAGGTCGGCGTGGAGGACAACTTCTTCGACCTGGGCGGCGATTCGATCCTGAGCATGCAGGTCGTCTCGCGGGCGCGCGCGGCGGGGCTGCGGGTGCACTCCAAGGACGTGTTCCTGCGGCAGACCGTGGCCGAGCTCGCGGCGGCCGCCGAGGACGCCGGCACCACCGGCACGGAGCAGGCGCTCGCCGCCACGGGCGAGGTCCCGCTCACCCCGATCCAGCGCTGGTTCTTCGCCACGCGCCCCGAACACCCTGAGCACTTCGACCAGTTCCTGGTCCTGGAGCTGGACCCGGCCGTGGACCGGGCGGCGCTCGCCGCCGCCGTCGCCGCGCTGCCCCGGCAGCACGACGCCCTGCGCAGCGCCTACACCCGGGACAGTGAAGGCCTGTGGACGCAGCGCACCGTGCCGGCCGGCGACGGGAACGAGGTGCTGCGCACCATCGACCTGTCCGCGCTGCCGCCGACCGAGCAGGAGGGCGCGGTCCGCGCGTGGACCGGGCGGCCTGCGGCCCGTTTCTCCCTGGAAGGGGAGCGCAAGTTCGCGGCCGTGCTCTTCGAGCTCGGTGCCGGCCGGGCCCCGCGACTGCTGCTGAGCGCGCACCACCTGACCGTGGACGGCGTGTCCTGGCGCATTCTCACCGAGGACCTCGACACCGGGTACCGGCAGGCCGTGAGTGGCGGGCCGGTCGATCTGGGGCCGCGCACCACGTCCTTCCGCGAGTGGGCGCTGCGTCTCGAACAGCACACCGCCGACGGTGGCTTCGACGCCGAGGCCGGCTCCTGGCGGGCGGTCGCCGACCCCGCGGCCGCTCCGCTGCCGGTGGACGCGGACGGGCCGAACACGGTCGACTCGACGCGCACCGTCGAGGTGCGGCTGACCGAGGAGGAGACGCGGGCGCTGTTGCAGCAGGTCCCGCCGGTCTACCGCACGCGCGTCGACGACGTCCTCCTCAGCGCCTACGGGCGGGTGCTGGCCCGCTGGACGGGCCGGCCGCGCACGCTGGTCGACCTGGAGGGCCACGGCCGCGAGGAGATCTTCGACGGCGTGGACCTGACCCGCACCGTGGGCTGGTTCACCAGCCTCTACCCGGTGGCGCTGGCCGTCGACCCGGCGGCCGGCTGGGGCGAGACCGTCAAGTCCGTCAAGGAGCAGCTGCGTTCGGTGCCGGGCAGGGGGCTGGGCCACGGGGCGCTGCGCTGGTTCGGCGGCCGGGACCTGGGGGCGGGCGAGGCGCAGATCAGCTTCAACTACCTGGGCCGGTTCGACACCGACACGGACACGGGCGGGCTGTTCCGGCCGGGCGGCGAGGGCGTGCAGCTGACCGAGAGCGGCAGCGGGCCGCGCGCCCATCTGCTGGACGCGGTCAGCCGCGTCGAGGGCGGCCGGCTGGGCATGACCTGGTACTACTCGGCGAACGTGCACCGTGAGGAGACGGTGCGGCGGCTCGCGGAGGACACCGCGCGGGAGCTGCGCGCGCTGATCGCGCACTGCGCGGACCCGGCGGCGGGCGGCGTGACGCCCTCGGACTTCCCGCTGGCCCGTCTCGACCAGGCGGCGCTGGACGCCCTGGTGGGGGACGGCCGGGGGGTGGAGGACCTCTACCCGCTGACGCCGATGCAGAGCGGCATGCTCTTCCACAGCATGGCCGAGCCGGACGAGGAGCTGTACCTGGAGCAGATCGCGTTCGTGCTGGAGGGGGTCGGCGATCCGCGGCTGCTGGGCCGGGCCTGGCAGCAGGTCGTGGACCGCACGCCGGTGCTGCGCACGTCGGTGGCCAGTGCCGGGCTCGCCGAGCCGCTCCAGGTGGTGCACCGTGAGGTGACGCTGCCGGTCGACTGCCCGGACTGGCGCGGTCTTTCGCGGGAGGAACGCGGCGCGGCGCTGGAGAAGCTGTTCGCCGAGGACCGGGCGGCGGGGCTCGACGTGGGCAAGGCGCCGCTGCTGCGCCTGGTGCTCGCGGCGCTGCCGGACGGCGCGGTGCAGGTGGTGTGGACCTTCCACCATCTGTTGCTGGACGGCTGGAGCGTCTTCCAGGTGCTCTCGGACGTCTTCGCCTGCTACGGGGCGCTGGCCGCCGGTGACGGCACGGCCGCGCGGCTGCCGGTGCGGCCGCCGTTCCGTGAGCATGTGCGCTGGCTGTCGGGCCAGGACGCGCGGGCGGCGGAGCGGTACTGGCAGGAGGCGCTGGCCGGGTTCGCCACGCCGACGCCGCTGCCGTTCGACCGGCAGGTCGCCGGCCGGCACCGCACGCGCAGCTCCGCCCGGCTGGGTCTGGAGCTGGACGAGCGGGTCTCGGCGGGGCTGAACGCGCTGGCGCGCGAGCAGCGGCTGACGGTCAACTCCGTGGTGCAGGGCGCCTGGGCGCTGCTGCTCGCCCGGCACAGCGGGGAGCGCGACGTGTGCTTCGGCGCGACGGTCTCGGGCCGTCCGGCGGATCTGCCGGGGGCCGAGTCGGTGCACGGCATCTTCATCAACACGCTGCCGGTGCGGGTGCGGGTCGACGAGGGCGCCGAGGTGCTGCCGTGGCTGCGCGCGTCGCAGGCGCGGCAGGCCCAGGCCCGCCAGTACGAGTACCTGCCGCTGTCGCGGATCCAGGCCCGCAGCGAACTCGCCAAAGGCAGCGCGCTGTTCGACAGTGTCCTGGTCTTCGAGAACTATCCGATCGACGAGCGGGCGGGCGCGGAGCACGGGCTGCGGCTGCGGGAGCTGTACGCGGACACCGAGACCACGAACTATCCGCTGGCCGTGACCGTCTACCCGGGCGAGCGGCTGGCGTTCAGCTTCGCCTACGACCCGGCGGCCTTCGACCGGGAGACGATCGCGACGCTCGGCGCGCGGCTGCGGGAGCTGCTGGCGTCGCTGGCCTCCGCCGGGGAGGGGAGCACGCTGCGGGAGCTGGCGTGGCTGACGCGCCAGGAGCAGCACGCACTGCTGGCGCTGGGCACGGGCGCGTCCTTCGCCCCGGGTGCGGCGACGATGGTGGAGATGCTGGACGCGCAGGCGGCCCGTACCCCGACGGAGACCGCTGTGGTCTTCGGGGAACAGCGGCTGTCCTACGCGGAGTTGGCGGCCCGTTCCCAGCGGCTGGCGCGGGAGCTGATCGGACGCGGTGTCGGTCCGGAGGACCTGGTGGCGGTGGCCGCGTACCCGTCGGCGGACCTGGTGGTCGCGCTGCTGGGTGTGCTGCGGGCGGGCGCGGCGTACGTGCCGGTGGATCCGGCGCATCCGGCCGAGCGGATCGCCTATGTCCTTCAGGACGCGGCGCCGCGTCTGGTGCTGGCGGACGCGGCGGCGGCCGGGGTGCTGCCGCAGGGGTGCGCCTGCCTGCTCATCGACGGTGCGGGGACGGGCACGGACCTGTCCCCGGCCCCGGTCACGGACGGGGAGCGCACGGCGCCGCTGCGGCCCGAGCACCCGGCGTACGTCATCTACACCTCCGGTTCCACGGGCCGCCCCAAGGGCGTGGTCGTCGAGCACCGTTCGTTCGTGGACTACGTCGCGTGGGCGAAGGAGGCCTACCCGGGCGGGGCGGGGGCTGCGGTGCTGCACTCGCCGGTGACCTTCGACCTGACCGTCACCGCCCTGTACACGCCGCTGGTCTCCGGCGGGCAGGTGCTCGTCGCCGGGCTGCAGGACGGGCTCGCCGCGCCGGTGGAGCAGTGCACGCTGCTGAAGGTGACGCCCTCGCACCTGGCGCTGCTGGAGACGGTCGCGCCGGAGCTGCTGCCGACGGGTCAACTGGTGGTCGGTGGTGAGCAGTTGCTGGGCGAGGTGTTGCAGCAGTGGCGGCTGCGCCACCCGCACACCACGGTGATCAACGAGTACGGGCCGACCGAGGCGACCGTGGGCTGCATGGAGTTCCGCGTGGAGCCGGGGGACCCCGACGGGGTGGGCCCGGTGCCGATCGGCCGGGCGCGCGCCAACACCCGGATCATGGTGCTGGACGCCGAACTGCGGCCGGTGCCCCAGGGCGTGGCGGGCGAGCTGTACATCGCCGGCGACGGTCTCGCGCGCGGCTACGTGGGCCGTCCCGGCCTGACGGCCGAGCGGTTCGTCGCCGACCCGTACGGACCGGCCGGGTCGCGCATGTACCGCACCGGTGACCTCGCCCGTTGGAAGGCCACGGGCGGGCTGGAGTTCCTCGGCCGCGTCGACGACCAGGTCAAGATCCGCGGCTACCGCATCGAGCTCGGCGAGATCGAGTCCGCGCTGCTCGCGCACCCCACGGTCGCCGAGGCCGTGGTGGTCGCCGCCGAGTCCGAGGGCCGCAAGCGGCTGGTGGGCTACGCGGTGCCCGCCCCGGGCGCGGTCGCGGACGGCAAGGAGCTGCGCGAGCACACGGCCGCGACACTGCCCGAGTACATGGTGCCCGCCGCCGTCGTGGTGCTCGACGCGCTGCCGCTGACGCCCAACGGCAAGCTCGACCGGGCCGCGCTGCCCGACCCCGGGCAGGCCGCCGCGACCGGCGAGTACGTGGCCCCGGCGACCCCGACCGAGGAGGCGCTCGCCGGACTGTGGGAGCAGGTCCTGGGCGTCGAACGGGTCGGCGCGCACGACAACTTCTTCGACCTGGGCGGCGATTCGATCCTGTCCATCCAGATGGTCCTGCGCATGAAGGTCGCCTTCGGCCTGGACCTGTCCCCGCGCGACGTGCTGAGCGCGCCGACCGTCGCCGAACTGGCCTGGCTCGTCGAGGAACGCATCCTCGCCGAGCTGGAGGCCGCCGCCCTCGCGGACGCCGACGGCTCCGGCCCCGCCGTCTGATCCGCCCCCGCCTCTTTTCTCATCACACCCCACACGGAGAACCACGACGTGAACGCCCCGCACCAGCGGACCGACCGCATATCCGCCCTGCCCGCGCACCTCCAGGAGGTCCTGCGCCGCCGACTGGCGGGCAGCGCCGAGCGGAAGCGGGAGATCCCGGCCGTCCCGCGCGACGGCTCCCCGCTGCCGATGTCCGCCGCGCAGCGCCGGCTGTGGCTGCTGGAGGAGTTCGCTCCGGGCGGCACCGAGTACAACTCCGTGGCCGGGCTGCGGCTTTCCGGCCCGCTGGACGCGGCGGCCCTCACGGGCGCGGTCGCGGACCTGGTGGCCCGGCACGAGTCGCTGCGCACCACCTTCGACGAGACCGACGGGCGCCTGGTGCAGCGGGTGGGCGCGGCCGGGGAGTTCACGGTGCCGCTCGTCGACCTGACCGGGCACGACGACCCGGAGGGCGAGCTGGCGCGCCGCGTGCGCGAGGACCTCAACCGGCCGTTCGACCTGCGCACGGGTCCGCTGCTGCGCGCCGCCCTGGTGCGTACGGGCGAGGACGAGCACGTCCTGGTGCTGTGCGCGCACCACATCGTCACCGACGGCTGGTCCACGGGCGTCCTCTTCGACGAGCTGGGCGCCCTGTACCGGGCACGCACGGCCGGCACCGAGGCGCGGCTCGCCGATGTCGAGGTGCACTACGCGGACTTCGCGGCCTGGCAGTCGGGCCGGATGACGGACGCCTGGCTGGAGGAGCACCTGGCGTACTGGAAGGGCAGGCTGGCGGGGCTGGCCCCGCTGGAGCTGCCCACGGACCGGCCGCGCCCGCCGGTGCGTTCGGGTGCGGGCGCGGTGCACGAGTTCGCACTGGACCAGGACGTGGCGGCCGGGCTGCGGGAGCTGGCCCGCTCGCGGGAGACGACGCTGTACACGGTGCTGGTGGCGGCCTGCCAGGTGCTGCTGTCGCGGTACGCGGGGCAGGAGGACATCGCGGTCGGCACGGTCACCTCGGGCCGCAACCGGCCGGAGCTGGACCGCATGGTCGGCTTCTTCGTCAACACCGTGGTGCTGCGCTCCCGGGTGGCAGGAGCGCAGCCGTTCACGGAGCTGCTGGGGGAGGTCAAGGAGACCGTCCTGGAGGCGTTCGCCAACGACGAGGTGCCCTTCGACCGGCTGGTGGAGGCGCTGCGTCCGGAGCGCGACGCGAGCCGCACCCCGCTGTTCCAGACGATGGTGCTGCTGGAGTCGGGCACGCGGAAGCTGCCCGAGCTGCCGGGAGTGACGGCCGGCGCGTACGCGGCGCCGCGCGCGTCCGCCAACTTCGATCTGACGCTGGAGTTCCAGGACCACGACGGGACGCTGAGCGGCGCGATCGAGTACGCCACCGACCTGTTCGACGCGGCGACCGTCGAGCGGCTGGCGGGGCATCTGCGGGTGCTGCTCGCGGGCATCGTCGCCGCGCCGGGGCAGGCGGTGCGGGAGCTGCCGCTGGTCTCCGGTGAGGAGCACGCGGCGCTGCTGCGGGCCGCCACCGGCGCGGACTTCGACGCGGGCGCGGGCACGATGGTCGAGCTGCTGGAGGCGCAGGCGGCCCGTACCCCGGAGCGTACGGCGCTGGTCTTCGGTGAACAGCAGCTGTCCTACGGCGAGTTGGAGGCGCGGGCGAACCGGGTGGCCCGGGCGCTGGCCGGGCGCGGTGTCGGCCCGGAGGACCTGGTGGCCGTGGCCGCCCGCCCGTCGGCGGACCTGGTGGTGTGCCTGCTGGGTGTGCTGAAGTCGGGTGCGGGCTATGTGCCGGTGGACCCCTCGCACCCGGCCGAGCGCATCGCCTACGTCCTCGAAGACTCCGCGCCACGCCTGGTGCTGGCGGACGCGGACACGTACGCGACGCTGCCCGAGGGCGTCGAGCGCGTCCCGGCGGAGGACGCCGGTACGGGCTCGGGTCTGGGCGCCGGTCTGGACGCCGGCGCGCTGACGGACGGCGAGCGCACGGCGCCGCTGCGGCCCGAGCACCCGGCGTACGTCATCTACACCTCCGGTTCCACGGGCCGCCCCAAGGGCGTGGTCATCGAGCACCGTTCGTTCGTCGACTACGTCGCGTGGGCGGCGACCGCCTACCCGGCGGCGGCCGGGGCGGCCGTCCTGCACTCGCCGGTGACCTTCGACCTGACCGTCACCGCCCTGTACACGCCGCTGGTCTCCGGCGGCCGGGTGCTCGTCACCGGCCTGGAGGAGGACGCCACGGCGGTCGGCGCGGACGCCGGGCAGTGCACGCTGCTGAAGGTCACCCCCTCGCACCTGGCGCTGCTGGCGACCACTCCCGAGCAGTTGCAGCCCACCGGTGAACTCGTCATCGGCGGCGAGCAGCTGCTGGGCGAGGTCCTCGACCAGTGGCGGCGGCTGCACCCCGGCACGACCGTGATCAACGAGTACGGGCCGACCGAGGCGACCGTGGGCTGCATGGAGTTCCGGGTGGAGCCCGGAGACCCTGAAAACACAGTGGCGGCGGGCGCGGTGCCGATCGGGCACGCGCGCCCCAACACCCGCGTGTACGTCCTGGACGCGATGCTGCGGCCGGTGCCCCAGGGCGTGGCGGGCGAGCTGTACATCGCCGGTGACGGTCTCGCGCGCGGCTACGTGGGCCGTGCCGGCCTGACGGCGGAGCGGTTCGTCGCCGACCCGTACGGCCCGGCCGGCTCGCGCATGTACCGCACCGGTGACCTCGCGCGGCAACTCCCCGACGGGGAGCTGGAGTTCCTGGGCCGTACCGACGACCAGGTCAAGATCCGCGGCTACCGCATCGAGCTCGGCGAGATCGAGTCCGCGCTGCTCGCGCACCCCCGCGTCGAGCGCGCGGCCGTCGCCGTCCACGAGGACGCCGCCGGCCACAAGCGCCTGACCGGATACGCCGTACCGGCCGCCGGTGCCGTGCTGGACGTCCAGGATGTGCGCGAGCACCTGGCCGGGGCGCTGCCCGAGTACATGGTGCCCGCCACCGTCATGCTGCTCGACGCGCTGCCGCTGACGCCCAACGGCAAGCTCGACACCCGTGCCCTGCCCGCGCCCGAGCGCGGCACGCACGACGACACGCGGTACGTGGCGCCGCGCACCGCCGCCGAGGAGACCCTCGCCGCGATCTGGGCCGAGCTGCTGGGCGTGGAGAAGGTCGGCGTCGACGACAACTTCTTCGACCTGGGCGGCGATTCGATCCTGTCCATCCAGACCGTCACCCGGGCCCGCCGGGCCGGGCTGCGCCTGACGTCCAAGGACGTCTTCCTGCACCAGACCGTCGCCCGCCTCGCGCAGCACGTCACCACCGAGCAGGCGCCCGCCGCAGCGGCCGCGCCGCGCGTCGCCGGGCCCGCGCCGCTCACCCCCGTCCAGCAGTGGTTCTTCGACACCTACCCGGCCGGTCCCGACGCGGTGACCATGTCGGTGTTCGTCGAGCTCGCCCCCGACACCGACGTCGCCGCCCTGCGCGCGGCCGTCGTGGCGCTCGTGGAGCACCACGAGGGCCTGCGCACCCGCTTCCGCCGTGACGGCGGCACCTGGGTGCAGGAGCCCGCCCCCGCCGGGGAGTCCACCGACAACGTCTTCCACCACCGGCTGCTGGACGGCGTCGCCGGGGACGAGCGGTGGACGGCCGTCGAGGAGACCGCCACGGCGGTACGGGCCGGGCTGCGCGTGGACGGCGGCCCGCTGTTCGCGGCCGTCCTCTTCGACGAGGGCAGCGGGCAGGGCGCCAAGCGGCTGTTCCTGACCGCCCACCACCTGGTCGTGGACGGCGTCTCCTGGCGCGTCCTGCTGGAGGACCTGGAGCGCGGCTACACCCAGGCCCGCGCGGGCGAGCGCGTCGACCTCGGCCCGGCCTCGACCTCCTTCGCGCAGTGGGCGCACCTGCTGGGCGAGCACGTCCGCTCCGGCCGTCTCGACGGCGAACTCGCCCACTGGCAGGCGCAGTCCCGGCGGGAGCACACGCCGCTGCCCGTCGACCGCGACGGCGCCAACACCGCCGGCTCGGTGCGCAGCGTGACGGCGGCGCTCGACGCGCGGACCACGGAGGCGCTGCTGCGCCGGGTCCCGCCGGTCTACCGCACGCGCGTGGGCGATCTGCTGCTGAGCGCGGCCGCCACCGTGCTCGCCCGCTGGAGCGGCGGCGAGCGCGTGCACGTGGCCATGGAGGGCCACGGCCGCGAGGAGGTCGTCGACGGCGCCGACCTCTCCCGTACCGTCGGCTGGTTCACCACCCTCTACCCCGTCTCCGTCGACGTCGACCCGAAGGCCGGCTGGGACGCGGTGATCAAGTCGGTCAAGGAGCAGCTGCACGCCGTGCCCGGCAACGGCTTCGGCTACGACGCGCTGCGCCGTCTCGGCGAGCAGGACGCGCCCGCCCGCGCCCTGCTCAAGGACGCCGCCCCGCAGGTCTCCTTCAACTACCACGGCCGCTTCGACGCCGCCTCCGCCGAGGACGGTCTGGTCCGCCGCCGCCTGGACGGCCTCGCCGACACCCTCGCCGAGGACGAGCCGCGCCCGTACCTGCTGGACGTGGTCGGCGTGGTCGAGGACGGCAGCCTCGCCTTCACCTGGTTCTACTCCGCGAACGTCCACGACGAGGCCACCGTCGGGCGTCTCGCGGGCGAACTCCTGGCCGCCCTGCGGGAGATCGTCGAGCACTGCCTGCTGCCCGGCGCGGGCGGCGTGACCCCCTCGGACTTCCCGCTCGCCCGACTGACCCAGGACGAGCTGGACCGTATCGCCGGTGACGGCCGGGACGTCGAGGACATCCTGCCGCTGACGCCCATGCAGCACGGCATGCTCTTCCACCGGCTGATGGACCCCACGGCGGACTCCTACTTCAACCAGCTGTCCATGCTGCTGGAGGGCGTCACCGACCCGGCAGCGCTCGCCGCCGCCTGGCAGCGCGTCGTCGACCGCACGCCCGCGCTGCGCACCGCCGTGGTGTGGGAGGGCCTGGCCGAGCCGGTGCAGATCGTCCGCCGCGAAGTGGAGCTGCCCGTCGAGCAGTACGACTGGCGCGACCGCACCCCCCAGGAGCAGCAGACGGCGCTGAGCGAACTGCTGGCCGCCGACCGGGCCCGCGGCCTGGACCTGGAGACCGCCCCGCTCATGCGGATCGCGGTCGTCAGGCTCAGTGAGGACACCGTGCGCCTGGTGTGGACCTCCAGCCACCTGATGCTGGACGGCTGGAGCACCGCCGCCGTCTTCTCCGAGGCGGGCCACGAGTACGCGGCCGCCGTCGGCGGACAGCCCCACCTCCCCGAGCGGGCCCGCCCGTTCGGCGACTACGTGGCCTGGCTCGCCGGGCAGGACCCGGCCGCCGCAGAGGCCCACTGGCGGTCCGTGCTCGCCGGTTTCGACGCGCCCACCCCGCTGCCCTACGACCGGCAGCCGGTGGAGGCCCACCGCGCCCAGTCCTCGAAGCCGCTGCGGTTCGCGCTCGACGCCGGGCTCACCACGCGCCTCGCCGAGTTCGCCAAGCAGCACCGCGTCACCCTCAACACCCTGGTGCAGGGCGCCTGGGCGCTGATGCTCTCGCGCTGCAGCGGGCAGCGGGACGTGGTCTTCGGCGCGACGGTCTCCGGCCGCCCGGCGGAGCTGCCCGGGGTGGAGTCCATGGTCGGCCTGTTCATCAACACCGTGCCCGTACGGGCGAAGGTCCAGCCGACGACACCGCTGGCCGTATGGCTGCAGCAGCTCCAGCAGGAGCAACTGGAGGCCCGGCCCCACGAGTTCACGGGACTGGGCACGATCCAGTCCTGGAGCGGCCTCCCGGCGGGCACCGCCCTGTTCGACTCGCTGGTGGTCTTCGAGAACTATCCGCTCCAGGACGGCGGCGCCGCCGCGCACGGCCTGCGCATCGGCGGCGTCGACGCCCTGGACACCAACACCTTCCCGCTGTGCCTGAGCGCCCACCGCGACGACCGGCTGCGCTTCGAGCTGTCCTACGACCCGGCCCTGTTCGACGCGCAGACCATCGAGCGGATGGCCGGACACCTGCGGGTGCTGCTGAGCGAGGCCGCCACTGATGCGAGCCGCCCGCTGGCCCGTCTGCCGTGGCTGACCGAGCGCGAACACACGCAGGTGCTGCACGAGTGGAACGACACCGCCCTGGAACGCCCGGCCGGCCGTCCCGTGCACGAGCTGTTCGCCGAGCAGGCCGCCCGTACGCCCGACGCGGTCGCCGTCCGCCACGGGCGGCAGACCCTCACCTTCCGTGAACTGGACGAGCGCGCCAACCAGTTGGCGCACCACCTGATCGCGCTCGGCGTGCGTCCCGGCACCCTCGTCGGCCTCAACGTCGACCGGGGCCCGGAGATGGCCGTCGGCCTCCTCGGCGTGCTCAAGGCGGGCGGCGCGTACGTACCGCTGGACCCGGAGTACCCGGCCGACCGCCTCGCCTACATGGTCGAGGACTCGGGCGTGCCCGTCCTGCTGACCCAGTCCCGGCACGCGGACACCTGGCGGACCCGCGCGGCCACCGTGTGCCTGGACACCGACGCGGCACGGATCGCCGAACACCCGGTGACCGCCCCCGAGTCGGGGGTGAGCGCCCAGGACCTGGCGTACGTCATCTACACCTCCGGCTCCACCGGCCGCCCCAAGGGCGTCATGGTCGAGCACGGCCACCTGTGCTACATCCTGGCGTCCTGGGAGGAGCGCTACCGCCTGTCGCGGCTGCGGCTGAACTTCGTGTCCGTCACGAGCCTGTCGGTCGACCTGTTCTTCGCGGACATGCTGCGCTCGCTGCCCTTCGGCGGCTCGCTCACGATCTGCCCGCAGGACCTGGTCACCGACCCGCCCCGGCTGCTGGAGCTGATCGAGGACAGCGGCGGCGACGCGATCGAGCTCGTGCCCACGCTCGCGGGCGCCCTGGTCTCCGAGGTCGCGCTGCGCGGCACCCGCCTGCCGCGCCTGAAGCTGCTGTCGGTGGGCTCCGAGGGCTGGCGCTCGGACGACTGCCTGCGGCTGCTGGACCACCTCCACCCGGACACCCTCGTCGTCAACGCCTACGGCGCCACCGAGGTGACCATCGACTCCACCGTGCTCGCGCCCACGCCCGAGGTGCTCGGCGACGGCGCGTTCGTACCCGTCGGCCGGCCGCTGGCCAACACCCGGGTGTACGTGCTGGACGACGACCTCAACCCGGTTCCGGCCGGTATCGGCGGCGAGCTGTACATCGGCGGCGACGGCGTCAGCCGCGGCTACTGGGGGCGCCCCGACCTGACCGCGCAGCGTTTCGTCGCCGACCCGTTCACGCCCGGCAAGCGCCTGTACCGCACCGGCGACCGGGTGCGTTTCCGCCCCGACGGCGTCCTGGAGTTCCTCGGCCGCGCCGACGACCAGGTCAAGATCCGCGGTTTCCGCGTGGAGCTCGGCGAGGTCGAGGCCGCGCTCGCGGCGCTGCCCGCCGTGCGCGAGGCGGCCGTGACCGTGCGCCGCGACGGCGGCCGCACCCTGCTCGTCGGCCACGTCGTGCCCGCCGACGGCACGGGCGGGACGAGCGGCGGCGAGCTGCGCACCGCGCTGCTGGCGGACCTGCCGGACTACATGGTCCCGGCCCGCTTCGTGACCCTGGACGCCCTGCCGTACACCCCCAGCGGCAAGGTCGACCGCAAGGCGCTGCCCGCCCCCGAGGGCGAGTGGGACCTGGCCACCGAGTACGTCGCGCCCCGCACCCCCGTGGAGGAGGAGGTCGCGGCGATCTGGGCGGCGACCCTGGGCGTGGAGCGCGTGGGCGTCCACGACAACTTCTTCGAGCTGGGCGGCGATTCGATCCTGTCGATCCAGATCACCTCCCGGATGCGGTCCGCCTTCGGCGTGGCCCTCTCGCCCCGGGCGATGTTCACCACCCCGACCGTGGCCGGACTGGCCGCCGCCGTCCCCGAGGGCGCGGCCCCCGACGCCGGCGACGTCATCCCGGCCGTCCCCCGCGACGGCGCGCTGCCGCTGTCGTTCGCGCAGCAGCGGCTGTGGTTCATGGACGAGTACGAGCCGGGCGGCACCGAGTACCTCTCCCCCACCGGGCTGCGCCTGCGCGGCCCCCTCGACGCGGACGCGCTGCGGGCCGCGCTGGGCGACCTGGTGGAGCGGCACGAGTCGCTGCGCACCACCTTCGACACCGTCGACGGGCGGGGCGTGCAGATCGTCCACCCGGCCGGCGGGAGCGGGGTCGCGCTGCCGCTGGACGACCTGAGCGCGCTCGGCGAGCGGGAGCGGGCCGCGCGCCTCGACGAGCTGCTGCGCGCGGAGACCGCGACCCCCTTCGACCTGCGGCGCGGACCGCTGCTGCGGGCCCGACTGGTCCGACTGGACGCGGACGACCATGTGCTGTCGCTGTGCCTGCACCACATCGTCACCGACGGCTGGTCCTCCTCGGTGATCGCCCACGACCTGGAGGCGATGTACCGGGCCCGGCTGGCCGGCACCCGGGCCGACCTGCCGGAACTGGCCGTGCAGTACGCGGACTTCGCCGTCTGGCAGCGCGAGCACCTGTCGGGCGAGCGGGCGGAGGAGCAGATCGCGTACTGGCGGGAGCGGCTGGCCGGGGTGCCGCCGCTGGAGCTGCCGACCGACCGGCGCCGCCCGGCGGTGGCCACGAAGAACGGCGCGATCGTCGACTTCCGTATCCCCGAGGACGTCACCGCGCGGCTGAAGGAACTGGCCAAGGACCACGACGCCACCCTGTTCATGGCGCTGATCGCGGCCTGCCAGCTGCTGTTCGCCCGCTACAGCGACCAGGACGACATCGCCGTCGGCACGGTCACCTCGGGCCGGGACCGCGCCGAACTGGAGCCGCTGGTCGGCTTCTTCGTCAACACCCTCGTGGTGCGCTCGACGGTCGACGAGCGGGAGAGCTTCGCCTCCTTCCTCGGCCGGGTGCGCGAGAGCGTCGTGGACGCCTTCGCCCACCAGGACGTGCCCTTCGAGCGCCTGGTGGAGGCCCTGGCCCCCGAGCGGGACCCGAGCCGCTCGCCGCTGTTCCAGGCCATGGTGGTGCTGCAGAACACGCCCACCGCACCCACCGCGCTCCAGGGCCTGCGCATCGAGGAGTTCGCGCTGCCCGCGACGAGCGCGAACTTCGACGTCACGGTGCAGTTCGAGGAGGTCGACGGCGGCCTCGCGGCCGGGCTGCAGTACAACACCGACCTGTTCGACGCCGCGACCGCCCGCCGCATGACCGCCCATCTGCGGGCCCTGCTGGCCTCCCTGGCCGCCGCGCCCGAGGCGCCGATGTCCGGACGCGACTGGCTGCCCGCCGAGGAGCGGCAGCGGATGCTCGACGGCTGGAACACCACCGCGCGCCCCCTGCCCGCGTGCCTGCGGGCCGAGGAGCGCTTCGCCGAGTGGGTGCGCCGCACCCCCGACGCGCCGGCCGTCGTCGACGGCGAGCACGTCCTTTCGTACGCGGAACTCGACGCGCGCGCCAACCAGTTGGCCCACCACCTCATCGAGCACGGGGTCGGCCCGGACGTGCTGGTGGGGGTGTGCGCGCGGCGCAGCCCCGAGATCGTCGTCGCCGCGCTCGCGGCCCTCAAGGCGGGCGGCGCGTACGTCCCGCTGGACCCGGACTACCCGGCCGAGCGCCTCGCGCAGATGTTCGCCGGGACGCGGGCGCCGGTGCTGCTGACCCAGCGGGAGCTGGTGGACCGCCTCCCGGCGACCGACGCCGCGATCGTGTGCCTGGACACCGACTGGCCCGAGATCGCCCACAAGCCCCGGACGGCGCCGGAGCACACCGGTGACGCGGACGCGCTCGCCTACGTCGTCCACACCTCCGGCTCCACCGGCCGCCCCAAGGGCGTGATGATCCAGCACCGTTCGCTGTGCAACCTCGTCGACGACTTCGTCGCGAAGTTCCGCATGGGGCCCGGCGACCGGCTGCTGCAGCACCTGTCGTTCAGCTTCGACGGCGGAGTCTCGGACATCTTCTGCACCCTGCTCTCCGGCGCCACGATGTGCCTGAGCCAGTCCCCGGCCGGCGGCGACATGGCCGAGGAACTCCGCGGCCAGGGCGCCACCGTGCTGATGACGCCGCCCGCGCTGCTGTCCGCCCTGGACCCGGCGGCCCTGCCGCGGCTGCGGGCCGTCGGCGCGGCGGGCGACGCCTGCCCGGTGGAGCTCGCCGAGTCCTGGGCCGCGCGCGGCGACTTCTTCAACATCTACGGGCCCAGCGAGACCACGCTCGTCGCCACCCTCCACCAGGGCGCCGACCTGCGCGGCTGCGAGTCCCTGCCGATCGGCTCCCCGATGGCCAACGTCCGCCTGTACGTCCTGGACCGCATGCTGCGGCCGGTGCCGCCGGGCCGGCCCGGCGAGCTGTACATCGCGGGCACCGGCCTGGGCCGCGGCTATCTGAACCGGCCGGACCTGACCGCCGAGCGCTTCGTGGCCTCGCCGTTCGGGGAGCCGGGCGAGCGCATGTACCGTACGGGCGACACGGTGCGCTGGCGGCAGCACGCCGACGGCGACGGGGTGCTGGAGTTCGTCGGCCGCGACGACAACCAGGTCAAGGTGCGCGGCTTCCGCATCGAACTCGCCGAGGTCGAGGCCGCGTTGCTCACGCACCCGCGCGTCGCCGAGGCCGCGGTGACCGCCACCGCCAACGCGGCCGGTCACAAGCGGCTGGCCGCCTACGCCGTACCGGTCGCGGGCCAGGAGGCACCGGACGCGGCCGAACTGCGCTCCTTCCTCGGGCAGGCGCTGCCCGGCTACATGGTGCCGTCCGCGTTCGTGATGATGGACGAGCTGCCGCTGAGCCCCAACGGCAAGGTCGACCGCAGAGCCCTGCCCGAGCCGGACCCGGCGGACGGCGGCGAACGCGACCACGTCGCCCCGGTCACGCCCGTGCAGCAGGCGCTCGCCGCCGTGTGGGCGGACGTGCTCGGCGTCGAACGCGTCGGCATCACCGACGGCTTCTTCGACATCGGCGGTGACTCCATCCTCTCCATCCAGGCGGTCTCCCGGGCCCGCGAGGCAGGGGTGCGGATGACGGCCAAGGACCTGTTCCTGCACCAGACCATCGCCGAACTCGCGGAGGTCGCGGTACTGGAGGAGGCCGGCAGCGACGGAGGGGGCGAGGAGGCCCCGGCCGTGGGCGAGGTGCCGCTGACGCCCTCGCAGCGCTGGTTCTTCGCCACCCGCACGCAGCCGCACCACTTCAACCAGTCCACGCTGCTGGAGCTCGTCGACGGCGTCGACGAGGACGCGCTCGCCCGGGCGCTCGTCGCCCTGCCCGCCCACCACGACATGCTGCGCACCCGCTTCACGCGCGGCGAGGACGGCTGGCGGCAGGAGATCGCCGCACCGGAGCCGGTCACGGCGGACGAGCTGCTGACCCGCCACGACCTGTCCGGGCTCGCGCCCGAGCAGCACATGGCGGAGATCGAACGCGTGGCGGTCGAGGTGCAGACGAGCTTCGACCTGGCGAGCGGGCCGCTGCTCAAGGCCGTGCTGTTCACCGCTCCGGGCCTGCGCCGCAAGCTGTTCGTGACCGTGCACCACCTGGTCGTCGACGCCGTCTCCTGGCGCATCCTCGTCGACGACCTGGAGCGCGGCTACCGGCAGGCGACCGCCGGCGAACCCGTCGCACTCGGCGCCCGCACCACCTCCTTCCAGGAGTGGTCGGAGCTGCTGAGCGCGCACACCGCCGACGGCGGCCTGGACCACGAGGCCGCCCACTGGGCGGAGGTCCTGCGCGGCGCCGAACCGCTGCCCACCGACCGGCCCGGCCCCAACTCCGCCGACACCACGGCCATCGCCACCACCTCCCTCGGGGAGGCGGAGACCGCCGCGCTGCTGCGCTCGGCCCCCACCCTCTTCCGCACCCGCATCGGCGACGTCCTGCTGGGCGCGCTGGGGCACACGCTGTCGGCGTGGACGGGACGCGAGCGGGTCGTGGTGGACGTCGAGAGCCACGGCCGCGAGGAGATCTTCGACGGCGTCGACCTGTCCCGCACGGTGGGCTGGTTCACCTCCGTCCACCCCGTCGCCCTCGACGTGCCGGCCGGGCCGGCCGGAGCGACCGACGGCGGCGGCACGGACTGGCCGAAGCTGATGAAGTCGGTACGCCGGGGCCTGCGCGCGGTGCAGGACAACGGCCTGGGCTACGGGGCACTGCGCCACCTGAGCCCCGCGGACTCGCCCGGCGCGGTCCTGGCGGAACTGCCGGAACCTGAGGTGGTCTTCAACTACCTGGGCCAGTACGACAGTTCACAGACCGGTACGGACGGGGACGCCCCCAAGGGCGCGATCCACACCCAGCACGGGGCCATCGGCGAGGACCAGAGCCCCGCCGAGCAGTCCACGCATCTGCTGGAGGTCGTCGGCAGCGCCGTCGACGGCAGGCTCGGCTTCTCCTGGTACTACTCCACGAACGTCTTCGACCCGGACACCGTCGCGGGGCTCGCCGAGTCCTTCGGACAGGCGCTGAGCGACATCGCGCGGCACTGCGAGACGGTGACGGCACAGGCGGCGGCCCGGAAGCGTGGCGTGCGCTGACATGACCGCCAACCAGACACAACTGCCGCCCACGGAACCCGCAGTGGTCCCGGCGGAAAAGCCCCTGTGGCGCAACCGGAACTACAACATCCTCTGGATCGCGCGCACCCTCTCCGACGCCGGCTTCAACGCCTCCACCATGGCGTTCCCGCTGCTGGTGCTCGCCGTGACGGGCTCGCCCGCCACGGCGGGCCTGGTCTCCGGCGCCAGCGCGGCCGCCCAGCTGCTGGCGGGCCTGCCCGCCGGCACGCTCGTCGACCGCTGGAGCCGCAAGGCGATCATGCTGGGCTGCGAGGCGGCCCGCGCGCTCGCCCTGATCGTGCTGATCGGCGCGGTGTGGACGAAGACCGTGACGGTCTGGCACATGGTGGCCGTCGCGGCCGTACTCGGCGTGTGCAACGCCCTGTTCGACCCGGCCGAGGAGGCGTCGCTGCCGCACGTCGTCCCCGAGTCGCAGCTCGCGACCGCCGTGTCGATGAACGGCGCCCGCGGCGCGATCGGCCACCTCGCGGGCACCTCGGTCAGCGGCGCGCTCTTCGGCGTCAAACGGGTCCTGCCGTTCCTGGCCGACCTCATGACCCACCTGATCTCCTTCTTCCTCCTGCTGTTCGTCCGCCTCCCCAAGCCGGAACGGGCGACGGCCGAGGACGCCCCGCCCGCGAACTTCCGGCGGGAGATGCTGGAGGGCCTGAAGTGGGTGTGGGGCCACCGGCTGATCCGCGTGACGGCGGTCTGCGCGATCGCCCTGAACTTCCTGTTCCAGGTGCTGTACCTGGTCATCGTCGTGGTGGCCAAGAGCAACGGCGTACCGTCCGCGCAGATCGGCCTGATGGCCGCCATGTTCGGCGTGGGCGGCCTGCTCGGCGCGATCGTCGCCCCGAAGCTGTACCACCGCCTGGGCCCGCGCACCTCGGTCCTGCTGGTCTTCTGGGCCATGGCCGCCCTGACCCCGGTCACCCTCACCACGGACAACGGCCTGATCATGGGCCTCGTCCTGGCCGGCATCGCCTTCCTGGCCCCCACCGCCAACACCGCCATCAGCACCTACCAGTTGCTCACCACCCCCGACGAACTCCGCGGCCGCCTCGGCGGCGTCATCGGCCTGTGCGCCGGAGTCTCCTCGGCACTGGGCCCGGCCGTGGGCGGCATCCTGATGGAACTCACGGGGGAGACCCCGGCGATCTGGGTGTGCACGGTGGGGGTGGCGATCCTGGCGGCGACGGTCACGATCAGCCCTACGCTGAGGGGTTTCCGCGAGGAGTAACCGAGAACCGACGGACTGAACACCGGGCCGGCCCGGGCATCGCGGAGTGCTCCGCGATGCCCGGGCCGGCCGGGTTCAGGATGCGCGACATGCGCTGCACGTCGTGCTCCCCGTCGCCCCCGAGCCTCGACGACTGCTCGTACGGGCAGGCAGAAGGACCACGGCTATGCCCGCCCGTTCTGCGCGGACAACTCCCCGGCTCCCGTCCGCGCGGCACCGCCCGTCACCTGCCCGCCGCTGTGGGGGCGGGCGTTCACCAGGACCGTGGCGGCCAGTGCGGCCAGGGCCAGGATGCCCACCGCCCACCACATCGCGGTCGTGTAGCCGTGCACGGCCGCCCGCTTCGCCAGCAGGATCCGGTCGACGGGGCGGCCGACGCCGCCGGCGTGCGCGATGCCCCAACTCGTCGTCGCACTCGCGGCGACCGTGTTCAGCAGGGCCGTGCCGATGGAACCGCCGACCTGCTGCGAGGTACTGACCATCGCGGAGGCCACCCCCGCGTCCTCGGGCCGCACACTGTGCGTGGCCAGGCTCATCGCGGGCATGAACGCGGTGCCCATGCCCAGGCCCAGCAGGACCTGGGCGGGCAGCACCACCGTCGGGTACGGGCTGTCCACCGTGATCCGCGTCAGCAGCAGCACGCCCAGCCCCGAGACCACGAAGCCCGGGCCCATCAGCAGCCGCGGCGGCACACGCGTCATCAGACGCGGGGCGATCTGCGTCGAGCCGGTGACCATGCCCGCGATCATCGGCAGGAACGCGAAGCCGGTGGCCATGGGCGTAAAGCCCTTGATGACCTGCAAGTAGTAGGTGAGGAAGAGGAACAGTCCGAACATGCCGATGACGGCCAGGCCGAGGGAGAGATACACCCCGCCGCGATTGCGTTCGGTGACCACGCGCAGGGGCAGGAGCGGTACCTGCGCCCGGCTCTCGACGGCCGCGAACGCCGCGAGCAGCACGACCGCCGCGCCGAACAGGACGAGCGTGCCGGGCGCGCTCCAGCCGTCGGTCTCGGCGCGCGTGAACCCGTAGACCAGGCACAGCAGTCCGGCGGTGGCCAGGACGACGCCCGGGACGTCCAGCCGGGCGCCGTTGCGCGCCGACCGCGGTTCGCGGACGACCGTCACCGCGCCGGCCACGGCGGCCGCGGCGAAGGGGATGTTGACGTACAGCGCCCAGCGCCAGCTCAGGTACTCGGTGAACACGCCGCCGAGGATCAGGCCCACGGCCCCGCCGCCGCCGGAGATCGCGCCGTAGATGCCGAACGCCTTGGCGCGTTCACCGGCTTCGGTGAAGGTCACGGCCAGCAGGGAGAGCGCGGCGGGTGCCAGCAGCGCCCCGAAGACGCCCTGCGCGGCGCGGGCCCCCAGCAGCATCCCGGAATTGACGGACGCGCCCGCGACGGCGGAGGCGGCGGCGAAGCCGATCAGCCCCGTGACGAACGCGCGCCGTCTGCCCGCGAGGTCGGCGATACGGCCGCCGAACAGCAGCAGGCTGCCGAAGGCGAGGGTGTAGGCGGTGATGACCCACTGGCGGTTGCCGTCGGAGATACCGAGGTCCCGCTGGGCGGAGGGCAGGGCGATGTTCACGATGGTCGTGTCGAGGACGACCATCAGCTGGGCGAGACCGATGAATATGAGGGCCTTCCAGCGGTGGGGGTCGGGGACGGTGGTGGTGGCAGGAGGAGTCAAGGCGCTTCGGATCCTTCGGAGTTGAGGACGACGAATGCGGGGTGGGAGGGGGCGGGTCCGGTTCGGGTCAGCCCGTCTCCGCCGGTGCGGCCAGCGTCCCGCTCAGGACCGACACCGCCGCTTCCAGCGTTTCGCGGCCCGCCTCGCCGCCGCCCGCCGTGCGGATCAGGACGCCCTCGCGGGCCGCGAGCAGGAACGCCGACAGTCTGCGGGCGGAGACGGTCTCGGCCGGCAGGCCGGGGACGCGTTCCAGGAGTTCCGCCAGGGCCTCGCCCACCGCGCGGTCGTGCTCGTGCAGCCGGGCGGCGAGCTGCGGGCTGCGCGCCGCCCGCAGCCGGAACTCCAGGAACAGCAGCACCCAGCCCTGCTCGGACGGGTCGACCTCCAGGAACGTACGGGCGATGCGCTCGCCCAGCCCCGGGGAGGGGTCGGCCAGCAGCTCCGCCAACTGGTCGAGCCGGTGGGCCGAGTGCTGGTCGAACAATGCCAGCAACAGGTCCTGCTTGCTCGCGAAGTTGGAGTAGAACGCGCCGCGCGTGTAGCCCGCGGCCGCGCAGATGTCCTCGATGGTCGGCTCCGCGTAGCCGCGCTCCACGAAGATGCGCTCGGCGGCGTCCAGCAGACGGGCACGGGTGTGCACCCGGCGCCGTGGGGTCCGGGAAGTGCTGCTCATCCCCGCACGATACACAGTGTATTGAGTGCGTGGTGTACTGAGTTGGGGGCAGGGCGCCGCGCTGGCTGTGGGTACGGGCAACGTTCCCGGGGCCCGGGAGCGTCCTGTTGCCTGAGGTAGCGTGACGGAAGATCACATAGGGGGAGCA
The DNA here is from genome assembly GCF_042656465.1 of Streptomyces gamaensis. Taxonomy (NCBI): domain Bacteria; kingdom Bacillati; phylum Actinomycetota; class Actinomycetes; order Kitasatosporales; family Streptomycetaceae; genus Streptomyces; species Streptomyces gamaensis. The sequence goes on from NZ_JBHSPB010000005.1 coordinate 305,774, forward strand.
TCATGAATATTCGCGCACGGCTGATACCGGTATGTGCCCTGGCGCTTGCCGCGCCCTTCGCCCTGGGCGCGTGCAGCGCCGTCACCGGCGGCGGCGAGATCACCCACGAGAAGCGGGACTTCTCCTACACCGGGCGGAAACTGTCCATCAGAGCCGCCAATTCCGAGGTGAAGCTGGAGACCGGGGACTCCGGGAAGGTCCACGTCGAACGGAAGATGGAAGGCAAGGCCGGGGACGGGGGGAACTCCGAGTGGGGCCTGGACGGCTCCACCCTGACCCTCACCACCGACTGCAAGGGCATCTCGATCTCGTGCAGCGGCAGTTACTCGGTGACGGTGCCCAAGGGGGTGGCGGTCGAGCTCACGAGTACGGCGGGGGCGGTCACCGCTCAGGGCTTCACGCAGCCGCTGTCGCTGGACGTCAAGAATGCGTCTGTCACGGCGCGGGATGTTTCCGGGAAGCTCGGGATGACGGTGCGTGGTGGTAATGCCGTTGCCGAAGGGGTCCGCTCGGAGGAGGTCTCGGCCTCCTCGTCCAACGGGCGGGTGAAGGTCGCGTTCACGGCGGTGCCGAAGAAGGTTGTGGTTTCGGCCGGGAACGGGAATGCGAACGTCACGTTGCCGCAGGGGGACGAGGAGTACCGGGTGGTGACGAAGGCGGTGAACGGGCAGGCGAAGTCCACGGTGCCGGACACCCGGGGGAGTTCGCGGAGTGTCGAGGTGACCTCGCAGAACGGGAGTGTCCGGGTGGACAGGGCGCAGTAGGGCCCGGGGCTGCCCGGCCCGCATCGGGCCTGGCAGAGGCACCCACCGGCGGCCTCCCGGGTGTTCGGGCCCCTCGGGGACGAGGTGTTCAGCCCCCGAGAACCGCCTTCATCACCGCCCCGTCCGCGACCGCGTCCAGCGCCTCCGCATGCCGCTCCAGCGGAAACGCGGTCACCAGGCTCGCCAGGTCGAAGCGGGCCGTCAGGGCGGGCAGCAGCTTGACGTACTCCACGACGTGCGCGCCGGTGAACGCCCACGAGCCGATGACGTCCAGCTGCCGGTAGACGATCTGGTGCGGGTTGAGGGAGGTGTCCCCGGCGTCCGTGTACTGGCCGATGATCAGGTACGTGCCGCCCCGGCGCGCCAGGTACAGGCCCTGGGCGACGGCGGCGGGCACGCCCGCGCACTCGATGACGAGGTCGGCGCCCGTACCGCCGGTGGCCTCGCGGACGGCTGCCGCGGCCTGTTCGGGACCGTCCGCCGTGATGTCGATGTGCACGTCGCCGATGCCCGCGGCGCGGGCCAGGTCGAGGCGTCCGGCCGGACCGCCCACGACGATCACCTTGGCGGCTCCGGCGAGCCGGGCCAGCGCGGCCGCCGCGAGTCCGACGGGCCCGCTGCCCTGGACGACGACGGTCTCGCCCAGCCGGACGGGCCGGCGCTCGTACAGGGCGTGCACGACGGTGGGGCCCGCGCAGGCCAGGGACATCGCGGCGAGTTCGTCGACGCCCGCGTCGAGGCGGACGACCGTGGTGCCGGGCTGCAGCACGATGTGGTCGGCCCACGCCCCGGACAGCGGCTCCTGGCCGGTGGAACGGTTGACGCCGTACGTACGCCGGTTCTCGCACAGGGTCGGCTCGCGGTGCTGGCGGCACGGCACGCACACCCCGCAGGCGATCGAGGACGCCCACATGACGGTGTCGCCGACGCGCAACGGGGCGCCGGTCGCGTCGTGCTCCAGGCCCTCACCGAGTTCGGCGACGACACCGAGTCCCTCGTGGCCGAGGACGAGCGGTACGGGCACGGGCAGATGGCCGCTGCGCAGGTGCAGGTCGGTGCCGCAGACCCCGCCGTAGCGGCAGGCGACGGTCATCCCGCCGGCCGGGGCGGCCGGAACGGTGAACTCCCGGAGCTGCAAAGGCTCGTTGAACTGCTCCAGCACCACGGCACGGGCGCGGCGTTCAGCGGACGCGGTACTCACAGGGCGGCTCCTTCAAGGGCGGGAACGTGACCGGCACGGTCGAGGAACGGCCCGTCCAGCGGGCGCAGTGGCGTGGTGTCGCGGCACACGACGTACTCGGGGCGCGGCTCGCCCGCCCAGCTGGGCAGATTGGCGGTGTCGTTGTAGGTCATCAGCAGCAGACGGCGCGGGAACGGCGACATGTTGGGGGCCGAGCCGTGCACGATCTCGGGCGAGAAGAAGACGAGGGAGCCGGCCGGGCCCTTGGGGCTGGTCATGCCGTGGCTGGAGACCATGGCCTCCAGCTGCTCCGGGCTCAGCGCGATGTCGTCGGGGTCGAGGTGCTGCTCGGACCTGGCGGCATCGCTGCGGTCGTCGCGGACGAGCCCGGCCCGGTGCGAGCCGGGCACGAAGATGACGGGCCCGTTGAACTCGTTGACGTCGTCGAGGAGAACGCCGACGTTGACCTGGCGGGGCGCCGGGAGGGCGTCCGCGACGCGCCAGGCCACGTAGTCCTGGTGCCAGGACCAGCGCTCGCCGCCGAAGGCCGGCTTGGCGTTGATCTTGAACTGGTAGACGTAGACGTCGTCGGTGAGCAGCTGCCGCACCGGCTGGAGGACGCGCGCGTCGCGCGTCAGTCCGGCGAACTCCGGCTGCCGCTGGTGCGAGGCGTAGACGGCGCGTACGCGGGTGCCGTCCTCCTCCACGACGCGCTGCGGGCCGGGCACCTCGCAGTCCCGGGCGAAGGCGTCACGCAGGGCGGTCACTTCCCGCTCGTCCAGGGCCGACTCCACCAGGAGGAAGCCGTCCTCCCGGTAGCGGTCGAGCTGCTCCTTGCTCAAAAGCATGCTGTCTTCTTCTCCAGGTTCCGTGGTGGGTGGGGCGGTACGGACAAGAACGGGTCCAACGGGGCCAACAGGGCCAACGGGTTCAACGGGCTCAGCCGGTGAAGTGGCCGCCGTCGACGACGATGTGCTGCCCGGTGATGTAGCGGCTCTTGTCGTCGACGAGGAACTCCAGCGCGTCGGCGATGTCCGTGACGCCCCCGAGGCGGCCCAGCGGGATCTGCCGCAGCACCTCGGCCCGCGCCTCCGGCTCGTCGAGGTGGTAGCGCTCGACGACCTCGGGGGTGTCGGTGAACCCCGGGATGAGGGTGTTGACGCGGACGGCCGGGGCGAGTTCGAGGGCGAGGCAGCGGGTCAGGTGCAGCAGACCGGCCTTGCTCGCGCAGTAGTTGGCGCCGTTGCGGCGTGCCCGCATGGCCGTCGTCGCGCCGATGTTGACGACGGTGCCGCTCCCCCGGCCGACCATGGCGGGCGCCAGGGCACGGGTGAGCCGGAAGGGGCCGGAGAGGTTGGTGGCGAGGACCTGGTCCCAGTCCTCGTCCGTCATCTCCAGGAAGGGCCGGTCGCGGTTGACGCCCGCGTTGTTGACGAGTACGTCGGGTGTGCCGTACGTGCCGAGGACGTGCCGGGCCGCCGATGCGACCTGTTCGCGGTCGGCGACATCGGCCCGGAAGGTGTCGATACGGCCGGCGCCGGCCGTGACGGCCTGCCGGGCGGCGTCGTGGTCGGCCCGGTAGAGGGCGACGACGTGGTGGCCGCGTTCGGCGAGCCGCAGGCTCAGTGCGAGGCCGATGCCCCGGGTGCCGCCGCTGACCACGGCGAGGCGTGTGCTGCTGCTCATGTGCGTGGAGATCCCCCGTTGTGCGAAATGCTTCAGAAAAGTGGTCCAGAAGGGCCGGTTCAGAAGGGCCGGTCGCCCGCGATGGCCGCGCGGTCGACGACCCGGCGGTGCGGGTGGTAGTCGGAGGTCGCGTAGTGCTGCACGGCCCGGTTGTCCCAGAAGACGATCGAGCCGGGCTCCCAGCGGAAGCGCACCTGGTACTCGGGGTACTCCAGCTGCCGGAAGAGTTCGCCGAGCAGTTGCTCGCTCTCCTCCTCCGGCAGCCCGACGACGCGCGTGGTGAAGATCGAGGTGACGAACAGCGACTTGCGTCCGGTCCTGGGGTGGGTGCGGACGACCGGGTGCTCGACGGGCGGGTACAGCTTCTGGAAGTGGGCGCGCTGCTCGTCCGTGAGCAGGTCGCGGTAGTTCGCGGACGGGGTGAAGTCGTTGACGGCGCGCAGCCCGTCGATACGTTCCTTCAGCTCGTCGGAGAGGTTGTCGTAGGCGGCGGCCGCGTCCGAGAAGAGGGTGTCCCCGCCGCACTCGGGCATCTCGACCATGCGCAGCACGGCGCCCATCGGCGGGGCGGCCAGCCAGGGGAAGTCGCTGTGCCAGACGTTCTCGAAGCCGGGGTTGGCCTTGCCCTTCTCCAGCCGGACGACGTCCTGTTCGGTGCCCTTGGGCAGGAAGGGGTGGCCCTCGATGCGGCCCCAGCGGGAGGCGAAGGCGCGCTGCTGCTCGTGGGTGACGTCCTGGCCCCGGAAGAAGAGGACCTTCCACTCCAGCAGGGCCCGGTCCAGTTCGGTGAACTGCTCGTCGGTGAGCGGCTCGCGCAGGTCGATCCCGGAGATCTCGGCGCCGATCAGCGGCCCGTAGGGGCGGACCCGGAAGGTCTCGTAGGGTCCGCCCCGCTGGTCCTCGGCGAGACGGCGCAGCACGCGCGGCCCGTGGTGGTCGACGCGGCCGGGGATGCCGCGCCGGACGAGGGAGCGGATCCTGGCGGTCTCCTCGGGGGCGGGTGTGAGGCCGTCGAAGGTGGCGGTGGGTGCGGTCATGCCGATGGTGCTCCTGTCGGTTCAGTGGGAGGTACGTGCCAGCCGGCCGGCCAGTACGGGGCCGAACTCGGCGACGGCGTCCGGCCGCAGCATGCGGTGGTGGGTGGAGCGCACGTCGTGCGCGGTGACGGTGCCGGTGACGTACCGCTGCCAGGTACGCGCGGAGGTGCGTCCGGCGTCGAAGGGGTCGGTGGGGTCGGCGACGGCGGCGGTGAGGAACAGCAGGTCCCCGCCGAAGACGCCCGGCGTGAACGCGGCCATGAGAGCGATGTTGTTGTGGTAGACGTCCAGGACCGCGGCGCGCCCGTCGGGCCCCGCGGGCAGCCCGAGTTCGCGGTGCAGCAGCGCGGCGAGGTCCGCGTCGTCCCCGCCCGTACCGTGCCCGTCCGTACCGACGCCCCCGCCCTCCCCGGCCACCGCCTCGTCGCGCGCCCCGGCCTCAAAGAGCATGGCGGCCACTTCCCGGTCGTTCAGCCGCGGCAGTTCGCGCCGTGCCTCCGCGTCGACCGGGTAGGAGTCGGCCATGGCGAGCAGGGCGACCGTCTCGCCGTCGCGTTCGAGCCGGGTGGCCATGGCGTGCGCGACGAGACCGCCGAAGGACCAGCCGAGCAGGTGGTAGGGGCCGTTCGGCTGCACGGCGCGGATCTGCCGGAGGTAGTCGGCCGCCATCTCCTCGACGCTGCCGGGGAGTTGGCCCTCGCCGCTCAGTCCGCGTGCCTGGAGGGCGTACACGGGGCGGTCGTCCCCGAGGTGGGGCAGCAGGGCCGCGTACGGCCAGCCGATGCCCGCGCCGGGGTGGACGCAGAACAGCGGCGGCAGGCTGCCGCGCGTGCGCAGCGGCAGCAGGACGTCCAGGGCGTTCGCGCCGGACCCGCCGGCGAGCAGCCGGGCGAGGCCGGCGGGGGTCGGGGCGGCGAACAGGGACCGTACGCCCAGGTCCGTGCCGAACGCGGAGCGGATCCGGGCCACGAGCCGTCCGGCGAGCAGCGAGTGTCCGCCGAGGTCGAAGAAATTGTCGTCGGCGCCGACCCGCTCCAGCCCCAGTGTCCGCGCGAACAGCTCGCACAGCAGGGCCTCTTGCGGGGTGTCCGGGGTACGTGAGGCGGTGGTGCCGGCCGGTTCGGGGTCGGGCAGGGCGCGCCGGTCGAGTTTGCCGTTGGGGGTGAGCGGGAGCGCGTCGAGGACGACGACCGCCGTCGGCACCAGGTGCGCGGGCAGCGTGGCGGCGAGCCGCGCGCGGACGGCGGCCCCGGTGACCGGCGTACCGTCCCCGGCGGGGACGACGTAGCCGACGAGCCGCTTGTCGCCGGGCCGTACCTCGCGCACGACGACCTCGGCGCGGTCGACGCCGGGGCAGGCGGCGAGCGCGGCCTTGACCTCGCCGGGCTCGACGCGGATGCCGCGGATCTTGACCTGGTGGTCGGAGCGGCCGAAGTACTCCAGGGTGCCGTCGGGCAGGTGGCGCACCACGTCGCCGGTGCGGTACATGCGGGTGCCGGGCGGCCCGTAGGGGTCGGCGACGAAGCGCTCGGCGGTCAGGGCGGGCCGGTGCAGATAGCCGCGGCCCAGGGCGGCGCCCGCCAGGTACAGCTCTCCGGGGCTGCCGGGCGGGACCGGCCGCAGCGCCGCGTCGAGCACGTAGGCGCGGACGTTGGGGATGGGCGCGCCGATCGGGGGTGCGGCGGGCCAGCTGTCGGGGTCGGCGCTCAGGGCGTGCGCGGTGACGAGGTGGGTCTCGCTGGGCCCGTAGTGGTTGTGCAGCCGCACCCGGGGGTGGCGCCGGCAGAAGGCCCGTACGTGGCGGCCGGGGGTGAGGGCTTCCCCGCCCTGGGCGAGGACGCGGAGCTCCGGCAGTTCCGTCCCGTGCTCCTCGGCGGCCTCGCACAGTGCCTCGATCACCAGGTTCGGCGCGTACAGTTCGGCCACCCGCCGCTCGCGCAGCCACCGTACGAGCCGCTCGGGGTCGCGGCGTACGTCCTCGTCGCACACCACGAGGGTCTTGCCGTACAGCAGCGCCGAGAGCAACTCCTGCACCGAGACGTCGAAGCCGAGCGCGGTGTACTGCGCGACGCGGTCGCCCGCCCGGCCGCCGAGGGCGTCGTGGTGCCAGGTCAGCAGGTTCACCATGGCGCCGCCGCCCATCACCACGCCCTTGGGGCGGCCGGTGGTGCCGGAGGTGTGGATGACGTACGCGGGGTGGTGCGGCTCCAGCCGGCACGGGCGCTCGTCGTCGGTGACGTCGGTGTCGGGCAGGACGGCGAGGGCGTCGGCCGTCGCGGGCGCGTCCAGCAGGAGCCGGCCGGTGTCCGACGGGGGCAGGGTACGGGCGGTCGCGGAGTCGGTGAGGAGCAGGGCGGGCCGGGCGTCGGCGAGCATGAACGCGACGCGGTCGGCCGGGTATCCGGGGTCGACGGGCAGATAGGCGGCGCCGGTCTTCCACACGGCGGCCACGGCGACGACGAGTCCGGCGGAGCGGGGCAGCGCGACGGCGACGGTGCGCTCGGGGCCCGCGCCGCGCGCGATCAGCAGCCGGGCCAGCCGGTTCGCGGCGGCGTCGAGTGCCGCGTAGTCCATCTCCCGCTCGCCGTCGAGGACGGCGGGGACGCCGGGCGTACGGGCGGCCTGCGCGGCCAGCAGCTCGGGGAGCGTGGCCTCGGCGTCCTTGCGCTCGGGGCCCTGCCACTCGGTGAGCACCCGGAAGCGCTCGTCGTCCGTGAGGAGTTCGACGTCGGCCAGGGTCCGCTCCGCGTCTCCCGTCAGGAACGCGCGCAGGACGTCGAGAAAACGGCGATGGTGTCCGGCGATCGCCGCGTCGTCGTACAGCTCGGAGTTGGCGACGACGTCGATCCGGATCCGCCCGCCGTCGGCACGGTCGTAGGCGGTGAAGGACAGGTCCTCCACGAGCCCCTGGGTGAGGTTGTGCGCGGGGGAGGGCCGCCCGGCGAAGGACAGCGCGTAGTCGAAGGACATGATGTTGACCTGCGGCGCCGAGCGGTAGCGGGCGGGGTCCGGCAGGCCGATGTCACGCGGCAGGTCCTCGCCCCGGTAGCGCTGGTGCCGCAGCAACTGCCGGAATTCGGCGGCGACCTGGCGGACGAGCGTGCCGAGCGCGGCGTCCGGGCGCACGCTCACGCGCAGCGGCAGCACGTTGGAGAACATGCCGGGGATGGTGCGCGAGGCCGCGTCGGGACGGCCCGCCACCGGCAGGCTCAGGATCACGTCCCGCTCCCCGGTCAGCCGCCCCAGGTAGCCGGCGGCGGCCGCGACGACCAGGACCGACCAGTGGGTACGGGCGGCCCGGGCGGCGGCCTTGAGGGCGGCCGTCTCCTCCTCGGAGAGCAGGGCGCTGCGGCTGATGTTGCCGCGCGGGGCGCGGGCGGGCGCGTCGGCGAGGCGGGGCACCTCGGGGCGGTCGGCGAAGCGGGCCGTCCAGTGGGCGCGGTCCTCGGTGAACTGAGCGGAGGCGCGGTAGCGCGCGTCGTGCTCCAGCAGGTCGGTGAGCGATCCGTAGCGTACGGGCGGGCGCGGCCGGCCGGTCACGGCCGCGTCGTAGAGCTCGGCGACGCGCTGGGCGATCAGACCGCCGGTGTGGCCGTCGGCGACGAGGTGATGGGCGCTGAGGTACCACAGGGCGTGTTCGGGTCCGAGCAGCAGCAGCGCGTAGCAGAACAGCGGGCCGCCCTCCAGGTCGAAGCGCCGGTCGAGGTCGGCGCGCATCCACTCCCGGGCGGCGGCGAGCGGATCGGCGGTACCGGAGAGGTCGAGGACAGGGAAGTCCCAGTCGTCGGCGAGGTCGATGATCTGCCGGGGCTCCCCGTCCACCTCGGCGAACCGCGCCCGCATCGAGTCGGCCTCGGCGATGGTCCGCCGCATGGCGGCCTCGAAGGCGACGCGGTCCAACGGCCCGTGGAGATCGAGGTATTCGGCGACGCGCTGCTGCGGCGCCCGCGGATCGAGCTGCTCGGCCAGCCACATCTCGCGCTGCGCGGCGGAGAGCGGCAGCACCGCCGTGCCCGCCCTGCCCTGGTCGGTAACCGACATCTTCAACTGCCCCCGTTGCTTGCGGATCGCGGCGTGATCGCGATGTCCGGGCGGCAGTCTGGGTTGCCGGGCAGAGCTGAGGCGAACTCCTTTCGCGTAGACGAAAGTATGCAGGTCAGAGGCGGTATTTCGGGGTTAAAGCCGTGGGGCCCTGCCGTCGGGGACGGCAGGGCCCCACGGGAGAGCGCGAGGAGCGCGCATCGCGACCGGGCGGCGCGCCGTGTCCTCCCCCCTCACGGCGCGGGCATCCATGTCCCCGGGATGCGTCGCGCGCCGTACCGCCCGTACCCCCGCGACGGGCGGTACCACGATCATCGCGGCCACGGCCACAGGTGTCAACAGTTGTTGAGGGTCGTCTATATCTCCGGCATAAGCATCGCAATCCTGAGAAAACTACCCATAGTTCATCGATGTCGTGCGGTCCCGACGGGTAGCGAAGATCGCCGCCCATGGGCATACTTTTACGCGTCATTCCGGATCCGGACGCGCACCACAAGGCAGTTGGGGAGGGCCCGCATGGGCGACGCCGGCGCGAACCCGAGCGACCGCGTGTCCGACCAGTTCGCCGAGCGGCTGGACATCCTCTTCGCGGACATGTACCCGGCCTCCCAGGGACGGCCGTACACCAACGGCGAGGTCGCCCGTGCCACCGGACTGAGCACCACCGCCATCGGCTATCTGCGCTCCGGGCGGAACAAACCGTCCTTCGACACCGCGGCCCGCCTCGCCGACTTCTTCGGCGTCCCCCTGGACTTCTTCCGGGACGACGAGGTCGCCGCCGCCGTCCGCGCCGACCTGGCCGACCTCGCCGCCTACCGCGACCAGCGCGCCCGCAGGATCCTGCGCCGCTCGGCCGGACTGCCCAGCGCCGTACAGGACGCCATCGAAGCCGTCATCAACAACTACCAGAGCGCCACCGGCAAGCGGAAACGCTAGCGCTCAGCAGGTCGAGCGAAGTTCACTGCGGTACGGCAGCGCCCCGAAGAGGCGCGGGGAACTGCGCGACCAGCCACGACGGCGCCGCAGTCGATCGACGACCCGTTCGCGGCACTTCCGGCGGAGCGCTCAGCGCTCCGCCGGAAGTCCGGTACGTCAGGGCGGGTACGTCTGGGGGCGCCCCCTCCGGGGGACGGCCGCGCCCACGCGGCGGAGCCGCACACCGGACCGGCCCGCGCCCCGTCGGAGCGCTATCCGAAGCGCACCGGACTTCGCCAAGCCCGCTCAGCGCTCCGCCGGGGTCCGGCATGTCATCTGCGGGTGCGTCATGACCGGCCGCGCCCACACATCGGACCGGCCGCCGACGCCCCCGTGCCCGCGCCCCGCCCCTTCGCGCACAATGGGTCCGGTCGCCCGCGACCGCCCGACACACCACACCACCGACAGGGGTGCATCCGGCCCGTGACCTGACGACCCTCGCAGCACGGGAACGGCCGTGCCCCACGGGAGAATTCCGCCATGCCCCACCGCGCCCACCAGCCCTCCCCGCCACCCCGGGCCGGGCGGCCGACCCGCACGGGGCCGGTGACGGCCCGATGAGCAGACGGAGCACCAGCACCAAGGCCGTCCGCCGACGCTGCGAGAAGCTCATCGCCGCGCTCGACCTGCCACGCACCGACGACATCCGCGTCCTCACCGCGCACATCGCCGACCGCCTCGGCCACACCGTCGAACTCGTCCCGCACTCCCTCGACCCCCAAGCCCTGTCCGGGAGTTGCGAACTGCGCAACGGCGTCCACCGCATCACCTACCAGGCCGACACCAGCACCTGGCACCAGGAACACATCATCAGCCACGAACTGGGCCACCTCGTCTCCGGCCACCCCTGCACCGACATCGGCGACGAGGACACCCACCGGCCCCCTCCCGCCACCCGCGTCCTCGGCCGGGACACCGTCGCCCGCATGCTGGCCCGCTCCCACTACGACGACCCCGGCGAACGCGAGGCCGAGATCATCGGCACCCTCCTGCAACAGCACCTCACCGCCTGCGCCCACCACCCCGACCGCTCCGCCTCCGTCATCGCCCCGGCCCTCGAACACACCTGGGGGAGCGATGTTTGACATCCTCTACCTCGGCTGCGCCGCCGTCGCCAGCTGCGTCCTGGCCTACAAACTCCTCGGCCTGCGCGAAGCACCCTCCGCGACCCTGACCGCCGTGTGCCTGTGCACCGGCTTCCCCACGCTCGCCTTCGCCTGCGCCGCCCCCACGGTCTACGAACTCATCGGCCGCGTCTCGGGCATACCCGACCTGGCCACCCTGTTCGTGTACGGGCTCATCACCTGCTTCAGCGGCTCCGCCCGCGCCCTGGCCCTGCTGTGGACCCCACGGCCGGCACCCTCCGACGACAGTGCCGGGCCCGCGCACCGCCCACGGCTCCTGCGCCGCGTCGCCGTCTTCGCCGCCGTACTCGCCCTGATGGCCGGCCTGTTCACCTACGCGGCGACACGCGGCACCTTCGACACGGGCCCCCACCCCCTGGACTTCGACACCACCTACGCGCCGGTCCCCGCCCTCACGGTGTTCCTCCTCGTCTACCAGGCGGGCTTCGCCCACGCCCTGCTCGGCATCAGCCGCGCCTGCGGACGGCACGCGAAGGACCTCGCCCACCGCGCCCCCGGACTGACCGGACTGCGCACCGGAGTACGGCTCATCGCCCACGGCTGCCAGGTCGCGCTCGGATACTGCCTGTGCAAGTGCCTCGCCATCGGCGCGGCCGCCACCGCACGGCCCGGCTGGGACGCCCTGTCCACCGTCGTCGGCCCCCTCTTCGCCTCCGCCGGAGCCATGCTCATCGCCTCCGGCTTCGTCTACCCCGCCCTGCGCGCGTGGGCCGCCCGCCGCCGCGACTTCCTCGCCCTGCGCCCCCTGTGGCTCGCGGCTGCCCGCGCCGACCGGCACCTGCTCCTCGACCCGCTCCCCGCACCCGCCCGCCACCGGCTGGCCGTCCGCGACCTGAAATGGCGCACCGGCCGCTGCATCACCGAGATCCGCGACGCCCAACTGACCATGCGCGTCTGGGAGGACCCGGCCATCGGCACGGCCGCCCGCCGACTCGCCCGGAAGCAAGGACTGTCCGCCCCGGACGTCGCGGCCGCCGCCGACGCGGCCGCACTCCTCGGCGCCCTGCGGGCCCGTGACACGGCACTCGACCGCATCACCCGCGCCGCCGTCGCCGAACACCTCGCACCGGCGGCCGTGGGCGACGCCGTACGGACCGCGCTCGCCCACGGACTCGGCCTCCCGCCCGCACCGCGAACGCCGCCCCCGCCCGGACACCGGGGCGAGCTCGACCACCTCATCCGCGTCTCCCGCGCCCTCGACAGCGCTCCCGTCACCGAGGCCCTGCACCGCACCGAACCGTCCCGGAACGACAACCATGAACACTGACCCCCGCGCTCTCCCCTCCCCCGGCGACCCCGCACACGAGCACGAGGCCCACGCCCGGTACCGCGCCCTCACCCACGGCCCCCTGGCGAGCGACCTGCTCCTGGGCCTGAACCTGGGCTTCTACCGCACCTTCGCCGTCCCCTCCATCGCCAGGGCCCTCGCGGCCACCGGCAAGATGACCGAGCACCCCAAGGAACGCGCCAAGGCCACCGGCGCCCTGATGTACGCCCTCTTCGACCACGGCCTCGACAGCCCCGAAGGCACCCGCGTCATCACCACGCTGAAGACCCTGCACGCCGGACTGCCCGTGGGGGACGAGGAGTTCGTGTACGTCCTGGCCGCCTTCTGCGTCACCCCCCTGCGCTGGCTCGACGCCCACGGCGCCCGGGCCGCCACCCCCGCCGAGAAGACCGCCGCACACACCTTCTACCGAGGTCTCGCCCGCAGGATGGACCTGAGCGGAGTCCCCGGCAGCTACACCGAGTTCGCCGCGTGGATGGACGCCTACGAAGAACGCGCCTTCGCCCCCACCCCCGAGGGGAAAGCCCTCATGGCGGCGACAGCGAACATCCTGACCAAACGCTTCCCCCGGCCCCTCGCACCCCTGGTCCGCTCCGGCATGCACGCCCTGTTCGACCCCCGCATACTCGCGGCCATCGGAGCCACTCCCCCGCCCCGGCCCGTACGGGCACTCGTCCACACGGCCCTGCGCGTCCGCGCCCGGCGGCTGCGGCGTCATACGACACCCAGCTGAACGTGTGAGCCGTAGCTGAGGCTGACGATGCGGGCGGTGAGGTCGGCGCCGAAGAGGTCGAGGGCGTCGTCCTCGCCGTACTCGGCGACGTGGTCGAGGAGGAGGTGGGGGTTGTAGCGGGCGGCGAGGCGGGCCTGGCGGCGGTCCTCGTCGGTGCGGCGGGCGTGGGTGATGAGGTCGTTCATGGCCTTGACGGCCTGCTGGTGTTCGCACCAGGCGCGCCAGGCGGGGTTGTCCTGGGGGTGGACGACGTGGGGGAGGCGGGCGTCGTACTCGGCGTCGCGTTCGGCGCGCTGGCGGAGGTGGGAGGTGATGTAGGCGGCGGGGCGGGCGGGGCGCCAGTCGAGGTACCAGGAGTGGAGTTCGGCGGCGATGTCGTGGACGTCCAGGCCCTTGTCGATCAGCGGGCGCAGGGCGAAGGCGAGTCGGCGCAGTCCCTCGCTCTGGGTCCAGCCGACCAGGGGTCTGACCTGACGGGCGATCAGGATGTCCCGGGCCACCTGGGCCACGGAACGGCCGGTGGGCTTGCCCCGCCGGGCCTTGGCAGGTTTGCGAGTTGAGGGGGAGTCGGTTGCGCGGCTCGCGCGCGTGCGCGAGGTGTCTTTCACCCCACCACTCACCTCAACTGTCTCCAACTGGGGGGTACGACCAAGAGAATGGGGCTCACGCCCCCGGCCACCAGCACCCTCCGCCTTCCCCCCGTCCTGCTTCCCCGAGGTCTTCCCCGCCTGCTTCGCGGCGCGCTCCCGGACGTCCTCCACGGCCCGTTCCCGGCCTTCCCCGGTCACCCCCGCGACCCGTGCCTCGTAGCCCGAACCCGAGAGCACATGCCCCATCGCGGCGTCGTAGCAGGGGGGAATGACGGCCCCGTACACCGTGGCCGTCGCGGTGTACTTCCGGCCCGGCACACGCAAGTTGCGCTTCGAACCGTGCACCAGCCACACCAGCGCCCCCAGCTCACGCAGCACCGCCGCATGCCGCTTCACCGTCGGCACACTCACCCCCAGCCGCCCCGCCGTCCCCACCAGGTCGTACAGCACAATCCCCCGCCCATAATCCATCCGCCCCGCCAACTCCCGCGCCAACGCCAGCGTCATGGCATTCGCCTTCGGATGCAGACCCGCACCCACCAGCCACGCCACCGCCCGCAACCACGCACGCGGCTGCGCCCGACGGGAAACCGTGTGCAGCACCTCCTGCCGCTCCCCACGCACCGGCGTGAACGCGGCAAGTGACGGGTCAAATGGTGAAGAAAGGGATGAAGATGAAGGATTCGGACCGGCTTCAGGCAGCACTGAACCAGCCCTCGTGATGGCAGCGATGATCGACTCCTGGACGAGGGAGTGTGAGGCAAACGTGCAGCGCGACTTGGCTGCTACCGCTTACCTGAGGCAACCAAGCCTTGGCCTACGAAAGGTGTCTGCGGATGTGCTCCGTCGGCGGGAGGGCGGCTGAGGGAGGCGGCTCCTTGCAGGGGTCTCGCTACGAAGAAAGGCCCGGGGCGACGTGATCCCCGGGCCTGTGCTCGGTCAGGTGCGCGCAGCCCAACGGGGCGCTGCGCGGGCAGAGTTGCGTGAGGCGCCTCATCGCGGCACGGAGGCGGTGCGGGGCGGCCCCGGAGCCGTACGGCCCGGAGAGCGCGGTACGACGCCCGTCACGCGGCACCGTCCCCGGTGTCCTGGGTCGTGAGGTGCAGCCCGGCCTCGAAGTTCTCCAGAGCCTCACGGACCTGCTGCGCCCACTTGCCCAGCGGGAGGTACAGATGCGGGGTGTCGCTCTCGACGAGCTGCAGCGCGGTCACGACGTGGTGGCTCGGCAGCACGGCCAGCTCCGCGCCGGCGGGGTGGACGTACAGCCCCGTGCGCCGGTCGACGTTCTCCAGCTCTATGCGCGACTGCTCGATGGCCAGCGACTCCCACAGGCGAAAACGCGTGGGGGTGTTGCGCGCGTAGTTCTCGCGCGGCCAGCTCACCCGGCGCAGGGCGTCGAAGGTGAGCAGCGGCAGGGCATCGCTGGGGCTGAGGACCTCGGGATGCAGGACGCCGCGGTCACGGGCTTCATAAGCCACCTTGTTGGCGAGACCGGCGAGGTTCGCGACCTTGAGCAGCGTCCAGCGCTGCGCCTTTGCCTTTCTGGCCATGGTGAGGGTGTCCTTTCGGATGAACGGCTCGGAGGCAAGCCTAGCGCGATCTAGCCCGATCTTTTCTCCTGTCAGGAACGAGGGCGTGTCGCTGATCCGAGCTTGCCACGTGTGAACGGATGAGGAAACTCCCTTTATTGCAGGGGCCGATGACGTGATATAGGGCGTCAGTTACCCGCCCGGCCAACGCGCGTCATCACCACAGAGTCGCCCGTTACCCCGCACCTAGTCCCCTGACAGTAAAGACAGACTCCACCCACCGCCCGGCCCTCGTGTCCTCCGTCCGGCCCAGCACTCAGCCATGCAAGCGCGCGAACAGCCATGCACACGGCAATGCATCCAGCCATGCAGAAGGCCGTGCAGTCGGCCATGCGTCAAGCGTTGCAGCTCGCCATGCAAGTACCTGGTCAGAGGCCATTTGAGGGATGTTTTCCGGGCTCCCGGAAAGGGGTCCGGCAAGGGCCCGTCAGACCCCTGGGAACCATGCCTGACGGGCCTTCGTTCAAGCCTGTGGATCGGCTTGACGCAAAGGGCACTGGTAGCACGGGGCGGAAGATGATCTACCGGTGCGCGGGGCGTCGCGGGGCCCGTAATGATTCTGTGAGGAAGTGGATCAACACGGAGCGTCACCCCGGGCCCCGCCGGCGAACTCCCCTTGAATATGCACGGAGTTGAGGAGCGTTCGCGCAGAGAGGCGCGCGCGGGTCGTTTTCGTATCCGAGAAGGGGTCACAAACCCGGCATCGGAAGCAGGTAGCACTGAGGGGGCGCGATCCATTGGATCGCGCCCCCTCAGTGCTACCTGCTACTGGACCCGGCGGAAGACTTCCGGGCGTGCCAAAGGCCCTTCCTGGTCCAGCGAGTCGAGCAGCCGCTCGACCGCCGCGGAGAACAGGAAGACGACCAGTCCGCGCTTGGCGGCGGCGGTGATGTCCATGTCGAGGTCGCGGGCCACTTCCCAGACCTGTCTGCTCACGCGGTAGTTGGACGGTTTGCCCGGGTCCGTATAACCGCCGCGCGCCAGCATGAACTCACGGATCAGCGCCAGCTGCTCGTCCGTCCCCTGCGGCAGGCGGAGCATCGCCGCGTTGACGTAGTGCCCCTGCGCGAGCCTGCGGTTGTTGGACGACCGTTTGTCGGCCGAGAGCCGGGCCTCCAGCCGCTTCTTGACGTCCGGGACGAGACGGAAGCCCCATGTGTCCCAGTCGTGCGAGTTGATGCGGTTGTCGAGGAAGCTGTCCTGCAGCGCCGCGTGCGCCCACGCCCCCGCCGGCTGAGGAGCCGCGGCCTGAGGAGCCGTCACCGCCGGAGCCTGTGCGGGCTCCGGCGCCCGCACCGCCGTGACAGGCGCGGGCGCGGCAACGGGCGGTGCGGGAACGGGAGCAGGCGCGGGTGCGGGTGCGGGAGCCGGTTCGGGCGCGGGCACGACCGTGGGGGGTGTCTCGGGAACAGCGGCCGCGGGCGGGGGCTCCTCCACGACCACCTCGGCCGCGGCCGGGGCGGGCGCCGGGGCAGGCGCCGCCGCGGCCTTCGGCTCGGCCTTCTCCGAACGGGCAGCCGGAAGGGACGGCTCCGCCGAGGGCCCGTCCGTGCCCGCGACCGGGCCGTGGCGGGCGGGCTCGGGCCCGTCCACCGGAGCCGGAGCGGGTGCCGGAGCGACGGGAGCCGGCGGCTCCGGCACGGCGACGGGAGCCGGAGCCGCCGCCTGGAGCGGAGCGGGCGCCGGCTCGGGGGCCGGCGCGGGGGAAGGAACCTCGACGGGGGCCGTCGCCACCGCCGACGCCTGGGGCGCCGGAGCGGACTCCGGCGCGGCGGCCGCGCCGGAGTCCGGCTGGGCGGAGACAGCACCCGACTGCTTCATCTGCTCCAGCAGCGCGGCAGTGGAGTCGGAGCCACTGTTGAGGAAGCTCCCGGAGAAGGCATCGGCCATGGACGCACGCAACACGTCGTTCTGGACGCGTGGTTGGGTACGCCGTTTTTTGGCCTTGCCGTTCGGAGTGTCAGCCATTACGCACCCGTCTGCTTCACGCGGTGGACCATTTCCACGGCGAGATCGCGGTAGGAGACACTCGGCGGCTGGTTGGGGTTCTTGATGCAGACCGGCTGGCCGTCGTCGAACGCCTGGGAGATGAGCCCGTTCCGGCGGATCTCCGTCTCGAACATGTTGAGTTCGAGCTCCTGGAGCCGGGTGATGACATTGGCGTCCTCCGTCGTGCGCTTGGACGGCGGGTTGGCCTTGTTCAGCACGGTGCCGAGGAAACGGGGGTTGCTCTGGCGCTGGGTGCGCTCGAAGGTGGCCTCGGTGAGCCCCTTGACGACCGCGACACCCGGAACCGTCGCGTACAACGGCTCGCAGACGGCGATGACGAAGTCGGCGGCCGCGAGCGCCACCGCGGACAGCGCGCTCACACTCGGAGGGGTGTCGACGAGAACGACGTCGTACTGGTCCCGGACGTCCTGGAGCACCTGACGCAGAATGAGCGTCCCCTGGAAGTCCATGCCCGCGATCTTGCGTTCCGCGTCGACCATGGTGCTCTGCACCGAGGCGAACAGGTCGAGCCGGCCCGCCCCCTCGAAGCCGTCGAGGAGCTCGCTGCGCGAGTAGAACATCTCCGGGAGCGGTGTCGCCATGCCGTTGAGCCGCGCGTAGAGCGCGAAGCCCACCGAGCGCTGCGGCTGGGGCACGACCCCGAGCGCCACGCCGGCCTGGGCCTGCGGCTCCAGGTCCACGACGAGCACCCGCACTCCGTTTATTGCCAGGGCACTGGCCAGGTTGACCGTCGTCGTGGTCTTGCCCGGCCCTCCCTTTTGGCTAGCGACCGCCAGTACTGCGCCCACAGCAGAGTCCTTCCTGTTCTACGGATCCCAACCTGCTGCCGCGTGACCCCGTCACCTTCGGCAGAACACTCGTAAACGCCCCATTGCGCACCGCTGCCAGCGCTGTCAGGCAAGACCGATCAGGCATCGAGATGTGCACCGCTCCGGCCCTCCTCGGCGAAGAATGCGGACAGACTGCGACTATCCGGGCAGTCGACCGGCATCCGTGGATTCCGGGGGCGCCACCCTAGGTTTCCCTGACAGGCTAGCAGTCGATCTCTGCTTCATCACACAACCCATGCAGCCCCAGGGCGTGTCTCTCCGACACACGCCCCGCTTGGCCCACCTGCGCCGTCCCCACCGCACCGCGCACGCCGCCCTCCCACCTCCGCCCCGGCGCCCCGCAACTGACGTCCCCCCACCTCGCGGCACCCCTTCCGACCTGCGCGAAAGCACCCGCGAGCGGATACGCCCGGGGCGCGACACGCACGGCCCGTCCCACACCCGCGCGCACACCGGGGCACCTCTTCGCGCAGGCGCATGCACCGCACCGGCACCCGGCGAAGAGAGCACCGCACACCGCGTCAAGCCCCTGTCCGGCCGGGCCAACCCGCATCAAGTGCCCCCTCCGCACGCCGTGCCCCGCACACATCCACCGTCGCTACAGCCCCTCCAGCAGCGGAGCGGAAGACCCCACCGACCCTCCACCGCATCGCCCGGACACGCATCGCCCCGGCATTCCATCAAGTCACCCAGACAGCGCAGCACACGGCGCGTCGCGAGCACGCGAAGCCATCAAAGCGCAGCACCGCACATCTGGAGCAACCACCGCGCATCCAGAGGCCATGCCACGTGTCCACCCACGAGTCCACGCGGCCGACCGACCATCCCGCCGGACGCACGTCGTGCCACACATCCCGGAGCACGTACGGGACAACGCACCAAGCGTCGCACGCACAGCGAGCCGAGCATCCGAAGAAGCCTCCATCCGTCGTCCCGCACGAAGAGGAAACGCTCCAAACCTACCGGCATTCACCCGGCCATGGACGCATCCACGCGTCCACGCATCCGCACGTACGCATGCCCACGCAGTGACACGCACCCGCATCCACGCGACCGCACGCGCGCACACCGTGCCACCCATGAAGAGAGTGAAACGCACCAGCCACCGCACCGTCAGAGAGTCAGGCATCCACACCGACAGGCATCCATCCGAAGAAGACAACAGACACACACCCCGGACACCATCCGCCCGAGCATCGACACGCGCACACCGAGAGGCACGCCACCATCAACCCATGAACACGAACGAACGCCCGCACACGAAGCCGTACAGACAGAGCAGCCAACGCAGCAACACACGAGCAAACCTGGAGCCAGCCATTCGCCCACGAGTACCGGAAGCCACACAGGCCAGCATCCATGCGCCCATGGGCAAGCACACACCTACCTCCGTGAACACCGACCAACGAACATGCGAAGGAGCCGTCACGCCAACCAACGTGCACGCCACGAAACAACCGGACGAACCGCTACACCGTCACTCACTCCACCATGCAGTCATCCATGCGCCCATACATTCAGCCGCGCATTCAGGAATGCAGGTTGACATGCAAGAAGCCGTACATAGAGGCAAACATGCTGCGTTGCATGTAGACGTGCAAGTCGCGATGCATAAGCTGTGAACTTGTGAAATCCGCAGGTCGTGCGGGGTGTCTACGAGTCTGCCACAGGGAGGCGGCGGTGGCTGGTGAGGGTGGGCAGATGGCTGGAGAGGAGGAGGGCGGTGAGGGCGGAGGCGGTCACCAGGGTGCCTGCTGAGAGGAAGGAGCCCCGGGGGGAGAGGTCCACGAGGAGGGGGAGGAGGAGTATTCCCGTGGTGCTGCCCGCGCGGGTCGCGGTGTATTCGAGGGAGAGCAGGCGCAGGCGTTGCTGCGGGGGGAAGGTCGCCAGGTAGGTGCGCAGGCTGATGGCGGCCGACGGGGTGACCACTCCGGTCAGCAGGGAGAGCAGGGCCAGGGCCGGGAGGTGATCGGCCAGGCCCATGCAGGCGGTCGCGGCTCCGTCGATGGCCCAGGCGCCGCAGTAGAGGGCCAGCCAGTTGACGGGTCTGCGGTGGGCGGCGAGGGGATTGCCGAGGAGGGCGCCGACGCCGGTGGCCGCGGTGACGAGTCCGTAGACTTCCGCGCCCGCGCCGTGGTGGGTGGCGAGGAGTGCGGGCAGGCCCACGGTGGAGACGGCGGTGCCGAAAGCGGCCAGGGCGTGGAGGGCGATGGCCAGGCCGGCTTGGGGGTGGGCGCGGAGCAGGGGCCGGACGCGGACGGCCGGTGGTGAGCCGGTGGCCCGCGGCCGGGGCGGGCCGGCGGTGGTGCGGTCGACGGCAGGGGTGCGGCAGGTGGTCGTCGCGGTGGTGCGGCGGGCCAGCCAGGCCAGGGCCGCTGTCGAGACGGCGAAGGCCGTGCCGTTGAGGGTGAAGAGCTGAGCCTTGGTGACGAGCAGGAGCAGCAGTCCGGTGCCGGATCGGCCCGCGATGCGGGCGATGCGGTTGGTGAGGTCGAACAGGCCGGTCACCTGGTGGACGCGGCCGGGCTCGACGAGGTCCGGGACGAGCGCGGCGAGGTTGGGGTCGAAGAGGGCGCCGAGGACACCGAGCAGCAGGATGCCCGTGAACAGCACTGCCGTGCCCCGGGTGTTGGGCGTCCAGAGCAGGGGCAGTGCCACGGCCACGGCTGCCCGGCCGCCGTCGACCCAGGCGAGGGCGCGGTACGAGGCGCAACGGGCGACCAGGCGGCGGCCGCCGGTGCCGAGCAGGAGATAGGGCAGGGACTCGGTGGCCGACACCAGGCCCATGAGGGAGGCCGAGCCCGTGCCGGTGTAGACGCTCCACATCACGGCGAGGGCGTAGACGCGGTCGCTGAGGACGGACAGGGAACGGGCCAGCCACAGCACCAGCACGGGTCGTCGCCGCAACAGCAGCAGATAGTCCATGTCTCTCCCGTCGGGCCGGGCGCACGGCGGACGGTGGCCTCAGGCATCGATTCCACGGTAGGGAGCGGGGACATGGGGCAGGAGGGTTTCGTCCCTGGTCGTACCCGAATGCAGCAACAACGGGGCTACGGGGTGGTTTGCGGGCGGCGGGCGCGGGGCGTGCACCGGCTCGTGGGAGGGGTGCCGCGTACCCCCTGCGGGCTGTTGTGCCCGGCTGCGGAGCGGGGTTTCGGGTCGACGGTGGTGGTGCCGTGTGCGACGTTGAAGGCACGGATGCCTCTCCACCGTGAAGGAGCCCGACGTGCAACTGCCCGGACTGCTCGCCCTGGTGGGGTTGCTGGTGTGGGTCGGGTACGAGCTGCTGCTGCGGCGCCGGGAGGATCCGGGGGCGGCCAGCTGGCAGGGTGGGGCGGCGGACCGGGGGAGTACGTATCTGCTGATCGCCACCTACGTCGTGGTCGTGGTGGTCAATGTGGTGCTGACCTCGGGGCATCTGGGGCGGCTGCCGGCCGGCTGGCGCTGGGCCGGAGTCGGGCTCGTCGCCGCCGGACTGGCGCTGCGTGCCTGGGGGATGGCCACCCTCGGCCGGTTCTACACCCGCACGCTGCGCACCACCGGGGACCAGCGTGTGGTGCGGGAAGGCCCGTACCGGCTGGTGCGGCACCCGGGGTACTGCGGGAGTCTGCTGGTGTGGGTGGGCTACGCGCTGGGGCTGGGCAACGCGATCGCCACGGTGCTCACCGCTGGGCTGCTGCTCGGCGCGTACAGCTGGCGCATCGTGGCGGAGGAGCGGCTTCTCGTCGCCGCCTTCGGTGAGGAGTACGAGCGGTACCGTCGCCGCACCAAGCGCCTGGTGCCGTACGTGTATTGATGGCGGTCAGCCGGCCTGCCAGGAGCGGGCCGTGGGGCCGGAGTGGGTGCTGATGGCGCGGTCGAGGTTGGTGGCGGCGCTGATGAGCGCGAGGTGGGTGAACGCCTGAGGGAAGTTGCCGAGGGCCTCGCCGGCCGGGCCGATCTCCTCCGCGTACAGGCCCAGGTGGTTGGCGTGGGTGGTCATCTTCTCGAAGACGTAGCGGGCCTCTCCGACCCGGCCCGCGCGGGCGAGGGCCTCGACGTACCAGAACGAGCACAGGTTGAACGTGCCTTCCTCGCCGGTCAGTCCGTCGCTGCCGTCGACGAGGTAGCGGTGCACGAGGCTGTCGCTGACCAGGGTCTGCTCGACGCGGCGCACCGTCGACAGGAACCGCGGGTCGCTCGGGCCCGCGAACTTCACCAGTGGCATGACCAGCAGGGAGGCGTCCAGGGTCGAGCTGTCGGGGTACTGCGTGTACGCGCCGAGCTGCGGTGACCAGCAGTGGTTCTGGACGAAGCGGTAGGCGGCGGCCGCGGTGTCGCGCCAGGTCTCCACCGGGGCGGGCATGCCGCGGTGGCGGGCGATGCGCATGGCCCGCTCGAAGGCGACCCAGGTCATCAGCGCGGAGTAGGTGAAGCGCTGCCGGCCGCCGCGTGTCTCCCAGATGCCGTCGTCCGCGTCCTCCCAGTGCTTCTCCAGCCACTCCAGTTGCCGGGAGAGGGTTTCCCACAGCTCGTAGGAGATGGGCTCGCCGTACTTGTTGTAGAGGTAGACCGAGTCCATCAGCTCGCCGTGGATGTCGAGTTGGAGCTGTCCGGCGGCGGCGTTGCCGATGCGGACGGGGCGGGAGCCGCAGTAGCCGCAGAGGTGGTCGAGAACGGACTCGGGCAGGTCGGGGCGGCCGTCGATGCCGTAGAGGACCTGGAGACCGGAGCCCGGCGGGACCTGTGCGCAGCGCTGGTGGAGCCAGTCGATGAAGGAGGCCGCCTCCTCGGTGAAGCCGAGCCGCATCAGCGCGTACACGGTGAAGGCGGCGTCGCGGATCCAGGTGTAGCGGTAGTCCCAGTTGCGGCCGCCGCCCGGGGACTCCGGCAGTGAGGTCGTGGCGGCGGCGACGAGGGCGCCGGTGGGCTGGTAGACGAGGAGTTTGAGGACGAGCGCCGAGCGTTCGACGGCCTCGCGGTAGCGGCCGCGGTAGGTGGAGCGGCGCAGCCAGCCGTCCCAGTACTGCAGGGTCTTGTCGAGCAGGTGGGAGGCCTCCGCGCTGTCGATGGGGCGCGGTTCGCCCTCCCACTGGGCGGCCAGTTCCAGTGACTGTCCGGCCGCCACGGTGACGGTGGCGCGGGCGGCGTCGCCGTCGATGCTCAGGGGGACGGACGAGCGCAGGACGAGGGTCCCGGCGGAGCTGGAGAAGACGGCTCCGGCGTCGGGGACGAGCGTCACCTCGTGCGGGGCGCGGGCGTAGTCGAAGGCCGGACGGCAGCGGATGTCGACGGTGACGCTGCCGCGCAGGACGCGGAGCTGGCGGACGATGTGCCGCAGTCCGCTCCGGGGGCACGAGGGGTGGTCGGGGACCATGAAGTCGTACAGCTCGGCGACCGCGTGCTGGGCGAGGAAGCGGGTCAGCAGGACGTTGGAGTCCGGCATGTACATCTGCTTGGTGCGTTCGACCTCGCGGACCGAGACGGAGAACGACCCGCCGCGTTCGGCGTCCAGCAGGGAGCCGAAGACGGCGGGCGCGTCGAAGCGGGGCAGACAGCACCAGTCGATCGTGCCGTCGACGCCGACCAGGGCCACGGTGTGCAGGTCACCGATGATGCCGTGGTCTTCGATGGGCAGATAGCCGGAGTGCGGCAGGGAGCCGGGGCAGTGCCGTGGGGCGGGCTCGTGCTTCACCGGTGTCCTCCTTCGTAGGGGACATGCCACACGTTCCGTTATACCGCCGTGGCGGTGTGAACGCTTGGTGCCCGGGTCAGTCGCGGATCAGTACGAGCACGGTCGCGGCGACGGCGGCGAGGACCACGGCGGCGATGCCGTGGGAGAGCCGGTGTCTGCGCAGGACGGGCAGGAAGCGGTCGGCGGCGATCCGGCCGGGGCCGGTCAGGGCGATGGAGGTCGCGGCGACGGCGAGCAGCAGCTCGTACTCCACGCCGGTCGGGGCGTAGAAACCGCCGTGCCACTTGACCACCAGGGCGTTGATCATGACGCCGAGGATCGCGGCGGCGGCGAGCGGGGTGAGCAGGCCGAGGGCGAGGCCGAGGCCGCCGAGGGTCTCGCTGAGGCCGGCGAGCACCGCCATGACCTTGCCGGCGGGGTAGTGCTGGGCGGTGAAGTACTGGCCGGTCGCGTCGAGGCCGCTGCCGCCGAACCAGCCGAACAGCTTTCCCGTGCCGTGGGCCGTCATGATCAGGCCGGTCATCAGACGGAGCAGGAGCTGTCCGGCGTCGACGGCGGCCGGGGAGGACGAGGGGGCAGGGGCTGTCGTGAGGGACGGTGCGGAGGGGAAGCGGGAGCCGGTGGAGATCATGGGGGCCTTCCGGAGGGGGTGTCGGGTGCCGCCTACAGGTCTGACGTGGTGTCAGTAACTGCTGTATACCTCCGGTATGGAGCTGTCGAGCGTTGTGACAGTGCAGTGTTCACACAGTCGTCATAGCTCAGACCGTGAGCTCCAGCTCCAGGAGCCACTCGACCACCTCGGTGTGGTGGCGGGCCCGGCGTGGGTCCCGGCCCCATACGTACAGGCCGTGGCCCGCGACGACGACCGCCGGTACGCGCGGTTCGCGGGCCGCCTCCAGACGGTCGCCCAGGACGCCCATGTCCTGGCTGTTGGCGATCACCGGGAGGAGGACCTCCTGCTCGTGATCCGGCAGGCCCAGGCCCTTGAGCATCTCCAGGTCCCGGAGGACGATGCCCTGCGGGTGGCGGCGGGCCATCGCGACCGAGGCGACGGTGTGCACGTGGACGACCGCGCCCGCCCCGGTCAGACGGACCACGCGCGCGTGCAACGCCGCTTCCGCGGACGGGTTCCCGCCGTCGACGGGGGCGCCGTCCCCGTCGACGAACACGACGTCGGCGGGGGTCAGCTCGCTCTTGTCGAGACCGCTCGCCGTCACCGCGAGTCGCAGCGGGTCGCGGTCCGTGACCACGGACAGATTGCCGGACGTACCGCGCATCCAGCCGAAGGAGGCGAAGCGGGCGGCTTCGGCGGCGAGCGGCGCGCCGGCTTCGGCGGGGTCGGTGACGACGGCTGTCATGAACTCTTCGGGCATGCCGCGTTCTTCCGCCGCTGGATCGTTCTCGTGATGCGTATGGCGGCGAACGACGGGGTCTCCGGGTGGTCGCCCATGCCCTCCTCGTAGTACGGCTCGCCCCGGCGCCGCACGCCCACCGTCAGCCAGCGCGCCTTGCGGGCCGCGTCCAGCTCGGCCGGGCGGTCGGACAGGAACAGGATGCGGTCCGGCTTCGCGCCGATCGACTTGGCGATCTTCCGGTACGAGCGGGGGGTGTCCTTCGGGCCCGCGTTCTCGGTGTCGTACAACCCCGAGACCAGCGGCAGCAGATCGCCCTCGGCGCTGTGCCGGAACCACGCGCGCTGCGCGGCCACCGAGCCCGAGGAGTAGACGTACAGCCGCACCCCCTGGGCATGCCAGCGGCGCAGGGCGTGCACGGCGTCCGCGTAGAAGTGCGACACCAGCTCGCCCCGGGCGAAACCCTCGGACCACAGGATGCCCTGCAGGGTCTTCAGCGGGGTGACCTTGCGGTCCTCGTCGAGCCACTCGCCCAGCGCCTGCTCGATCCGCGCGGCGTCCGCGTCCGGCTCCTCCAGCAGCTCGCGCACCTGCTCGGCCGCGCGGCGCACCTCCGGCTCGTCGGCCCGCTCGGTCAGCAGCGCGCCGAACCGCTTGCGGGAGTACGGGTAGAGGACGTCCACGACGTAACCGGTCGCGCTCGTGGTGCCCTCGATGTCGACGACGGCGCAGTCGACGTCCAGGCTCAGGATGTCGGGGTGGAGGGTCGTCATGCCGCGTACCCCGCGTGGATCTCGTCGAGGCCGGGGAAGCGTGAGGCGATGTCGCTGCCGGTGAAACGGCCGATCCAGCCGTCCGGTTCGTGGAAGAAGCGGATCGCGGTGAAGGACGGCTCGGTGCCCATGTCGAACCAGTGCCTCGTGCCCTTCGGGACGCCCAGCAGATCGCCCCGCTCGCACAGCACCGCGTGCACCTCGGCGCCGACATGCAGATAGAACACGCCGGCGCCGTCGACGAAGAAGCGGACCTCGTCGTCATCGTCGTGCGTGTGCTCGCTGAGGAACTTCTCGCGGGCCGGCCTGGTCCGCCGCGTCCAGTCCGGGGCGCCGTCGGGGTGCAGGGCGATCGCGTCGACGGTGACGAAGCCCTCCTCCGCCGTGAGGCGGGCGACCTCCGGTGCGTACGCGGACAGGACGGCGTCGGGGTCGGCGGTGTCCGTCTCCCGCAGGGGCCACTGCTCGTAGCGCACTCCGGCCGGGGTGAGCGCGGCCGCGATCGCCTCGGGGTCCGAGGTGCGGCGGACGACGGTCTGCGGGCCGGACTCCGGCCACGTGGTCAGTAAAGTCATCAGTGCTCCCAGTCAGCGGCTGTGGGCCCGGCCACCGCCCGTACGGACTGTGGACCTCCACGGTTTGCCTTCACACTTGACCAGGATCTCAGGAGCGGGGCCCGGCTGTCATCGGCGGATCTCCACAACCGGCGTACAGGGAGCCGATGTTCGGGGGATTTGTCCGGGAGATCACCGCCCGGCGGCCGGGGTCCGCCGGGGTGCGGCGCGGTCGGGGGAGGGGAGCGCGTGGCCCAGCAGCCGGGCCATGGCCCGGCGGGCGCGGTCGGCCGCGGCCGCGTCGCGCAGGAGTCTGCGGGCGTGGTGCAGGGCGAGCGCCTGCCCCGTGAGCTCGAAGACGAGCTGGTCGGCGTCCGTGTCCCCGGGCAGCTCCCCGGCCTCCACGGCCAGCCGGACGTGGCGGCGCAGATCGTGCTGCCACACCGTGCTCAGCCCCGTGACGGCGTCGCGCACCGGGCCCTCGCGGTCGTCGAACTCCGTCGCGGCGGCCGTGAAGAAACAGCCGCCGGGCAGGACGTCGTCTCCATCCAGATAGGTGATCCACGCCGAGCACAGGGCGAGGAGCCGGGGCAGGCCCGGTGACGTCCCGTCGGCGCGCTGCGCCACTTCGCGGCCGAACACCTCGGCCGCCTCGTCGACCACCGCGAGCTGGAGGCCCTCCTTGCTGCCGAAGTGGCCGAGGACCCCGGACTTGCTCATCCCCAGATCCGCCGCGAGCCGGCCGATCGTCAGCCCTTCGAGTCCTTCGACGGAGGCGAGGCGGACGCCGTGCTCGACGATGGCGGCCCGGGTGCGGCGGGCTTCGGCTCTGGAACTCTTGGGGCTCATGAGTTCAGCTTAGCCGTCAGGATGCTTCTGGGAGAAGTTTAGCGTCCGATCGTTCGGGCGCTATAGTCCCCGGCTGTCACCGCTCTCCGAGCCCTTGCAGGGGGATCCCGTGTTCCATTCGCTCGTCAGGTCCGTGGCCGTCCCGGCGGTCCGTCTCCTCTGCCGGCCCGTCGTCGAGGGCGCCGTCAACGTGCCGCGGCGCGGGCGGGTCATTCTCGCCGGCAATCACCTCTCGTTCATCGACAGCGTGGTGATCAACCTGGTGGCGCCACGGCCCGTGGCCTTCCTCGCGAAGGCCGACTACTTTCGCGGGCGCGGGGTCAAGGGGCGGGCCGTGCGCGGATTCTTCGGCGCCTTCGGGGCGGTTCCCGTGGAGCGGGGTGGTGGGCGGTCGGCGCTCGGGTCGTTGGAGGTCGCGCGTCAAGTCCTGGACGGCGAGGGGGTGTTCGGCATCTATCCGGAAGGCACACGTTCGCTCGACGGCCGGCTCTACCGTGGCCGCACCGGCGTGGCCTGGCTCGCCCTGAGCTCGGGGGCGCCCGTGGTTCCCGTGGCGCTCAGCGGTACCGAGCGGCTGCAGCCCGTGGGCAGGCGGGTGCCCCGGCCGCACCGGGTCACCGTGCGTTTTGGGAAGCCGCTGCACTTCTCCGAGCGGTACGACGGCGTGTGCACGGGGGCGGCGCGGCGTGCCGTCACCGACGAGATCATGCGTGCCATAGGGGAGTTGTCGGGGCAGGAGCGGGTGGCCTCGTACAACGAGTTGCCCTCCGGGGCGGCGGCGGGGGCGGGGCGCGGCTGACGTAAGACTTTCGTCATCGGTTTTCCGGAGTGCGGTGCGGCGTCCGGGCCGTTGGACCGGGTGACGGTGGTGTGGCCCTTCGGGGCATGCCGAGCACGGAGGGTCCGGGAGGACGGGTCATGGGACGGGTACGGCGGGTGCTGCGCAAGCGGTTCGTCCAGGCGGCGATCGTGGCGGTCGTGGTGGCGGTGGGAGTCGGGGTGTACTGGTTCCAGCCGTGGAAGTTGTGGGTGGACGAGACCGTGCGCGAGGCCGCGCCGGTGGCTTCCGGGGCGGCTTCGGGGGCGGGTGGGGGTTCCGGTGGAGGCGCCGCCGGCGGTGGTGTGCGGACGCTCGCCGCCGGGGAGCTGATCAGTCACGAGCACCGTACGAGCGGTTCGGTACGGATCCTGCAACTCCCCGACGGCAGCCGTACGTTGCGGCTGATGGGGCTCGACACCAGCAACGGGCCCGACCTGCGGGTGCTCGTCAGCGACGCGCCCGTCAAGGAGGGCCGGGACGGCTGGTTCGGCTTCGACAAGGGGGCCCATGTCAGCCTCGGCAAGCTCAAGGGCAACAAGGGCGACCAGAACTACGCCCTGCCCGCCGACCTCGATCTGAACCGGTACTCCAGTGTCAGCATCTGGTGCGACCGGTTCGACGTGTCCTTCGGCGCGGCCGCGCTCACGAAGGCGTGACCTCGGTCGTCGCGGCCACGGGGGCCGTTCCCGAGACCGCGCACTCGACCGTGGCGCCGAAGACGTGCACCGAGGCGTTGCCGGGCGAGAAGGTCGCGCTGCCCGCCGTGCTGAGCTGCGCGGAGGCCGTGCCGCCGGAGACCGCGACCGTCGAGCCGCTCGGGACCGGGTCGGGGTTGGTGAAGCCGGTCGCGGTCACCGTGCCGGAGGCCGAGCCGCCGAGGGCTATGGTCATCTCGCCCGAGACGCTGTTCGCCGGGAGGTTCACGGGGGTGGTGAGGGCGGTGGTGGCCGAGACCGTGAGGTCGGCGGTGCCGCCCTGGGGGACGCTGGCCGGGGCCGTGACGGTCACGGTCAGGGAGACGACGCCGCTGGGGGCGCCGGGGCCGGTGCAGGTGTAGCCGACGCTCACGGTGTCGGCGGCGGCGGGCTGGGCGCCGAGCACCACGCCGGTGCAGGCCAGGGCGGTGGCCAGGGCGGTGGCGGCTGCCGTGCGGTTGCGCATGGTCGTGCTCCCTTCCCGGTGGAAGTGTTGTGAGCATGACATCAGTTGCACGGGGTGGTGGAGAAGTCAACAGCGAACGAGGGCGGAGCCCAGGGGGCCCCGCCCTCGGACCGGCGGCTCGGCGTCAGCCCGCCGCGCGGCTGAACACCGGCAGGTAACCCCGCGACTGGCCTTGCGCGTTCGGGTGGTACGACTCCTCCGGAGGGAGGCTGACCGAGTGCAGCCACGGTGAGCGTGCGCAGACCTCGTGGTCCTTGAAGGCCTCGCGGACATCGGCGAAGACGAAGCCCTGGCGGCGGGCCCCGCGGGCCGTGACCTCGTCGATCGCGTCGACCGCCTTGTTGACCGCGGCGCGCTCCGTCTCGGACAGGCCGAAGGCGCAGGCGCCGTGGAGCTGGTAGAGGTGGGGGTAGCCGAGGACGACGACCCGGGCCGCCGGGGCCTTGCCGCGGATCTTCTCGTAGAGGGCCTGGAGCTTCCCCGGCAGGGTGCGGTCCGCGTACGCGCGTGCCTGCTCGACACGCTGCAGGCACACCTTCTCACCGCCCAGGGTGCAGGTCGTCATCACGTCCGCGAAGCCCGCGTCGTTGGCGCCCGCCGTCAGGCTCACCAGGCCCGTCCCCCGGCCGAGCGGCCCGAGTTGGGAGGAGGCCACGTCGTCGGTGGTCGCGCCCGCGCACGCGGTGGAGACGAACGACCACGAGCGGTGCCCGGCGGACCAGAGCGCCGGATACGCCTTGCTGTTGCGCTTGCACTCGCCGCTCTCCACCTCGTACGTGTTCAGGCCCGCGCCGACGCCGGAGGAGTACGAGTCGCCGAGGGCGACATAGGCGCGGTGCGCGGGCGGGTGCGCGGTCGCGCCCGCGCCCGGCGCGGTCGCCGCGCCCCCGAGCAGCAGGGCGGCCAGTGCCCCGGCCACGGCGGTCGAGCGGGCACGTCGTGCCCGGCCACGGCTGCCGGCGGGGCACGCTGAAGGATCAGGGATCTCGGTCATGCCCGGGCAACGAGTCCTGGCCGCGGGCGGATACGGACGGTGGACCGGTCGGTGGAAGCACCGGTTTCCCCCCGCGCTCCCTCCCCTGTTCTCCCTCCCCTTTTCGATACCTCTCACGCAGAGCTACCCTGGCGGTATGGCCGCGGGTGACCTTCCTGACGAGCTCGCCGGGGTCCTGACCGGTATCCAGCGACTGGCCCGGCGCCGGCTGTGGCGCGGCTTCGGCACGCCCCGGTTGCGCGGGGCGCAGGCCGAGCTGCTGCGGCTGGTCACGGCCCGGCCCGGGATCCGGGTCTCCGCCGCCGCCGACGAGCTGTGCCTGGCCGCGAACTCGGTCAGTACGCTCGTCAACCAGCTGGTGAGAGCAGGGCTGTTGCGCCGCGAGACCGATCCCGACGACCGGCGTGCCGCGCGGCTGCACCCCACCCCGCCCTGCCTGGAGCGGCTGCGCGACTGGGACGCCCGGCGCAGCGCGCTCTACCACGAGCACATCGGCGGTCTCGGCCCGCAGGACCGGGCGGCGCTTCAGGCCGCGCTGCCCGCGCTGCGGCGCCTGGCCGAGTCCCTGCGGGGCGACGGCCGCGGCGGCAGGCCCGGGACCACGGGAAGGAACCGTCATGCGTACGACCCCGCGTCCCCCCGACCCTGAACCGATACCCGCGCACCGGCCCGAGGCGGTCGGACCCGCCCTCCTCTGCGACGACTTGCACTACGCCTTCGGCCGGACCAGGGCCGTCGACGGACTGAGCCTGCGGGTCGCGGCGGGTGAGGTCTTCGGGCTGCTCGGGCCCAACGGGGCCGGGAAGACCACCACGATGCGGGCCATCACGACGCTCCTGCCCGTACGGCCCGGCGTCATCCGCGTCTTCGGACACGACGCCGCCCGGCAGAAGATGGCCGTACGGCGCCTGATCGGCTATGTCCCCCAGCAGTTGTCCGCCGACGGCAGCCTGACCGGCGAGGAGAACGTCGATCTGTTCGCGCGGGTCTACGACGTGCCCCGCCGCGAGCGCGCCGAGCGGGTCGCGCAGGCGCTGGCCGCCGTCGGGCTGAGCGAGGCCGCCGGGCGGCTCGCCGCGACGTACTCCGGCGGCATGGTGCGGCGCCTGGAGCTCGCGCAGGCGCTGGTGAGCGCGCCCCGGCTGATGGTGCTCGACGAACCGACCATCGGGCTCGACCCCATCGCCCGCGACAGTGTCTGGCAGCACGTCGACGCCGTACGGGCCGCTACGGGCATGACCGTGCTGGTCACCACCCACTCGATGGAGGAGGCCGAACAGCGCTGCGACCGGCTGGCCCTGATGCACCGGGGCCGGATCCGCGCCCTCGGCACCCCGCGGGAGCTCAAGGACCAACTGGTCGCGCACCGCCGGGAGTCCGGGGCGCAAGGGCTGCCCGAACCCACGCTGGAGGACGTCTTCCGGCACTTCGCCGGCAGCGGGCTGGGGTCCGGGCCCGACGACGAGCGAGGGGAGTTCCACGATGTCCGCCGTACCCGCCGCACCGCCTCCCGCGTCGGCTGACGGCCCCGAGCGGTTCGCGCTGCTGACGAAGCAGCCGCAGCCGCGCGGCGGCTGGCGGGTGCTGCCCGCGCGCGTGGCCGCCATGTGCGTCGTCGAGCTGCGCAAGCTGCGGCACGACCGCACCGAGCTGTACACGCGGGCCGTGCAGCCCGCCCTGTGGCTGCTGATCTTCGGGGAGACCTTCACCCGGATCCGGGCGGTCCCCACCGGTGGCGTGCCCTATCTCGACTACCTCGCCCCGGGGATCATCGCCCAGTCCGCGATGTTCATCGCGATCTTCTACGGCATCCAGATCATCTGGGAGCGGGACTCCGGCGTCCTCACCAAGCTGCTGGTCACGCCGACGCCCCGGGCCGCGCTGGTGACCGGCAAGGCCTTCGCCTCCGGGGTCAAGGCGGTGATCCAGGCCGTCGTGATCGTCGCGATCGCCGCGCTCCTCGGGGTGGCCCTGACCTGGAATCCGCTGCGGCTGCTGGCGGTCGTGCCCGTGGTGCTGCTCGGGTCGGCGTTCTTCTCGTGCCTGTCGATGTCGATCGCGGGCATCGTGCTGACCCGCGACCGGCTGATGGGCATCGGCCAGGCCATCACGATGCCGCTGTTCTTCGGCTCCAACGCGCTGTATCCCGTCTCCGCGATGCCGGGCTGGCTGCAGGCCGTCAGCAAGGCCAATCCGCTGAGCTATCAGGTCGACGCGCTGCGGGGGCTGCTGATCGGGACGCCCGCCCACCTCGGTACCGACCTCGCGGTGCTCGGCCTCGCCGCGCTGCTCGGTATCGCCGCGTCCGCCGCGCTGCTGGGACGGCTGGCGCGCTGACCGTTCCGGGGGCCGCCGCCGGGGGCGTACGGTGCCGGGGTGTGCCGAACCGCAGCGCGCTGCTTCCCGCACCACGGCAGTGACGACTACCGTGTCCGCCGCTACCGGCTGCGGCTGGACTGGAAGCCCGGTTCGGGGCGGATCCTGGCCGTCGCGGAGCTGACCGTCGTTCCCTCGCGCGAGATGCGGGAACTCGCCTTCGACCTCGCCCGGTTACGGGTCTCCCGGGTCGGCGTGGACGGTGCGGCGGCGCGCTTCCGGCAGCGGAAGAAGAAGCTGCTGGTGGCCACGGGGCGGGTGCTGCCCGCCGGGGAGCCCGTCCGGGCCGTCGTCCACTACCACGGGGTGCCGCGGCCCGTCGGCGTTCCCGAACTCGACGATGAGGCGGGCTGGTTCCGCACCCGGGACGGCGTGCGGGTCATGAGCGAACCGGTGGGCGCCCCCTCCTGGTTCCCGTGCAACGACCGGCCCGACGACAAGGCCGCCTACCGCATCGAGGTCACCGCCCCGGAGCGCTACCAGGTATGCGCCAACGGCCGGTTGGCGCTGCGGGAGCCGGCCGGCGGCCGGCGGACGCGGTGGGTGTACGAGCACGACGGGCCCATGGCGCCGTATCTGGCGACCGTGGCGATCGGGCGGTTCGTCTTCCGCGAGCAGTCCGGAGGCCCGGCGGGCGTACGGCTGCGCAATGTCTTTCCCGAGCGGCTGGCGGAGCGTGCCGCCCACGACTTCGGGCGGCAGCCGCTCATGCTGCGTGCTTTCACCGGGCTGTTCGGGCCGTACCCCTTCGAGGAGTACGGGGCGCTCGTCGTGGACGACCGGGTCGGCGATCCG
Organism: Streptomyces gamaensis; assembly: GCF_042656465.1. Taxonomy (NCBI): domain Bacteria; kingdom Bacillati; phylum Actinomycetota; class Actinomycetes; order Kitasatosporales; family Streptomycetaceae; genus Streptomyces; species Streptomyces gamaensis. Next base: position 338,990 of record NZ_JBHSPB010000005.1, read on the forward strand.
CTGGAGTGGCTGTGGGCGGAGTGCTGCGGCGAGGCGGGCGCCCACGCGACGGCGCTCGGGGAACGGGCGCGACTGCGCGCCGTCGGCGGTGGACCGGTGCTCGGCGACCCGGCGGCCGGGGAACTCTACGACGACCGCCTCTACAGCCGGGGCGCCCTCACCCTGCACGCCCTGCGCACCGTGACCGGGGACGCGGTCTTCTTTCCGATGGTCCGCGAGTGGCTCGCCCGGAACCGGGGCGGAACCGCGGACACCCCGGCTTTCGTCGCGCACGCGCAGCGGTGCTCGGGCCGGTCCCTGGAAGGGTTTTTCCGGGACTGGCTCCACTCCCCGGGGCTGCCCGAATTACCGGTACCGGACGCGCCGGTAAAGCGCCTCGGCTGATCAGCCGACCTGCCGTTGGGGCGGCGTTTACAGCGTCGAAAAAGAAGAAGATGAATCCTTTACTTCCTCGGAACGGCGGCTGGCGGGAACCGGCCGGTCGGCCGGATGCGGCCGGTCCGGTTTGTCTCCGTGTTGCGGGCGGGCCTGGAGACGAAGCTCGTTCTGGTGTCCGGACCTGGCGACTCAGGAGACGCGATACGCCACATCGGCAACCCTGGTGAGGGGCCAAGGAGACACGCAAGCGAACCCCGCGCGGCATGTCAGGTCGGCTCGAATCCCGCTGTTCCCCGGGGATACCGACACCTAGCTTGCTCACGCCCCGTCAACGCGCCGGACACGTACGCAAAAACGCGCGGAACGACGGCGCGCCGTCTTCGAAAAGCATCGTGGCCCAATTCCCGAGGGGGAGCCGGTGACCGGCACGAAAGTGATCCCAGCACAGCCCGCCGTGGCCCGCACCACGGAATCGTCCGCACCCCCGGAAGGAGGTGGCATCGGACACGTCCGCTTTCTCCCGCAATTCTTCGAGCAGACCTGCGACCGTACCCCCGAAGCGGTCGCCGTCGTCTGCGAGGAAACCCGGCTGACCTACGCCGAACTGGAGCGCCGCGCCAATCGCCTGGCACACCTGCTGCGCCGGCGCGGAGTACGCGAGGGCAGCACCGTCGGCATCCTCCTGGAGCGGTCCCCGCACACCTACACCGCTCTCCTCGGCGTGCTCAAGGCGGGCGCCGCCTACGTCCCGCTCGACCCCGCGTTCCCCGCCGACCGCGTCGCCTTCATCGCCTCCGACGCCGGCCTCACCACCCTCGTCAGCACCGGCACCCTGCGCGAGCGCACCCGCGACGCGCACTGCCCCGTCCTCGAACTCGACGCGCTGGACAGCGAGTTGGCCCGGCAGAGCGCTGCCCGGCCCGCCCCGCCCCGCGACCCCGCGTCCCTCTGCTACATCATCTACACCTCCGGCACCACCGGCCGCCCCAAGGGCGTCGCCGTCAGCCACGCCAACATCGTCAACTTCCTGCGCGTGGCCACCCCCGTCTACCAGGTCCGCGGCCACGACCGCGTCTACCAGGGCCTCTCCCTCGCCTTCGACTTCTCCGTCGAGGAGATCTGGCCCGCCTGGATCGCCGGAGCCGCCCTCTACGCCGGACCCGGCGACGACCGCCGCGTCGGCCAGGGCCTCACTGACTTCCTCACCGAGCACGCCATCACCGTGCTGTGCTGCGTACCCACCCTCCTCACCACCATCGAGGGCGAACTGCCCGCCCTGCGCTCCCTGCTGGTCAGCGGCGAAGCCTGCCCCAAGGATCTGGTGGCACGCTGGTCCAGAACCGGACGGCGCATCCTCAACGCCTACGGACCCACCGAGTCCACCGTCACCGCCACCTGCGGCGAACTGCGCCCGCACCAGCCCGTGACCATCGGCCGGCCACTGCCCACCTACCACGTCTACGTCCTCGACGAGACACTGCGGCCCGTGCCCGACGGCACCGAGGGCGAGATCTGCGTCGGCGGCCCCGGCGTCGCCGTCGGCTACGTCAACCGCCCCGAACTGACCGCCGAACGCTTCATAGCCAACCCGGTGGCCACCGACCGAGCCACCGTCCCCCGCCTCTACCGCACCGGAGACCTCGGCCGCATCACCCCCACCGGGGAAATCGCCTACCTCGGCCGCGTCGACACCCAGGTCAAGATCCGCGGCTACCGCATCGAGTGCGGCGAGATCGAACAGATCCTGCGCGAGGACGAAGCCGTCGAGAGCGCCGTCGTCGTCGCCCGCACCACCGGCGCCGCCCAGGACCTCGTCGCCTACCTCACCCTCCACGCCCCCGCACGCAGCAGCCTCGATGAGGAAGACCTGCGCGAACGGCTGCACACCGCGCTGCGCCGCCGGCTCCCCGACTACATGATCCCCGCCTTCGTGGAGATCCTCGACGCGCTGCCCCTGCTCGCCGCCGACAAGGTCGACCGCTCCCGGCTGCCCGCCCCCGCCTCCGCCCCCTTCGGCCGCCGCCGCGCCCCCCGCATCGCCCCCGCCACCGCACTCGAACGCCAACTGGCCGCCGTCTGGCAGGAGATCACCGGCACCGCCGAAGACGAACTCTCCGTCGAGGACGACTTCTTCTGCGACCTGGGCGGCCACTCCATGCTCGCCGCCCGCCTCGTCTCCCGGCTGCGCCGCGAACCCCGCCTGCGCGGCATCGCCATGGGCGACCTCTACGCACACCCCACCGTCCGCACCCTGGCCGCCTTCGTCGGGACCACCGAACACGACACACCCGACCAGGCCCCCACCGACACCACCGCACCCCCGCCGCTGCGGCACTCCGGCATCCGCGTGTGGACCTGCGGACTGGCCCAACTCGCCACGTTCTACACCTGGATGCTCGTCCTGAGCCTCCCGCTGCTCACCCTCTTCTACCGGCTGTGCGTCACCCTCGACCTGCCCGTCCAGGGCCTCACCGGCAGCGGGCCCGCCGCCTGGTTCGCGCACCTCGACTGGCGACTGTTCATCCCCGTCGACGCCGCCTGGTTCGTCCTGGGCACCGGACTGCTGCCCGTACTCGCCGCACGGCTGCTGCTCGCCGGGGTCACCCCCGGCTGGTACCCCCTGTGGGGCCGCACCTACCTGCGGTTCTGGCTCTACGGCAAGGTCCTCGCGCTGTCACCCGCCGCCCTCCTCGCCGGCTCCCCGCTGCTCCCTCCCTACCTGCGGCTCCTCGGCGCCCGCATCGGACACGGCTGCCACCTCGCCGTCCCGCCCGCCGTACCCGCCCTGGTCGAACTCGGCGACGGCGCGAGCACCGGCTACGGCGCCCGCCTCCAGCCCTTCACCGTCGACAGCGGATGGCTGCGGCTGGCCACCGTCCGCCTCGGCGCCGGGAGTTACCTCGGCACCAACAGCCTTGTCCTGCCCGGCGCCCGGCTGGGCGACGGGGCCGCCGTCGGCGACCAGTCGCTCGTACCGGCCGACCGCACCGTCCCCGACGGCGCCTACTGGGCCGGCTCCCCCGCCGCCCCCGCCGGCGGCAGGCCCGCGCTGCTCACCGAGCTGGAGGCCGCACCCGACGAAGGCCGTTGGCCCGCCCACGTCCTGGCCGGCTACGCGCTCGGCGCGCTGTTCCTCACCCTCGCCCCCGCGCTCGTCCTCGTCCCCGGCACCGTCCTGACCGCCTGGGCCGCCGCGACCGGCGGACTGTGGTGGGCCGTCGCCGCGACCGCGGTGGCCGGACCGCTCGTCCCCTTGAGCACCTGCCTGCTCGTCCTCCTCGTCAAGCGCGCACTGCTGCCCCGCGCCCGCGCCGGCATCCACCGCGAACGCAGCGGCTTCGGCGCGGCCAAGTGGCTCGCCGACGGCATGATGACGCTCAGCCTGACCGTCACCCACGCGCTGTACTCGACCCTCTACCTCGTACCGTTCCTGCGCGCGCTCGGCGCCCGCACCGGCCGCTGGGCGGAAGTCGCCACCGTCAGCTTCGTCGACCCCGACCTGCTCGAAGTCGGCGAACGCAGCTTCCTCGCCGACATCTGCGTCGTCGCCCCCGCCGTCTTCCACCGCGGCCGCATCGCCCTGGCCACCGCCACCGTCGGCGCCCGCGGCTTCGTCGGCAACGGGGCACTCGTCCCCGGCTCCGCCCGGCTCGGCGACAACAGCCTCCTCGGCGTGCACTCCCTCGCCCCCGCCACGCCGATCGAGGCCGAGACCACCTGGCTCGGCTCACCCGCGCTGTTCCTGCCGCGCCGCGAGGAGAGCCGGGCGTTCCCCGCCAAGTACACCTTCGACCCGAGCCGCGGACTGATCGCCGCCCGGCTGGCCGTCGAGTACTTCCGCGTCACCCTGCCCGCGACGCTCGGCGGGCTCTCCCTGATCGCCCTGCTCTACGCGATGGCGAGCCTCGCCGAACGCGTGCCGCCCACCGCCGTGTTCGCGCTCGCGCCCGCGCTGCTGCTCGGCTCCGCGCTCGCTGCGACCCTCGTGGTCGTCGCCCTGAAGTGGCTCGTCATCGGCCGCTACCGGCCGCGCACCGAGCCACTGTGGGGGATCTGGGTGCGCCGCACCGAGCTCATCACCGGCCTCTTCGAGAACCTCGTCGTACCGTCGCTCCTCAACTCCCTCACCGGCACCCCGTGGATCGCCCCCGTACTGCGTCTGTTCGGCGCCCGGATCGGGAAGCGGACCTGGCTGTCGACCACGTACCTCACCGAGTTCGACCTGGTCGAGGTCGGCGACGACGCCGCCGTCGGCGAGGCCACCTCGCTGCAGACCCACCTGTTCGAGGACCGCGTCATGAAGATGTCCCGCGTCCGCGTCGAGGACCGGGCCACGGTCGGCACCCGCTGCGTCGTCCTCTACGACGCGCGCGTGGGCGCCGACGCCACGCTCGACGCGCTCTCCCTGGTCATGAAGGGGGAGGGACTGCCGCCCGGCAGCGACTGGCGGGGGATCCCGGCCCGCCCGGTGCGGTTGCGCTCGCCGCGCGGGTGAGGGGGTGCGGTGCGGCTGAGCCGCTTGTGGATGTGCGTTTCGGGCTCCCGCCCGTGCGGATCGGCCCGCGCCCCGCCCAGTTGCCCCGTGCCAAGCGCCCCCACGCCCGTACCCCTTCACCCATCAGAACACCAAGTACCGCCAACCGAAACGCAGGAGAGCGAGCCCCAATGAGCGCACAGACCATCACCCCCACCGTCCCCTCCTGGGCCTCGGCGCCTGTCGTCAGCGGTGAGCTGCCCGGGCCCCGGTCCGCCGCGTTGCTGGAGCGGCAGGAGCGCCGCGAGTCCAACGCCCGTACGTATCCGCGCCGTCTGCCCATCGCCATCGCCGAGGCCTCCGGGCCCTGGGTCCGTGACCTGGACGGCAACGTCTTCATCGACTTCCTCTCCGGCGCCGGCGTGCTCTCCCTGGGGCACAACCACCCCGCCCTCGTCGACGCCGTCACCCGGCAACTCGCCAGCCTCACCCACGGACTGGACTTCCCGACCCCCGCCAAGGACGCCTTCGTCGAAGCCCAGCTGTCGATGCTGCCGCCCTCCATGCGGGACCGCACGAAAGTGCACCTGTGCGGGCCCACCGGCGCCAACGCCGTCGACGCGGCCGTCAAACTCTGCAAGACCGCCACCGGACGCGGCGACATCGTCGCCTTCCAGGGCGCCTTCCACGGCAGCAGCCACGCCGCCATGGCCCTCACCGGGCTCGTCGCCCAGAAACAGCCGGTCCCGGGCGGCATGCCCGGCGTCCACTTCTTCCCCTACTCCTACTGCTCCCGCTGCCCGCTGGCCCTCACCCCCGAGACGTGCGAGACCAACTGCGTCGCGTTCCTCGAACGCGCCCTGCGCGACGGCAACGGCGGAGTGCCCCGGCCCGCCGCCGTCGTCCTCGAACTCGTCCAGGGCGAGGGCGGCGTCATCCCCGCCCGGCCCGCGTTCGTCACCCGCGTCCGCGAACTGACCCGGGAACTCGGCGTCCCGCTCGTCGTCGACGAGGTGCAGACCGGCTGCGGCCGCACCGGCACCTGGTTCGCCTTCGAGCAGTACGGCATCGAACCCGACGTCGTCGTCGCCTCCAAGGCGCTCAGCGGTATCGGCACCCCCGTCGCCATGATCTTCTACGACCGGCGGCTCGACGTCTGGGCCCCCGGCGCCCACACCGGCACCTTCCGCGGCAACCAACTCGCCTTCGCCGCCGGCACCGAGGCCGTGCGCCTCGTCCGCGACGAGGACGTCCTCGGCAACGTCCGGGCCCGCGCCGCCCAGATCGAGGACCGCCTCGCCGAGCTCAAGAACTTCCCCCACGTCCGCGAGGTACGCGGCCTCGGCATGATGTGGGGCGTCGAGCTCGCCGGCCCCGAGGACGGCCGGCCCGCCGCCGGACTCGCCCGCGCCGTCCAGTCCCACGCCCTGCGGCACGGCCTCATCGTCGAACTCGGCGGCCGCGAGGACTGCGTCGTACGCATGCTGCCGCCCCTGAACACCACCGCCGACGTCGTCGACGCCGCCTGCGGCATCCTCCTCGACGCCGTCGAGGCTGCCGAGGCCGCCGAGGCTGCCGAGACCGCCCGGATATCCTGAAGGAGCACACGTCACGTGACCCTCATCGTCCAGAAGTACGGCGGATCCTCCGTCGCCGACGCCGACCGCCTCCAGCGCGTCGCCGCCCGCGTCGCCGGCACCCGCGAGGACGGGCACGACGTCGTCGTCGTGGTCTCCGCGATGGGCCGTTCCACCGACGAACTCCTCGGCCTCGCCGCCCGGATCAGCCCCTCGCCCCCGGCCCGCGAGACCGACATGCTGCTCAGCGCCGGCGAACGCGTCTCCAGCGCCCTCCTCGCGATGGCCTTGGACGCGCTGGGCATCCCCGCCCGCTCCCTCACCGGGGCCCAGGCCGGGGTCCGTACGACACCCGAGTACGGCCGGGCCCGCGTCGTCGGCGTCACCCCCGACCGCGTCCGCGCCGCGCTCGCCGCCGGAGTCGTCCCCGTCGTCGCCGGATTCCAGGGGCGGGCCGGGGACGCCGAGATCACCACGCTCGGCCGGGGCGGCAGCGACACCACGGCCGTCGCCCTGGCCGCCGCGCTCGACGCCGACCTGTGCGAGATCTGCACCGACGTCGACGGCGTCTACACCGCCGACCCGCGCCTGGTCCCCGGCGCGCGTCGCTACGAGCGCATCGGCTACACGGCGATGCGCCGTCTCGCGGCCGGCGGCGCCCAGGTCCTCGCGGCCGGCTCCGTCGAGTACGCGCAGCGCCACCGGGTGCCCGTGCGCGTACGGGCCTCGCACGGTGCCGGGGACGGGACGCTGGTGTGCGACGACGCGGAGGCCGCGGTACGCGGCGTGCCGCGGGAGCCGGCGAGCCCGCCGGCCGTTAATTCGGTGGCCGGGGCTCCGGGCGCCGACTAGGGTGCCGATCATGCACTTTCTCCAGATCTACGGCTGACGGGCCGGGGACCTTCGCGTCCCCGCCTCCCGCGCGTGTGCGCTGCCCGCGACCGGCACCGGATGCCGTCGTGGCGGCCGTGCGCACCCGCGCGCCGTGCCCGTAACTCTCGCGCGGCCGCGTCCGGCCGCAGATCTGAAACGAGTCCGCTGTCATGACCGCACGCACCACCCGCCGCCGCCCCGCGCACATCGCGATGGTGGCCGGCCCCATCATCAGCCACGTCCTGCCGAGCCTGGAGATCATCCGCGAGCTCGTGGCACGCGGCCACCGGGTGACGTACGCCAACGCGCCCGCCATGGCCGACGTCGTCGAGGCGGCCGGCGCCGAACTCGTCCCGTACACCTCCGTGCTGCCCGCCGACAACATCTGGCCGGACGACCCCATCGCCGCGATGGACATCTTCCTCGACGACGCGATCCAGTCGCTGCCGCAGCTGCGCGCCGCCTACGACCGCGACCCCGCCGATCTGTACCTGTACGACATAGGCGGCTACGCGGCGCGCGCCCTCGCCGAGTCGCAGGGCCGCCCCGAGCTGCAGCTCTCCCCGACCTTCGTGCGCTGGGAGGGCGCCGAGAAGGAGTTCCTGGGGCAGCTGCTGGAGCTGCCCGGCGCCGACGCCCACCGCGCCAAGTTCGCCTCCTGGCTGGCCCGTTGCGGGGCGACCACGCTGGACGTGGACGACTTCAGCGGGCGGCCCCGGCGGGCCCTCGCCCTCATCCCCACCGCGATGCAGCCGCACGCCGACCGCGTCGACACCGACGCCGTCACCTTCGTCGGCCCGTGCCTGGGCGCGCGCACCGACCAGGGCGGCTGGAGCCGGCCCGCCGGCGCCGAGAAGGTGCTGCTCGTCTCCCTGGGCTCCGCCTACACCCGGCAGCCCGACTTCTACCGGCACTGCCTGGCCGCCTTCGGGGACCTGCCCGGCTGGCACGTCGTCCTCCAGATCGGCAGGCACGTCGACGCGAGCGAGCTCGGCGACATCCCGGCGAACGTCGAAGTGCGGTCCTGGGTGCCCCAGTTGGCGATCCTGGAACAGGCCGACGCCTTCGTCACCCACGCCGGCATGGGCGGCAGCAACGAGGGCCTGTACTGCGGCGTCCCCATGATCACCGTGCCGCAGGGTGCCGAGCAGTTCATGAACGCCGACCGGCTCGTCGAACTCGGCGTGGCCCGCCGCATCGACACGGACGAGGCGGACGCGCGGAATCTGCGGGCCGCGCTGCTGGAGCTCACCGGTGACCCCGAGGTCGCCCGGCGCTGCGCGCAACTGCGCGCGCAGGTAAGGGGGCTGGGCGGCACCGGGCGGGCCGTGGAGATCATCGAGAGTATGCTGCCGTCGTGCCGACGCCGTGCTGACGGGGCGCCGTAGCCCTTTCAGGCCTTTCAGGCCTTTCAGGCCTTTCAGTCCGTCGAGACGACGGCCCTGACGTCGGCCTTCATCTCCGGGTGAATGCTGCAGTGGTACGGGAAGACACCGACGGTCCCGAAACCGATCGGGGAGGAGGTCTGCCCCGGGTCGATGGGGCCGGTGTCCCACACCGGCGGGTTGGCGTCGGAGGTGGACGTGTGCGCGACGTCGTCCTGGTTCGTCCAGACGACGGTGTCGCCGACGTTGATGACCAGGTCGTTCGGGTTGAAGGCGAAGTTCTGGATCAGCACGGTGTGCTGGATTGACATGGCCGGCCCCTTTCGCCGAGTGCGATTACTTATGCCCGGAGTTGTTCGGGCAAACCCGGAATCACTCGAACCAGCTATCGGGCGGGGGGTGTTGAGCAGGGTGGGGTGAGGGAGGGGGACTGGTGGGCTGTCGGGTGCGGGTCCGGGACGCCTGCGGCGGGCTTCTTCCCCAGCCCCGCCCCTTCCCTCCCCCAGCTACCGCTGGGAGGTGCCCCCAGGGGGCTCCGCCCCCAGACCCCCGGTCCTCAATCGCCGGACGGGCTCATTTTTCTACCTCTGCGACTTCAGCGTTACCTCCGTGCTGGTGTCCGTCGGCAGCTTCTCGTTCGGGCAGGAGTCCAGGACGCGGCCCATGGCGTCCTTCTCCTCGGCCGTCACCCACAGCTTGTACTTCTTCTTCACCGCTATCTGCCGCGCCACATAAGGGCATTGGAAGCTCTTGTTCCCCGGCAGCCACTGGGAGGCGTCGCGGTCCGACTTCTGGCCGTTGGCCGGGCCGTCGGCCGCGATGAGGTTGAGCGGGTCGTTGGCCAGGGCCTCGCGGTCGCTCTGGCTCAGCTTCTGGGCGCCCGTCACCCACGCGTTGCCGAGGGCGATGACGTGGTCGATCTGCACGGCCGAGGACGTGCTGCGGCCGCGCTGGAAGTCGATGTCCTTGCCCGTGTACGGGTCCTTGAGCCTGCCGGAGCCGATGACGCAGGAGGAGGCCCCGTCGAAGTGCACGTCCTTGAGGTCACGGTTCAGGATGTCGTTGCGGGTGTCGCACTTGTTGCCGGAGCCGGGCGCGTTCGTGGAGTCCGACCACGCGCGCCCGAACTTCGCCTCCCGGTCGTACCCGTCCTTCGACGCCGCCTTCTTCACCGGCAGTTCGCCCAGCATCGCCCGGGCGGTGCCCGAAGCGGCCTTGCCGCCCTTGTCGGCCTTGTCGGAGGAGCCGCCCGAGGACGAGCCGGAGCAGCCGGTCAGTACGGCGGTGGCGGCGAGCAGCGTGGCAAGGACGGCGGTGCGGCGAGTGCGGGGCTTCAACGGGACCTCGGAGTGCTCGGGCTCGTACGTACGCGAAAGGGTACGGCCCTGCACGGCACCGCACCCGGACAAAGAACCGGCCCCGCACCGAAGTTCGGTGCGGGGCCGGTCCGTCTCGTGCGCCACCAGGGACTCGAACCCCGGACCTACTGATTAAGAGTCAGTCGCTCTGACCAACTGAGCTAGCGGCGCGGAAGGAATACTACCTGATCACGGCCGGTGCTCTCGTCCGGGGCGGCCCGCTTCCGGCCGCTACGGCGAGCCCCGCTCGTTCTGCAGCAGCCACAGTTCACGGAACAGGCCGGGCACCGCGACCAGTTCGTCGAAGCCGCCCTGCTGCACCACCCGCCCGTGGTCGAGCACGACGATACGGTCCGCGACGGCCACGTTCGCGAGCCGGTGCGTCACCAGCACCACGGCCCGGTCCCCGGCGAGCGTGCGCAGGCCCGCGAAGATGCGGTGCTCCGCCCGCGCGTCCAGGGCGCTCGTCGGCTCGTCCATGACCAGCAGCCCGGCCCGGCGGTAGAAGGCGCGGGCGATGGCGATCCGCTGCCACTGCCCGCCCGACAGATCCACCCCGCCGAACCACTCGCGGGCCAGCAGGGTGTCCAGGCCGTTGCGCAGCCGGGCCAGCACCTCGTCCGCGCCCGCCTGCGCTGCGGCCCGCAGGACCGGGCCGTCGCCCTGGCCGTGCGGGCGGCCGAGCGTGATGTTCTCGCGGGCCGACATCGGCCAGCGGGCGAACTCCTGCGGGACGACGGCCGTCCGCTGCCACATCGCGTACGGGTCGAGGTCGGCGGTGTCCACGCCGTTCCAGGTGACCGTGCCGTCCGTGGGCAGGTACAGGCCCGTCAGCAGCCTGCCGAGTGTGGTCTTGCCCGAGCCGTTCTCGCCCACCAGCGCCAGCACCTCCCCGCAGCGCACCTCCAGGCACACCTTCTCCAGCGCCGGCCGGTCCGCGCCCGGGTAGTGGTAGGTGAGCGCCTCCGCCTTCACCGTCAGTGGCGCGCGCGGTACGAGCCGGCCGCGCCGCAGCCCGTGCCCGCCCGCCTCCTCGATGAACTCCGCCCAGTCGTCCAGGTACAGGCCCGTGCGGAACATGCGCGTGCCGTAGCCGACGAAGCCGCGCAGCGAGGAGCCGACCGTGCGCAGCGCGAAGACCGCGGTGCCCGCCGAGGCCACCGACAGATGCCCCGTCGCCAGCAACATGACGAGCGCCGCCCACACCAGCCCCGAGGCCAGCCCGCCGGCCAGCGCGCCCAGCAGCCCGTAGCAGGCGACGCGGCGCACGGCCGCGTCCGTCGCCGTGTCGATGCGGTCGCCGATCGCCCGGTAACGGCCCAGCAGAAAAGCGGACATGGTGCCCGCGCGCAGCTGGTCGGCGTGCCCCTTGTCGGTCGCGTACCAGCGCAGATGGCTCAGCACCCGGCGGTCGGCGCTCAGCGCGCGCGAGGTCCGGTACTGCACCAGCGCGCCCTTCATGCTCGCGATGCCCTGCGGGAGCGTGGCCAGGACCAGCAGGGGCAGCAGCACCGGGTGCAGCAGTGCCACGACACCCGCCGCCGCGACGAGCGACGCCGCGCACGCCATCAGGTCCTGCGACTCCGTCAGCAGGTCCTGCGCGACGTCCGCGCCCCGGTCGGCGGCCTCGCGCTTGTCGTTGAACCCCGGGTGGTCGTAGGCCGCGAGCTCCGTGCCGAGCGCCGCCTGGAGCATGCGCACCTCGGCCTCCCGGGAGACGCGCGGCCCGAGCCGGCCGGTGATCGCGCGTACGGCGATGGCCAGCAGCGCCCGTACGCCCGCCGCGCCCGCGAGCAGCGCGATCGACGGCAGGGCTTCCAGCAGCCGGCCCTGGACCCGGCCCGAGGCGATCAGCGCGGTGATCGTACGCGTCGTCGCCAGCAGCCCGAACGCCTCGACAGCGCCTGCCAGCAGTTGGCACGTCAGGAGCGCCACGACGGCCCGCCGGTCCACACCCCAGGCCAGACCCAGCGCCTTGCGGACGAGCTGCGGCAGCCTCCTGCACATGCTGCGGGCGGTCAGCGGGGAACGGTCGAAGACGGTCAGGGAAGGGGAGCGGTAGCGTAATTCCTCGTCGGACGACTCCTTCGTCACGGCGGTCACAGGGGCATCAGCAGTCAACTCACACTCCTTCACACAGGGTTGAGGACGGCGCGGAATCGCAGGTGCCGGGGCCGCACGATGCTCCCCGGCCCGGACGGGCCGGCGGCGAACAGCACCGGACCACCCGGACGTGGGACGGCAGCGGGGTGCGCGATGCCCTACCGGTGCGCGGGAGGCGCCAGCGCGATGCGTACGAAGCGCGGGCGGTAGATGCTCGCGTCGCGGATGACGTCGTCCGGAGCGAGGCTGTTGACGTTGTACGAGACGACCAGCTCGCCGGGGCGGGCGAGTTCGGGGTGCTCGTGCGCGTTGTAGGCGAAGACGTTCCGGTCGCGGTACGAGCCGGTGGGGCCGGCCTCGGGCGCCCGGTACACCCCGACCGGGCGGGTGAAGGGACCGCCGGGCGCACGGGACCAGGCCAGTTGCAGCTCCGCGCTGAACGGCTCGTCCGCGCGCTGGGTGACCAGCGCGTACCAGCCGCCGTGCCGGACCACGCTCACCTCGTCCGCCGTGCGCAGCGCCCGCCCGTCGGCGCCCGTCAGCCGGGCCGCGCGGGACTCGTCCGGTGACCAGGAGCCGTCGGCGGTGCGGTACTGCCAGGCGGCGCGCAGGTCGATGCCGGTGACGCGGGCCAGCCGCAGGTAGTGGCCGCCGCCGGACGGGGCGGGTTCGGTGCCGTAGACGTACGTACCGCCCGGCCCCCGCTCCAGCCAGGCGCCCCAGGCGGTGCGCGTCGCCGAGGGCAGCGGCGTGAGCGACTCCGGGCGCGTGAAGTCCCCCCGCCGGAACCGGGCCAGGGCGTTGCCGCGCCGGACGACGTCCAGCGGGCCGGGGCCGGTACGGGCGTAGCGGGCGTAGACGACGTCCGTACCGCCGTCGGCGGGGCGGGGGAGGGCGGCACGGGCCCAGTACCAGTCACGGTCGTCGGTGACGACGGCGGTGGGGCGGCCGGAGGGGGAGCGGCCGGTGACGGTGCGGGGGCCGTGGCCTCGGGCTGCGCTCCAGAGGACAAAGCTGTTGTGGACGAAGGGGGTTGTGTCCCCGGTGCCGCCGCCCGTGACGGGGGCACGGGAGCCGTCGGGCCGTACCGTGCCGAGGAAGGTGTCCGAGAAGATCCACAGCTCTCCGGCGGGAGTCCGCGCGGAGTACGTACTGTCGCCGCCGGTCCAGTGACTCGCGGGGCCGCCGTGGCCGCCGTGGGCGGCGTACTCCGCGAAGTCCCCGGTGAGGGAAGGCAACGGGCGGACGGCGGTGACGCGTGGCGGGGCTTCCCGGTCGAAGGCCGCTGAGCCTTGGGGGAGGAGGACGGCTACGGCGGTGAGGGCGGCCAGTACGGCACGGATCGCCTGCGCGGCGGGCGGTCGGGTTCCGTGCCGGACCGGTTCCGGGCTGCTCGCGGCCGTCGTGTGCGTCCTCATGTCAGCCGGGGCAACGAGCTTCGGCGGCAAGGGTTGCGGTCCCGCCGGGACGCCGGGCGCGCCGATCGCCCCCGCGGTCAGGGCGAGACGAGCTTGTCCAGGTCGAGGTCGATCTCGAAGGGGACGGTCCGGTGGAGCGTGTTGCGGAAGATGCCCGTCGGCACGTACGCCCTGGTCGGCTCGTCCAGCTCGTAGACGTGGACGACGGGCGAGCCGTCCTCCTCTTCGATCCGCCAGTAGTGCGGGATGCCGGCCTCGGCGTACTTGCGCAGCTTGACCGTGCGGTCGCGGTGCGCGGACTCGGGGGAGACGACCTCGACGACGAGCCGGATGTCCTCGGCCGGGAACCAGGTGAGACCGGGGTCGTAGGGCGTCGTCGTCACCAGGACGTCGGGTTCGAGACGGTTGCGCTCGTCGAGCCGGACCGTCATGCGCTGCGCCACCTCGCAGTCACCGGGCGCGTGGCGTTCGAGGGCGGCGGTGAGCGCCGTGCCGAGGCGGCTGTGCCACGACGTCTGCGGCAGCAGCATGAACACCAGCGCGCCGTCGAGAAGTTCCGTGCGGCGCGGCGCCTCGGGCAAGTGGTCCAGGTCTTCCGCGTACCAGCCCTCGGGGCGGGGCGGGGTCATCCAGTCGGGCAGGGAGTCCACGGCGCCACCGTAGTGGTGGCGTGCGCGTGCCGCTGTCGCTCCGCGAAAATCCGTGGCCCCTTCCCACGCGCCGATGTCACACTTCCCGCCGGTACGACCCCGAGGAGCAGTGGGACCACTGGAACTGCACGAGTACGCGCGGCTGGACGCCGTGGGGCTGCGGGAATTGCTGCGGGCCGGAGACGTCGGTGCGGCCGAGGTCGAGGAAGTCGCGCGGCGGGCCTTGGTCAAGGCGCACGCCGAGCTCAACGCCCTGGCGCAGCCGGTGTTCGAGGAGGGGCTCGCGCACGATCCCGGCGGGGTCTTCGCGGGGGTGCCGTTCGTCGTCAAGGACAGCGGGCCGTTCGCGCGCGGGGTGACGTTCTCGCTGGGGAGCCGGGCCGTCAGGGGCGCGGTCGCGGGCGGGGACCACGAGCTGATGCGGCGGTTCCGGGCGGCCGGGCTCGTCGCGTTGGGGCAGAGTACCCAGCCGGAGCTGGGGCTGAGTTTCGCCACCGAGTCGCGGCGGTACGGGCCGACCCGTAATCCCTGGGATCCCGCGCGCGGTGCCGGCGGGTCCAGCGGGGGCGCGGCGGCGCTCGTCGCGGCGGGGGCGGTGCCGTTCGCGCACGGCAGTGACGCCGGCGGCTCGCTGCGGATCCCGGCCGCGTGCTGCGGGCTCGTCGGGCTCAAGCCGGGCCGGGGCCGTACGCCGTGCGGGCCGCTCGCCGGGGAGGTCGCGTTCGGGCAGTACGTGGACTTCGGGCTCACCCGGACCGTACGGGATGCCGCGCACCTCCTGGACGCCGTGTGCGCGCCCGCCGTGGGGGAGAAGTACCAGGCTCCGCCCCCGTCCCGCCCGTACGCGCGCGAACTGCGCGCCGACCCCGGCGCGTTGCGTATCGCGCTCACCACCCGGCCGTGGTCGGGCGTGCCCGTCGACCCGCAGGTCGCGGAGGTCACCGTCTCGGCCGGGAAGGTGCTGGAGTGGATCGGGCACACCGTCACCGAGGCGCGCCCCGCGATCGACGCGGAGGCGCTCGTCGAGGCGACGGCGCTGGTGTTCGCCGCGAGCGGGGGAGCCGTCCTCGCCGCGAACCGCCGTATCGACCGGTCGCTGCTGGAGGCCGTCTCCCGGCGGGTTCTCGCCGAGACCGAGGAGTGCACGGCGCTGGACCTCTTCGCCGGGATGGAGGCGCAGCACCGTGTGACGCGTTCCGTCGGGCTCTTCCTTGAGGAGTACGACCTGTTGGTCACGCCCACGCTCGCGCGGCTGCCCGCGCCGCACGGCACGCTCGACTACGACAATCCCTCTCACACGGTCCGTTCCTGGATCCGGCGCATCGACGCGTACGGGCCGTTCACCGGCGCGTTCAACATCTCGGGGAATCCCGCGATCAGTCTGCCGCTGGGGCAGAGCCGGGAGGGGCTGCCGGTCGGTGTGCAGCTCGTCGCCGCGCACGGCCGGGAGGATCTGCTGATCCGGGTCGCCGCGCAGCTGGAGCAGGCGGTGCCGTGGGCGGACCGGGAGCCGCCGGTCCACGTCGGCTGACATTTGCATGGCGGGCCGGTGACGGGTTACGGGACGCTGTCAACTTGTTGTCGAAAGCGACGAGTTGGAGGCGTCACCATGACCGATCCGGACTTCGACGCGCAGCCCGTCCCCGTGCCCGGTGTCTACCGCGTCGACCCGCAGGCGTCCACGGTCCGCTTCGCGATACGGGCCTTCTGGCTGTTCCCCGTCCGTGGCACCTTCGCGGTCGACAACGGCGAGATCGTGATCGCGGAGGACGTCGCCGAGTCCTCGGTGACCGCCGTGCTCCGCGCGGACAGCTTCGTCAGCGGGCACGCGCGCCGCGACGAGCACGTCCGCTCCGCGGACTACCTCGACGTCGCCGCCTATCCGGAGATCGGCTTCCACAGCCACCGCGTCGAGCAGCCGGCGGACGGACCGGCCGTGGTCCACGGCGAGTTGACGGTGCACGGCGCGACCCGGCCTGCCACGCTGCACCTCGACACCGTCGTGGCCGAGGAGCGGCGGCTGGTGGTACGGGCCACGGCGGCCGTCGACCGCTACGCCTTCGGCGTCACCCACGCCAAGGGGTTCACCGGGCGGCGGCTCGCGGTCGTCCTCGACGTGGTCGCCACGCGCTGAGCGGTCGCGGATCGTCAACATCTGGTCGCTGTACGCACACGTACCGAAGCTTTGCGCTCACGCCCGGTCAAATAGTTCGGACACCGACGTAATCTGGAGGCGATGGATCCGGACCCCCGCAGTCGACCACGCGGCACCCGGGAGGCAGCATGACCGGCCCCGCGACCACCCCCGTACGGCGCCACCGCTGGCCCGCCGCCCTCACCAGGGAGCGGCCCCGCCCCGACCTCGTACGCGGCCATCCCCGCGCCTGGTGGCTCGCGGTCGCCACGGTGTGCTTCGGCGCGTTCATGGGACAGCTCGACGCGAGCATCGTGACCCTGACCTACGGCAGCCTGCGCACCGGCTTCGCCGCCTCCCTCGCCGCCGTCGAGTGGGTCTCGCTCGCCTACCTCCTCGCGCTCGTCGCGCTGCTCGTGCCCGTCGGCAGACTCTCCGACACCTACGGGCGCAAGCTGTTCTACCTCTACGGGTTCGTCGTCTTCACCGTCGCGTCGGCGGCCTGCGGGCTCGCCTTCTCCCTCGCCGTACTGATCGTCTTCCGGGTCGTACAGGCCGCCGGAGCCGCGATGATGCAGGCCAACAGCGTGGCCCTGGTGGCCACCAGCGCACCCCGCGCCAAACTGCGCGTCGCCCTCGGCGTCCAGGCCGCCGCCCAGGCACTCGGCCTGGCCCTGGGACCCACGGTCGGCGGCGCCCTCGTGGAAACCCTCGGCTGGCGCTGGGTGTTCGGCATCAACGTCCCCATAGGCGTCCTCGCCCTCGTCGCCGGGCACTACCTGCTGCCGCGCACCCGCAGCCGTACCCCCGCCGCCGGCTTCGACTGGCCGGGCCTGGCCCTGCTCACCACCGCGACCACCGGACTCCTGCTGGCCCTCTCCGCCGCCTCCGGACTGCACGTCCCCCTGTGGAGCGCTGGCGCGCTCCTCGCGGTCGCTGCCGCCGCCGGCTGGTGCTTCGTGCGCCGGCAGCGCCGCGCCGCGCACCCGCTCGTCGACCTGACGCTGCTGCGCGTACGGCCCGTACCCCAGGGGCTGTTGGGAGCGCTGTGCGGCTACCTCGTCCTGTTCGGACCGCTCGTGCTCGTCCCCCTCGTCCTCACCCTGCGCGGGGCGTCCACGCTCACCGCCGGGCTCGTCCTGACCGCCCTGCCCGCCGGGTTCGCGCTCGCCGCGACCTGCGAGGACAAGGTGCTGCCCCGCGCGCTGCCCGAACGCGCCCGCTGTCTGGCCGGGGCCCTCGGCTGCGCCGGGGCGCTCGCCGCGATGCTCGCCGCACCGCTCACCGCCGCCTGGACCGCCCCGCTGCTGGCGCTCCTCGGCCTGGGGCTGGGCCTGTTCACCCCCGCCAACAACGCCCTGGTCATGGGCGCGATGCCGGCCGGCGCCGCCGGCACCGGAGGCAGCCTCGTCAACATGGCCCGCGGCCTGGGCACCGCGCTCGGCGTCGCCCTCGTCGCTCTCGCCCTCTACCTGGGCGGCGCGCACGGCGACCGGCTCGCGGTGCTCACGCTGCTGGGCGCGGCGCTCCTGGCGGCGGGTACGACCCTGCGGCGGCCGGGACGACGGGCCGCGCGTACCCGTACCTGACGTACCTGACGCACCGGACGCACCTGACGGCCGGCGCGGCGCTCAGCACGCGCCGTCCGGCGCCCCCGTCTCCAGCAGCCGGCCCTCGGCGAGACGGAGCCTGCGGTCCACCCCGATCTCCCGGAGGAAGCGCTCGTCGTGGCTGACGACGACGAACGCCCCCTGATAGGCGTTGAGAGCACTCTCCAACTGGCCGACGCTCGTCAGATCCAGGTTGTTGGTCGGCTCGTCCAGCAGCAGCAACTGCGGCGCGGGCTCCACGGACAGCACGCACGCCAGCGTGGCCCGCAGCCGCTCCCCGCCCGACAGCGCCCGCACGGGCAACCGCGTCCGCTCCCCGCGGAAGAGGAACCGGGCCAGCAGGTTCATCCGCTCCTCCCGCGGCAGGTGCGGGGCGAACGCCGCCAGGTTCTCCGCCACGGTGCGGTCCGTCTCCAGCAGGTCCAGCCGCTGTGAGAGGTACGCGACGCGGCCGTCGGCCCGCCTGACCACTCCGCCGTCCGGCTCGGCCTGCCCGCACACCACCCGCAACAGCGTGGACTTGCCCGCCCCGTTGGGGCCGGTCAGCGCGACGCGCTGCGGACCGCGCACCAGCAGATCGACACCCTCGCCCGCGAACAGCGGCCGCCCGCCGTGGCGCACCTGGATCCCCTCGCCGAGGAACAGGGTGCGCCCGGCCGGAACAGCCGTCTCCGGCAACGTCAGCGCGATCCGGTCGTCGTCCCGCAGGGCACGGCTCGCCGCGTCGAGCCTGGCCCTGGCCTCACCGACCCGCTTGCCGTGCGTGTCGTCGGCACGGCCCGCCGACTCCTGGGCACGCCGCTTGAGCGTACCCATCACGATCTTGGGCAGGCCCGCGTCCTTCGCGTTGCGGGCAGCGGTCCCGGCGCGCCGGGCCGCGCGCTCGCGGGCCTGCTGCATCTCCCGCTTCTCACGCTTGACCTCCTGCTCGGCCGTGCGCACGTTCTTCTCGGCGACCTCGCGCGCGGCACGCGCCGCCTCCTCGTAACTGGTGAAGTTCCCGCCGTGGAAGCGGACTTCCCCCCGGTCGAGCTCCGCGATGCGGTCCATACGGTCGAGCAGGGCCCGGTCGTGGCTGACCACCAGCAGGGCGCCCTTGAAGGTGTCCAGCGCCTCGTGGAGCCTCTGGCGCGCGTCCAGGTCGAGATTGTTGGTGGGCTCGTCCAGCAGCAGCACATCGGGCTCCTTGAGCAACTGCGCGGCGAGCCCCAGGGTCACGGCCTGGCCGCCGCTGCAGGTGCCCAGCCGCCGGTCCAGGGCGACATCCCCCAGGCCGAGCCGCTCCAGCTGCGCGCGGGTGCGCTCCTCGATGTCCCAGTCGTTGCCGACCGCGGCGAAGTGCTCCTCGCTCGTGTCACCGGACTCGATGGCGTCCAGCGCGCGGATGACCGGCGCGACGCCGAGCACCTCGGCGACCGTCAGGTCCGCGGCCAGCGGCAGACTCTGCGGCAGATGACCGAGCACCCCCTCGACGGACACCGAGCCCGCCCGGGGCCGGAGTTCACCGGTGATCAGCTTGAGCAGGGTGGACTTCCCGGCACCGTTCGGCGCCACCAGACCGGTGCGGCCGCCGGGCACGGTGAAGGACAGGTCCGCGAAGACAGGGGTGTCGTCGGGCCAGGAGAAGGACAGATGGGAACAGACAACGAACACATCGGACATACGGTGATCCTCAAGAGTGAGCGGGCATGCCCGAGGCAGCCCGGCAGGACAAAGGGGAAACGGATACGACGCCCTGCCACGGCGGCGGCGCTGCCCGGGGGCAGCGGACCGCGACGGCTCCGGCCCGGGATCACCCGGGGACGTCGTCGTCACCTCTCACATGTGTCCGGGGCCCCCTCGTGCGCTTCACTCATTCGTGTCCTGTGCAACTGACTCTACCGGCTGTGCTCTTGGGGGCAAGGGAATTAATGCCTCCCCCGGGCCGCTAGGCTGCCGCCATGTCCAGCCGGCCCGGTACCCCGCCCCCCGCACGGCCCTCCGGCGGGCCGCCCCCCACCGACGCCCAGCGGCTCACCGACGCCGTCACCCGGCTGCGCCGTGCCCTGCGCGCCTCCATCCGCACCGACTATCCATGGGAGCAACTGCCCATGGCCCAGGTAGAGTTGCTGCAAGTACTCGCCGAACACCCGCCCGCCCGTATCGGCGACCTCGCCGCCCGGCAGCGCCTCGCCACCAGCACCGTCAGCGGCCTCGTCGCCCAGCTCACCGCCGCCGGACTCGTCGCCCGCGACGTCGACCCCGACGACCGGCGCGCCTCCGTCGTCACCCTCACCGACGCCGGCCGGGAACAGCTCGCCGCCTGGGGCCGGGCCCACGAACGCCGCCTGGACACGGCACTCGCGGCCCTCGACGGGACCGAACGCGCGGCGGTACGGGCCGCGTTGCCGGCGCTGTTCCGGCTGGCGGAGGAGCTGGATGATGCGGGGCGTGTAGCGGAGGGGGTACGGCGGGCGCAGCCGGTCAATGAGTGACGGGAGCGGCGTCACCGCGTCGTCGCGGTCGAGGGTGTGGACCCGTCCGCTGGGCATCGTCCATGCGCACGTCACGATCGGCCAGGAGCTCGGGGAGCCGCGCCGACGCGACACGTGCGACAGCGGCATGCGGTGCGGGGAAGGTCGGATCCGGGCGCTCGGTCAGCTCTTCCCCGTCGGGCGGTTCGGCCGTCGGGGTGCCCATGCGGCAGTTCTTCCCATGACGCGCTCTGTTCACGCCACGCAGCACACGTCGTCCGGCCCCACGAAGCACGCGAGGCCCGAAGGGCATTCCGTGGCCAGGACGGTGGCGCCCACCGGGCAGGGTACGGAGCGGGGCGGCGTGCCGCTGTCCGGCCGGTCCGGGCTGTCCGTGGGCGTTCCGGGGAGGGCCTCCCAGCCGGCCGTCGGCCGGGGTGCTGCCCGGAACAGGCCGCCCGGGCGGCCGACGAGCGTTTCGAAGGACTGCACCGTACCCCCTGCGATCGGTGAGGTCGCCAACCAGACGACCGTAGAGGGTGTTTGTGGGGACGGTCCACGTTGTTGTGAATCCCCACCTCAGCGCCCTGTTCGTCCTCAGGTGACCGCATCGTGGGATGCCGCGTCCCGCATGTCGGCAGACGTGCGGCGGCCGCGCCGGGACAGCAGGGCGCCGGCGCTGACGGCGCAGGTGGCCGCCGCGTAGTAGGCGGGGATGCCGGCGTCGCCGGTCCGGTCCACGAGGCCGGTGACGAGCAGACCGGCGCAGCCGGAGAAGACCGCGTTGGACAGCGCGTAGGCCAGGCCGAGCCCGGTGCAGCGCACCCGGGCCGGGAACAGTTCGGCGAGCAGCGCCGGGCCCGGGCCCGCCATCAGTCCGACGGCCGCCCCGGCGGCGAGTACGGCGAGCGCCTTGCCGGCCGTGGGGGCGCCGCCGCTGCGTACGGTCCACAGGACCGGTACGGCGAGCAGCGCGCTCAGTACCGCGCCCGCCGCCATGACGGGCCGCCGGCTGACGCGGTCGCTCAGGGCTCCGGCGGGCAGGACGGCGGCCGCGAACCCGAGGTTGGCCAACGCGGTGGCTCCGGCGGCCTGTTGGAGGCCGAGGCCGAGGGTGTGCTGGAGATACGTGGGGAGGACGACGAGGAAGGTGTAGCCGGCGGCGGACCAGCCCATGAGGCAGGCGATGGCATGGGCGACGGCGCGCGGGGCCGGGACGGCGGCGGGAGCGGGGGCGGCTTCGGGCGGGCCGTCGCGTCCCGCACCCGGCCCGCTCGTCTCCGTGAGCCCGAGCCGTAGCCACAGCCCCGTGAGCCCCAGCGGCAGCGCGAGCAGGAAGGGGACGCGCCAGCCCCAGTCGCGCAGGGCGTCCGGGCCCAGCGCGGCCGCCAGGGCGGCGGTCAGCCCCGCCCCGGCCAGCAGGCCCAGCGCGACGGTGAAGGACTGCCAGGCCCCGTGGAGCCCGCGGCGTCGCGGAGGGGCGGATTCCGTGAGGAGGGCGACCGCGCCCCCGAACTCGCCGCCGGCGGAGAGCCCTTGGACGACGCGGGCGAGGGTCAGCAGCCAGGGCGCGGCGGCGCCGAGCACGGCCCGGGTGGGCAGCAGACCGATCGCCGTGGTCGCGCCCGTCATGGTCAGGATCGCGAGGATCACCGCGGGCCGGCGGCCGAAACGGTCGCCGACCCGCCCGAGCAGGGCCGCCCCGACGGGCCGGAAGAAGAAGGCCAGCGCGAAGGACGCGTAGGTCTTGAGCAGACTCTCGGTGTCGCCGGCACCGCCGTGACCGTCACCGCCGAAGAACTGCGCGGCGATGACGGTCGTCAGGTATCCGTACGCGCCGAAGTCGTACCACTCGATGAAGTTGCCGACCGCCCCCGCGAGGAGCGTACGGCGGCGCGCGCGGGTCAGGAGCGCTTGGCCTTCGCCTTGGCGCGGGCGATCGTCCCAAGGCTCTGGTACGCCTTCTCCGCGGTGTGGGTGGGCACGAAGCCGATGCTGACAGGAACCCGCCGGGGCGGACAGGGGGCGGGAGGGGTTCCGGCCACCGGGAGTGGGGCCGGCTGTGGCCGGAGCAGGTGGGCGCGGCATCGGATGCTCGAAATGTGCGCGAAACAGACGCCGGGTAGCGTCCGCCGCCGGAGTGCCAGAAGTGCCAAGAGTGCCGGAAGTGCCAGGAAGGGAGCGAAGAGAGCAGTGATGCGCGACAGCCAGACGGACACCCGTACCGGGGTACGGGCGGACATACGGGTCCGTCCCGGGGTGGAGGCCGACCTCGCCCGGCTCACCGAGATCTACAACCACTATGTGGTCCACACCCCGATCACCTTCGACATCGCGCCGCTGACTCCCGAGGACCGCCGCGCGTGGCTGGAGGAGCACCCGCCCACGGGCCGGCACCGGCTGCTGGTCGCCGTGGAGCGCGCCGAGGCGGGGGAGACGGTGCTCGGCTACGCCACGAGCAGCGCGTTCCGGCCGAAGCAGGCGTACGAGACCTCGGTGGAGACGAGCGTGTACCTCGCTCCCGAGCACACCGGCCGCGGGGTCGGCGGTCTGCTGTACACGGCCCTGTTCGAGGCGCTGGCCGGCGAGGACGTGCACCGCGCGTACGCGGGGATCACCCAGCCCAACGCGGCCTCGATGAAGCTGCACGAGCGCTTCGGGTTCCGCCCGGCGGGGGTGCTGGAGCAAGTGGGCCGGAAGTTCGGCGCGTTCTGGGATGTGGCGTGGCTGGAGCGGCCGCTGGACCGCGCGTGAGCGGCCCCGGCCCCGCCACGGCCGGGCTCGGGGCCGGGGCCGCCGCGCGTCAGCCGGCGCCGACGAACTCCTCCGCGCCGTAGCGCAAGGTCACGTTCTTCCACCGCACCCCGAGCCGGGCCGTGAACTTACGGGCCAGGGCGAGGTCCTTGCGGGGCGCTATCAGGACGAGCCTGCCGCTGTCGACGGTGACCGAGCCGCCGCCGAGCCGCCGCCGGGCGGCGGGGTCGGCGGCCAGGGCGGCGCGCAGCCCGCGCGCGGTCACTCCGGGCGCCTCGATATCGACGGCGTTCGCCTGCGGCGAGGAGCGCGGCAGGCGGCGGAAGGTCAGGACGGACTCCTGGTGGTACCGCTTGGCCAGGACGGCGGCGATGTGGCGCAGCCCCGCCGGGCTCACCGCGCCGACGTCGAACTCCCGCGAGCGCTCGTACGTCGTCGTGCGGTGCTCCGTCGACCAGTACACGCCGTCCAGCAGGGTCGAGCGGCCCGCGTGCGCGCCGTTGGCCCGGATGACGCCCCGGACCTCGCGGTCGAAGCGGGTGAGCCGGGTGCGCAGCCGGGGGTCGGCGGGGTCCGTGATGGTCGCGGTGCTGTTGGTGGCGAAGATCTCCGCGGTGGCGGGGGGACGGCCGTCCGCCGCGCCGGGGACGCCGCCGGGGAGGCTGCCGGAGGGGGCGGCCTGCGCCGGGCCGGCCGCCGTCGCGGCCAGGACGCCGGCGGTCGCGAGTACGGTCCCGAACTGTCGTCTCATCCATCAACTCCGTGTGAATGCAGGCATGTTGGTGGGTGTGCCGGGCTCACGGTAGCGGGTCGCGGTCGCGGTATTCCGGGGGTTCTCGGGTTCGTCCCGGTTCGACCGGTAGCGGCCCGGGAACCAGCAGTGCAGCGCCGGAGCGCGGCGGCCCGTACCCGCTCCGTCTTCCGCGCGCGCTCCCGTGGACGCGACGGATCGCCGAGGCGGGCGCCCTGTTCGGTTCAGGCCAGTGTCCGCTACAACTTACGTCGCACCGACCACCGTTGGACCGGTGCTCCGCCGTGGAAGGGGGCGTTCCATGACCATTCCGGGCAAGAGCTGCTTCGACGACGTGTACGACCAACGCGATCCCCGTCCGTACTTCCGCAGACTCGCGCCACTGGAGTACCGGATCCCGCACCACGCCCAGGAGGTCTTCCGGCGCGTGCACGCGCAGCGCACCTCGCTCAACGGCGCCCACGGACCGGTCGCGGTGCTCGACCTGTGCTGCTCGTACGGGATCAACGCCGCTCTGCTCAACCACCATCTGACCCTGGACGAGCTGTACGCGCACTACACCGCTCCCGAGGTCCAGGAGTGCACGACCGAGGAACTGATCGCCGGGGACCGGGAGTTCTACGCCGCGCGCCGCCGCGCCGACGCGGTCCCCGTCCTCGGTCTGGACGCCTCGTCCCACGCGATCCGCTACGCCCGCGAGGTCGGCCTGGTGACGGACGGGTTCGCCGAGAACCTGGAGGCGGCCGAGCCGAGCCCGCGCCTGCGGCAGGCCCTCGCGGACACCGGCCTGATCACGGTGACGGGCGGGGTCGGGTACATCACGCAGCGCACGTTCGGGGCGCTGCTGGCGCACGTCCGCAGCCCCGTATGGGTGGCGGCGTTCGTCCTGCGCGCGGTGCCGTACGAGCCGATCGCGGCCTGCCTGGCCGAATACGGACTGATCACGGAGCGGGACGCGACACGGACGTACCCGCAGCGGCTGTTCACCGACCCGGCGGAGCAGCGCAGCGCGCTGCGGGCGGTCCAGGCGGTGGGTGAGGACCCGGCCGGCAAGGAGGCGGACGGGTACTACCACACCAACCTGTATCTCTCCCGCAGGGATTGAGGGAGGCGGGCGCGTGGTGCGCCCCCGGCGCTCGCGGGCATCGGGGGCGCACAGTCCCGGCCGTGCCCCGCCCGCCCCGCGTACCCGGTGCTTCACCCGCCCCCTTCCCCACCCGAAAGGGCTATATGCCCCGAGGGGACCGCGGAGGATGTTGAACAAACAGCAATCTCCGGAACACGACGTCCGCGATACGCGGGGCTGGAGTGGGTGGGGAGGCCGCAGTGGAGTCCGTCGTCCTCATCAGCGGCGCGCCGGCCGACCCGCGCCGTCTCTTCGCCCCGCTGCGCCGGGGCCTCGGGCCCGGCCACGACGTGCAGACGCTGGGCTGGGCCGCCGCGTACCAGGCGGATCCCGGGAGCACGTACCGGCTGATGGACGAACTGCGGCACGTGCGGGCGGCCGCCGGGCGGGCCCGGCGCGAGCGCGTCCACCTCCTCGGCGCGTCGGGCGGCTGCACCGCTGCCCTGCTGTTCGCACTGCACCACCCGGACCGTACGGCGAGCCTGACGCTGGTCGAACCGGTGTGGCTGGGCGGCATGTCGTGGTGGGAGCACGAGCCGGCCTTCGCCGCCGAGTACGACCGTGTCGTGGAACTGCCCGACCACCAGGTGCTCGCCGCCTACACCGCGCTGGTCACCGGCCGCCACCCGACGGCCGTACGCCGGCCGCGCCACGCGTCACGCGCCGTCGCGGAGCTGCGCGCCACCTGGGCGAGCTGGCGCCGGCACCGCCTCGACCCGGCGGGCCTGGCCCGGCTGCCCGGGCCGCTGTATCTGCCCGTGGGCCAGTTCAGCCCGCAGCGCTCGTTCGCCGCGGCCGCCTTTCTCGCGGACCTGGCCCCGGACGCCGTCGTCGAGACCGTTGCGGGCCGCCGCCCGGACGATGTCCTGCGGGCGCCGGAAGTGACGGGCGGGGTACGGGGGTTGATCGAGGGGGCGGGGCAGCCCCCGCCGACACCCTCCGGCCCCGGGCCCCGGCCCCCAGCCGTCCCGCCGTCGCCCGTGACGCGCGCCGCAGAACCGGAGTATCCACCGCTCCCGGCCGACGCACCCCGTCCTCCGGGCGCGGACCGCCCGTCCGGCGTGCCGGGCAGGCATCCTCCGTATCCCTCCAGGAGCGATCATGCCGACCACCTCCGACACCCATGGCCATACCCTCGGCGCCGACCGCGCCCATGACCGCGTCCGTGACCGCGCCGACGGCCACGGTCCGGCCACGGTCGTCGTCAGCCCGGCCGCCGGGCCGGCCCACTCGCTGTGGGCCTACGAGCTGCGGCTCGACGCCGCCGAACTGCAAGCGCGCGCGGCACTGGCCGCCGGCCCCCGCCGGCACGCGCGCCTGCTGGCCCAACTGGCCGCCGTACGAAGGCTCCTGGCGGCCGCGGTCGCCTCGCAGCGCGCCGGCCTCAACTGAAGCGCCCGCGCGGCACAGCCCCCGCACGCCCTCGGGCGCTGCCCGGACCGCGCCGGACTCCGTCAACCCCCCTCGGTCTCCGCCTCGACCCGCACCCCCAGCTGCGCCGCGAAGGCAGGGGCGAGATCGAGCAGCTGGGACGGGCTGATCACCGCTCCGGAGAGCCGGTCGATACCGCGCGCGATGTCCAGCTCGGCGGCCGCCCGCAGGTCCACGTCCGTCAGCCGGGCCCCGCTGAGCTCGGCACGCCGCAGCACGCAGTCCCGGAACGCCACCCGCTCCAGCACCGCCCCGCTGAAGTCCGGTTCGACGAGCACGCACTCCTCGAAGACCACGTCCCTCAGCCCGGCCTGGCGCAGATTCAAAAAGTCGATCTTGCCGCCGCGCACGACGACCCGCTCCAGCGCCGCGGCGGACAGCTGGAGCCCGCCGAACCGGGCGTCGAGCACTTCCACGTCCCGCAGAGACGCCTCGGCGAGGTCGGTGCCGACGCCGCGCACGCCCGTCAGACGGCAGTCGGCGAACCGCGCCCTGCGCAGCGAGGTCTCGTCCAGCGCGCACCGGGCCAGGGCGCAGTCCAGGAAGTAGGCGCCGCGCCCGTTCTGCCCGGACAGGTCGAGATCCGTGAACTCCAGCCCGTCGTAGTCCGCGTCGACCGCCAGCCCGCCGCCCGGGTACGGCCGCAGTGGGGGCAGCCGCACCTCGGGGAGCCGGGCCCGGCGGATTCCGTTCGTCTTCGATGCCATGAGGGTCACTGTGCCGCAAGGGTCTGACAGTGCCCTGCGCCGAGCCCGCTCAGAGGCGCATCCGTGCCCAGGCGTTGTTGGCGTAGCCCTTGGGGTTCCACAGCGCCGCCGCGCACTGTGGCTGCGGGGTGCCGTCGCAGTCCCAGGCCCGCGCGACGAGCTCCGTGCCGGCCGTCGTCGGTACGGCGGCACGCCAGTGCTGCCAGGCCCAGGGGCCGGGCGGCGCGTCGAGTTCGGCCCGGGTCCAGGTGTGCCCGCCGTCCGCCGACACCTCGACGCGGGCGACCCCGCGCCCGTCCCCGGCGTACGCGTAGCCGACGGCCTCGCCGCGGCCGGCCCGCAGGATCCCGCAGTTGACGGCCACGGCCTCCAGCGGCATGCTGCCGCTTCCCGACGGGAGCCGGTAGGCGGTGGCCTGGAAGTAGTTCGTGGACGGCTCCGCCCGCGCGGTCACCCGGCGCACCCATTTGACGCTGCGCGCCCCGATCCAGCCCGGCACGACCACCCGCAGTGGCGCCCCGTGCACCGGGGGCAGGGGCCGGCCGTTCATCGCCCAGGCCAGCAGCACCTCGCCGGACCTCGCCTTGGCGACCGGCACGGAGGCGCCGTACGGCTGCGGCGGCAGGGCGTCCTTGGCGACGTCGGGTGCCTCGAAGGCGATGTGCGCGGCCCCGTCCTCGATGCCCGCGCGCTCCAGCACGTCCGCGAGGCGGACCCCCGTCCACCGGGCGGTGGAGATGGCACCGGAACCCCAGCGGATCTCGCCGGGGATGTCCCGCACGTCCATCAGCCCGGCCCGGTGGTTCCCCGCGCACTGCAGTGTCGCCACGACCTCGCAGCGCGCGAACCCGCCCCGCAGCGCGTCCAGCGACAGCCGCAACTCCTGCCGCACCAGCCCGTCCACGACCAGGCGCCACTCCTCGGGCCCCTCCTCCGGCACGGTTCCGTGATTGCGGCAGTAGAACCCGTCGACCTCGGTCACCACCCCTGCCGCGAGCGCGGCCGCGGGAGCCTCCGCGTTGAACGGCTCCCCCTCGTGCACCACCATGTCGTCCCGTTTGTCCCAGGGCTTCATGGGTGTCCGATACCCGTGACGGCGGGTCCGCAGACCACGACATCCGGTCGCGTCGGATGCCGTCGATTGCCGTCGACCGCCGGGCGCGCTCCTCCCGCGCGCCGATTCCCACGATCGGGTGGAGCGCTCCGTGCACCGGCCACCGAAGGTGCAACTCTCCCTAGAGTCAGGACAGTCGGGACAATAGACGCAGAAAGGGACCCGCGTGAAGAGTTCCCCGGCGGACGCCGCCGTCCTGGCCGCCATCGCCGTCGTCCTGGTCGCCGGTGTCGCGATCACCCCGCTGCGGGCCCGGCTGCGGCAGCCCGCCGTCGTGGGGGAGATCGCCGTCGGAGTCCTGCTCGGGCCGAGCGTGCTGGGACTGCTGCCCGGGGACTGGCCCGGGCAGCTGTTCCCGCCAGGGGTGCGCGAGCACCTGTCGGTGGTGGCGCAGGTGGGCATCGCGCTGTTCATGTTCGTGGCGGGCTGGGAGCTCGACCTCACACCCCTGCGCGGCCGGGCCCGGGCCGTACTGGCCGTCACGGGAGCCTCGGTGCTGCTCCCGTTCACGCTCGCGCTCGGGCTGGCGGCCGCGCTGCTGGCCGCACGGCCGGGCATCGTCCGCCCGGGGGTCTCCCCCGTGCTGTTCGCGGTCTTCCTCGGGCTGGTGCTGTCGCTGAGCGCGCTGTCGGTACTGGTGCGGATCGTGGGCGAGAACGGGCTGCAGCGCAGCCGGGCCGGGGTGATGGCGACCGCCTGCGGGGCGCTCACCGAGGTCGTGGCGTGGTGCGCGGTGGTGGGCGTACTGACCGCGGTGCGGGGCCCGGTCGACGACCGGCTGCCGATGACCTTCGCGCTCATCGCGGGCTACGCGCTGGTCATGGTGGCGGTGGTGCGTCCGGCGCTGCGCGCGCTGCTGTGCCGGCCCGCCCGCCGGCAGGGGCGGCCGGCCCCGCTCGTCCTCCTCGTCGGCAGCGGAGTCCTGCTGTCCTCCTGGTGCACCTCCTTGCTCGGCGTGCACGCCGTGATCGGCGCGTTCGCGTTCGGGCTGGTGATGCCGCGCGAGGTCGAACCCGTACTGCGCGAGACCGTCGAGGGCCCGCTGCGGCAGGCCGGGACGCTGCTCGTGCCCGTCTTCTTCGCGCTCGCCGGACTCTCCGTCGACCTGGGGACGCTCGGCCCGGGCGGCGCACTGGAGTTGACCGCGTGCCTGGCGGTGGCGTGGGGCGGGAAGTTCGCGGGCGCGGCCGTGACCGGGTGGCTGCTGAACCTGCCCTGGCGGGAGGCCGCGACCCTGGGCGTGCTCGTCACCAGCAAGGGGCTCAGCGAAGTCGTCATCCTGGCCATGGGCCGCGAGGCGGGCCTGATCGACGAACGCGCCTTCACGGTGCTGCTCCTCGCCGCGCTGGCGGCGACGGCCTCCGTCAACCCGCTCGTCCGCCGTCTGCTCCCGGCACCGCCCCGGCCACCGGACATCGTGGAGACCGTGGCCCTCACCCCGGCCGCGCCCGCGTACGTCCCCGCGCAGCAACTGCCCGTACGACCACAGCCGACGGCCCTTCCGGCGGGCGACGAGGGGGGCGGCTGAGGTCTGTCGCATCGCGTAGGAGGTGCTCCCGGACCGGTCGGGCGCCACAGGTCACGATTCCGGGGGACGTATGTCAGTAGAGCTGGACGCGGGTCAGTACGCAATGCGGCTGGTCGGTGTCGGCGACGACGACGTATTCGGCCACACCGAGTGACCCGTCGACGCCGAGCGGAAGGCGGCGTTGTTGGTCGAGGAGGAGAGCCTGGACGTCGTGGGAGACGTGGCAGGGCCGGCCTTCGGGCTCGTGTTCAGTCGACGGGCAGTCCCAGTTCCCGTCGGTGCGAGACGACCTCGTCCAGGGTGGCTGTCGGCAGGCTGCCGTCGAGGGCGGCCCGGGTGATGCGATCGGCGTCCGGGTCGGTGTCCAGCATCGCTTCGCACCACCACCGGCGCAGCACCGCCTCCGCGTCCTCCGGGGCGGCGGCGAGAAGCTGGCGGTAGAACTCCATCCGCCGTTCTCCGGACAGCGCTGCCGCGATGCCTTCGGCGTTGCGCGGTACGCGATCCGGCTGGTGCGGCCGGCCTGGCTGTGCGCTCATCGGTCGTTCCTTCCTGTCGGTACCGAGTCTGCACCGCCCGATGTACTTGCGGCGAGCAGTACCGCAATGCCGCCACCCTGCGCCACGGCCCGCTACGGACAGGTGCGCCCGCCGGCCGGCCGCGCCCGTACCCACGTCCCGTCCTCCGTCAGATACGTCTCCACCCCCAGCCCCGCCTCCCGCAAGGAGGTCTCGAACTGCTCCTTGTCCAGCGGGCAGGAGCGGAACGTCTGTGTCCAGCGGGCGTCCGCGAAGACGTACTCCGCGCGTACCTCGTCCACGCCCGGGGCGACGGGGTCGGAGGAGAGGATGCGTACGACGCCGCCGGGGATGTTCCGTTCACGGGGGACGTTGTCGTGCGCGTCGTGCGGTTCGCGCTGGATCAGGACGCAGCCGTCGTCCTCGACGTGGCGGCGGCAGGTGTCCAGGAGCGCCCGGCGCACCGGCGGCTCCCCGTGCACCAGGAACGACGCGAGCAGGACCACGTCGAACCGTTCGTCGAGCCGCAGTGCCTCGATGGAGCTGCGGACCGTCCGGGCTCCCCGGACCCGTTCCAGCATCTCGGCGGACTCGTCGACGGCCGTGACGGTGAAGCCGCGGCGCAGCAGCGGGCGCGTCATGCGGCCGGTGCCGCAGCCGAGTTCGAGCAGTGACGCCCCGGCGGGCACGGCACGCTCGATCACCTCGGGTTCGTCGCCCACCGGCAGCCGCTCGTAGAGTTCGACGGCACAGCCGTCGGGGGTGATCGCCCCGGGTCCCGTTCCCTCGTATCCCTGACGCATGGTCACATCCGAGCACAGGACGGCGCCCGGCGGAAGACCCGGGCGCCGCCCCTTGAGCTCTCTCAACCGTGCCGTTTCTTCTTCACGCACTCCACGAGCACCGCCGCCTGGCTGTACTCCACGTCCCGCGTCGCCGTCAGCAGCGTCAGCGGACCGGAGGCGGCGAGTTCGCGCAGGTGGTCCAGGGCCCGGGCGCGGTCCGGTGCGCGGAGTTCCGTCAGATAGCGTGCGCGGAACTCCGCCCGGCGGGACGGGTCGTGGCCGTACCACTGGCGCAGCTCCGTCGAGGGGGCGACGTCGCGGAGCCACTCGTCGAGGTGCGCGTCCTCCTTGCGCAGGCCGCGTGGCCAGACGCGGTCGACGAGGACGCGCCGCCCGTCCTCGGGGGTGGGGGAGTCGTAGATCCTGCGGACGGTGACGGGGTGGGTGCTGCGGTGGGTCATGCCGCAGATCCTCGCGGGGTCAGGCGCCGCCGTGTGCCACCCACGTGCTGTAGGGCGTGGCGAAGCCGTCCGTGTTCGTCCTGGCGTAGGCGTGGAACGAGCGCAGGAACTCCTTGCGGGCCAGGGCCTGGCCGCCCTCCGTGTCGTCGGCGCCGAGCAGGTCCGTACCGCCCAGGAGCTGCTGACGGCGCAGGATGTCCTCGTAGCCGACGCGTTGGGCGTTGCGCATCATGTCGTACATCGCCATGAAGGTCGTGGTACGGCCCTTGCCGCCCCGGCAGTGGAAGTACAGCCACGTGTCGGGCGACTGCTTGCGGACGAAGGCGACGAAGCGGTCCACCTCCTCGTCCTGCGGACGGTGGTGGTCGGGGACCGTCAGCCGCAGATAGCCCAGGCCCGCCGCCCTCGCCGTCTCCTCCTCGCTCTGGACGCGTTTCGGGTCGCGCACCGGCCCGTCCTGCCGCACGGACTTCTTCGGGATGTCGGCGAAGGTGATCGAACTCTCGTGGGCGAGAAGGGCCTTGGCCTTGTCCTCCGCCGTCAGCACGGCGGCGTGGCCCAGGTCGAGGTTGGCGTTGTTGTCGCGGCCGAACCAGCTGACGCCCATGCCGTTGACGAACAGGTGCGTCTCCTGGCGCAGGTCCACATCGACGGTGCGGCCCGGGAGCCGGTGCGCGACGGCCACGAGGCCCTGCGCGGAAGGGGCCGCGCTGCCGGCCGCGCGCAGACCGTCCAGGCCGGTGAGGTCCGGGAGTTTGCCGTCGCCCCGCGGAGCGCCGGGTTTCTCCGCCGAGGTACGGAACCGCTTCGGCAGCCCTGCCGCGTCCGCGACGTCCACGACGAGCTGGGCCGGGCGGGACGTCACCCCGGAGGTGACCGCCTCCGCCCCTTTGCCGTCGGCCACCGGGTCCGACTCGTCGGCCGTGCCGCCGCAGGCCGTCGCTCCCGCGATGACGAGCGCGAGCACGGCCAGTGCGCCACCGGCGCGCCTGCGTATGGTTGCGGTCCCCACCGTCGCTGCCTCCCTCTTCTCAACGGTCCACTGCCCCGTACCCGCAGTACAGCGCACCCCGGCCCGGGCCGGAACAGGCAAACACCAGTCAACTACTGTTGTTCTCGGCCCGGTTACCTGACACTTGCTCCTCGTGATGCTTACCGGAAGAACGAGACCGAGCACTCTTCGCGCGGCCGTTGTTGCGGCCGTGGCCGTCACCGTCACCGGGCTGCTCGCCCCCGCGGCCCCCGCGTCCCCAGCCGCCTCTGCCCCCGCGGCCACTGTCGGCCGACTGCGTGGACCGGCCGCCCCGGCCGAGTACAGCTATCTGCAGAAGGCCGTCCCCGGACAGCCGCTGCCGCGCCACGCCTACGCCGACGCGGCCGCCCAGGCCGCCGCCCTGCCCGAGGCGCCCGGCCAGTGGCAGCCCCTCGGCCCCGCCAACATCGGCGGCCGCGTCGTCTCCCTCGCGCTCGACCCGCAACGGCCCGACACCCTCTACGCGGCCGCCGCCAGCGGCGGACTGTGGCGTTCCGCCGACGCCGGCCGCACCTTCGAGCCCGCCTGGCCCGACAGCGCGACCCAGGCCATGGGAGCCGTCGCCGTCGCCCCCGACGGTACGCTCTACGTCGGCACCGGCGAACCCAACCCCGGTGGCGGCAGCCTCACTTACGAGGGCACCGGCGTCTACCGCTCCACCGACCGCGGCACGCACTGGGAGCCCGTCGGACTGCGCGACTCCGGCACCGTCGGGGCGATAGCCGTCGACCCGCGCGACCCGGCCCGCGTCCTCGTCGCGGCCGCCGGCTCGCTGTACACCCCGGGCGGCGACCGGGGCGTCTACCTCAGCACCGACGCCGGCGGCAGCTGGCGGCGCGTCCTGGACGTACCGGGCGAGTTCACCGGCGCCGTCGACGTGAGTCACGACCCCGCCGACCCCGACCGCCTCTACGCCGTCCTCTGGGACCGCCGCCGCGAACCCGACAAACGCACCTACGGCGGGCCCGGTTCCGGCCTCTACCGCTCCGACGACTCCGGCACCACCTGGCACCGCCTCGATCTGCCCGCCCCCGCGCCGGGCACGGCCCTCGGACGCATCGGCCTCGGCGCCGCCGCCTCCGAACCCGGCCGCCTCTACGCCATCACCGGCGACGCCGACGGCGCCTTCACCTCCTTCCGCACCTCCGCCGACGCCGGCGACAGCTGGACCGCCCTCCCCGACGACCCCGCCCTCAAACAGTCGCAGGGCGGCTACGCGTGGTGGTTCGGCAAGGTCTGGGTCGACCCCGAACGCGCCGACCACCTGCACGTCGCCGGAGTCTCCCTGCTCACCTCCGGCGACGGCGGCACGAGCTGGCGCGCGGAGGGCGACGCCGTGCACGCCGACCAGCACGCCATGGTCTGGGACCCGCGCCGGCCCGGCCGCGTCTACCTCGGCAACGACGGCGGCGTCTACCGCTCCGACGCGCGCGGCGACAGCGGCTGGACCAAGGCCGTGTACGAGCCGTGGACCCAGCTCTACAGCGTCGCCACCACCCCGCAGGATCCCGGGCGGATCTCCGGCGGTGCCCAGGACAACGGCTCCGTACGCTCCTGGGGCGGCGCCCGCTTCAACACCTACCTCGGCGGGGACGGACTGCAGAACCTCATCGACCCGAAGGACAAGAACCGCGTCTACGCCTGCTACCAGTACGGCGAATGCTCCCGCTCCACCGACGGCGGCGACACCATGACCTCCTTCACCGCCGCCACGACGGCCGACCGCCGCAACTGGTTCACCCCCGTCCAACTCGACCCCGCGCGGCCCGGGATCCTCTACTACGGCGGCAACCGCCTCAACCGCTCCACCGACGCCGGCCGCACCTGGCAGACCATCAGCCCCGACCTGACCGGCGGCCCCGGACGCGACACCTACCCCTACGGCACCATCAGCACGGTGGCCGCCGGGGGCGACGGCCGCACGCTGTGGGCGGGCACCGACGACGGCCGCGTCTGGACGAGCCCCGACCTCGGCGCGCACTGGACCCAAGTCCTCGGCGGACAGCCCTGGGTGACCCGCGTCGCCGTCGACCCCGCCGACGCGGCCCACGCCTACGTCGCCCTCTCCGGCTACCGCTCCGGCTCCCCCCAACCCCACCTGCTCACCACCCGCGACGCGGGCCGCACCTGGACCGACCTCTCCCCGGGCCTCCCCCAGGCCCCCGTCAACGCGGTCGTCCCCACCCCCGACGGCACGCTCTACGCCGCCACGGACCAGGGCGTCTTCACCAACACCGGCACCACCTGGCAACGCCTGGGCTCCGGCCTCCCCCTCGTCCCCGTCACCGACCTCTCCTACGACCCGGCGAACCACCGCCTGGCGGCAGCCACGTTCGGGAGGGGGTTCTACGGGGTGGCGGTGCGGTAGCGGTCGCGATTCCGGGCGGACCTTGCCGCCGCTGCGCGGTCCGGTGGCGGCGGCAGGGTCACCGGGACGGGGTGCTGCCGATCATCAGCATGGTGACAGCCACGTTCCTGCCGTCGACTCCGTACAGAGCCCGGTACGGGCCGACGCGGAGCCGGTAGTTCTCTGTACCGCCCATGCGGGTCGCACCAGTGGGCCGGGGGTCACGGGCCAGGTCGTTGATGGCGTCGGCAAGCGGCTTGACGGCCTGCTCACCGTCGCGTTGCCGTAACTCGCGCAGCTTGCGGGCCGTGTTGTTGGCCCAGATCAGCGTGAACCTCACGACGCCTGTGCCCGCTCGACAACGGCCATGGCCTCCGCGTGCGTGAGGGCGCTGCCGTCGGACTCCTCGCTCGCCCAGGCGATGAGCTGCAGGTCGGCGGCGTCCTCAAGCGCGGCCCGCTTGGTCGTGTCATTCC
Source organism: Streptomyces gamaensis (assembly GCF_042656465.1). Classification (NCBI taxonomy): domain Bacteria; kingdom Bacillati; phylum Actinomycetota; class Actinomycetes; order Kitasatosporales; family Streptomycetaceae; genus Streptomyces; species Streptomyces gamaensis. The sequence continues at coordinate 374,434 of NZ_JBHSPB010000005.1, forward strand.
CCGCGGTGTCGATGACAGCCTGGCGCCACCAGTCGTCGAGCAGCATGCCGGCGGACACGTCGTCATGGATGGCGCGCACGGCTTCCCAGAACTGATCGTGCAGCTCGGGGCGGAGCCATCGGGCGATCCCGCCGATCGTGCGAGGGACATCTGGAAGCGGGACAGGCGATGCGGTCATGGAACCTCCAGTCGCAGGCACCCCAGAATACCGAGCACGGGCCTGCCCCGCAGACGTTCGGGCACCCAACTGCTCCGGCTCGCTGAGGCGGCTGCCGGGCTTCCACAGCCGACACCCGAGTCTCCCGGGGAGGCCCCGGCCCCCGCCGGACAACGATGGGGCGGCTGACTACAGTTGACCCCGTATCGAGGGTGACCCGGCCCGGCCACGACTGGGCCGCACGGCCGCGCACCCCACGGGGGACAGGAGACGTACATGACCACATTCGTCCTGATACCCGGCGCCCACACCGGTGCGTGGGTCTGGGAGGCAGTGGCCCAGCGGCTGCGGGAGGCCGGGGCCGGGGCGGAGGCCGTGGAGCTCACCGGGGTGGGGGACCGTGGCCAGTACAGCGAGTCCGCAGTCGACTTGCAGACGCACGTCCAGGATGTCGTGCGCGCCGTCGACGCTATCGCGGACGGCGACGTCGTGCTCGTCGGCCACTGCTACGGCGTCCACCCCATGCTCGCCGCCGCGGGGCTCCGGCCCGAGCGGGTCGTACGGGTCGTCGCCGTGGACACCGCCCTGCCGCAGGACGGCGTCCCGGCGCTCGCGCTCGTGCCGGACCAGGAGTTCCGCGAGCGGCTCGCGCGGGGAGGCGACGGGCCGGTCGCTCCTCCCACCGCGGAGGAGTGGCCGCGCTGGGGCAGCCTCGACGGTGTTCCCGAGGAGGCCCGGGAGCAGCTCGCCCGGCGGGCCGTGCCGCAGCCACTGCGGACGTTCACCCAGCCGCTCCCGCTCCCCCCAGCCGCCGCCGACGTCCCCGTGACCGGCATCCTGTGCGGCGGCAACGGGTCGAGCATCGCCCTCGTCGAGAATCTGCTCGGCCTCGGCGAACCGGGCGTGCAGGCCCTCACCCACCCCCGGTTCCGTTTCTTCGAACTCGGCACCGGACACTGGCCGATGCTCGCCGCCCCCAAGGAACTCGCCGACATTCTGCTGCGGGCCGCCGCCGGGGAAGGGCGGCGGCTGTCCCCGAGGCGTGAGGAACCCGCGCATCTGCGGCGGTTCCTGCTGGACGTGCCGGAGCGGCCGAGGGAGCGGAAGGGCCGGGTCGATCTGTACGTCCCCGATGCGGACGGCCCCCGTCCGGCGATCGTGTTCGTGCACGGCGGGCCGGTACCGGCCGAAGCCCGGCCCACGCCCCGCGACTGGCCGACGTTCGTCGGCTACGGACAGTACGTCGCGAGCCAGGGCCTCGTCGGCGTGACCCTCGACCACCGGCTGCACGCCCTCACCGACCACGCGCGCGCCGCCGAGGACATCGCGGCGGCCGTCGAACTCGTACGGGCCGACCCGCGCGTGGACGCGGAGCGCGTCGCGCTGTGGTTCTTCTCGGGCGGCGGACTGCTGTCCGCGGACTGGCTCGCGGCGCCCCCGCCGTGGCTGCGCTGCGTGGCGGCCACCTATCCGGTGCTCGCGCCGCTGCCGGGCTGGGGGATGGCCGCGTCCCGCTTCCGCCCCGCCGCCGTGCTGGGCGGCGCCGGGAAGCTGCCCTTCGTCCTGATCCGCGTGGGACAGGAAATGCCCGAAATCGCCGCGATGGTCGAGGAGTTCCTCCAGGCCGCCGAGGACTGCGACGCCGCCGTCGAAGTGATCGACGTACCGGAGGCGCACCACGGCTTCGAGACCCTCGACCACACCGAGGAGACCCGCGCCGCCGTCCGGCACGCGGTGCGGGTCGTAGGGGAACACCTGCGGGGCTGAGGGGCGGGCCGCGAGGGCGGGCGGCCCCGTCACCCGAGCCGTGACGGGGCCGCCCGTCCCACCGCCTCCGCGTACTCCCTGCCGCCCGTACCGCTCGCCCCGTCCGCCGTCTCGCGGGCCCACAGCAGGAACGACACCACGGCCAGCCCCGCCCCCAGTGCGCACACCATGGGCCAGGAGCCGTACGCCCACACCGCCGACGCCAGTGCCGAGCCTGTCGCCCCGCCGATGAAGTAGCAGGTCATGAAGGCCGAGTTGACGCGGTTGCGGGCTTCGGGGCGGAGGGCGTAGACGACTGTCTGGCTGCTGTTGAGCACGGACTGCAGGGCCGCGTTCATCGCGACGACGCCCACGACCAGCCACACCAGGGAGGAGCCGGCGGGCAGGAGCAGCAGCCAGCCCGCCGCCATCAGTGCCGTGCCGGCGCCGGTCACGGCGCGGGCGCGTCCCCGGTCCCCCAGCCGGGCCACCAGGGGTGTCGTCGCCACCCCGACCACGCCGACGAGGCCGAACAGGCCGATGGCGGCCTCGGACCAGCCGTACGGCGGCCGCGCCAGGAGGAAGGTCAGCGAGGTCAGCTGCACGCTGTACGAGCTGAACGTGAGCGCGGCCAGCAGGGAGCGCCGCCGCAACACCCGTTCCTGGCCCAGCAGTCGCACGGTGGAGGCCAGCAGCGCCGGATAGCGCAGTCCGGCCGTCGCCGTGCGCAGCCTGGGCAGGAAGCGGTGCAGCAGAACGGCCATGACGGCCATCAGCACCGAGCCCGTCCAGTACACCGTGCGCCAGTCGGCCGCGGAGGCGAGCCCGCCGGAGACGGTGCGGGCCAGCAGCCCGCCCAGGAGGATGCCGGACATCACGAAGCCGACGGTACGGGCGCGTTCCGCCGGGGAGGCGAGGGAGGCCGCGAGCGGTACGACGACCTGGGCGCCGGTCGAGGCGAGCGCGGTGAGCACGGTGCCCGCCAGCAGTACCGGGCCCGTCGGCGCCGCGGCCGTCACCGCCAGGAACAGCGCGGTGGCCGTGAACAGGCCGACGGTCAGCCGCCGCCGGTCGACGACGTCGCCGAGCGGCACCAGCAGGATCAGGCCGAGCGCGTAACCGGCCTGCCCGGCCGTGACGACCAGGGCGGCGAGCCCGGTGCCGATACCGAGATCCCGGCTGACGAGCTCCAGGAGGGGCTGTGCGAAGTAGTTGCCGGAGACCGACAGACCGGTCGCGACCGCCATGAGCGTCAGCAGGGAGCGGCGGGGGCGGCCGGAGGCCGGTGGCGGGGAGGTGTCGGGCGCCGGCCGCGCCGGCGACAGAGGCTGGTTCGTCATGGATCCAGGCTCCCGGCCGGTGATCGATGAGTCCAACACATGGTTGTCATGCCAGCGATCGCGATACGCGATGGATCCGCGTAGGGTCGGGGCATGGAGTTGCAGCAGATGCGCTACGTCGTCGCGGTCGCGGAGACGGCGAACTTCACGCGCGCCGCCGAGCGCTGCCACGTCGTGCAGTCCGCGCTCAGCCATCAGATAGCCCGCCTGGAGGGCGAGTTGGGCTCCCGGCTCTTCGAACGGACCAGCCGCAGGGTGCGGCTGACCGCCGCCGGTGAGGCGTTCCTGCCCGCCGCCCGGCAGGCGCTCGAAGCCGCCGAACGGGCCCGCGCCGAGGTCGCCGCGGCCGCCGGGGAGCTCCGGGGCCGGCTCGCCATCGGCGCCATCACCACCGTCGCCGCCGTCGATCTGCCGGGCGCGCTCGGCGAGTTCCGCCGGCACCACCCGCGCGTGCACATCACCCTGCGCTCCACGACGAGCGAACAGCTCGTCGAGCAGGTCCGCGACGGCGTCCTCGACCTCGCCTTCCTCGGCGTCCTGCCGGGCTTCCGCCCCAGGGGCGTACGCGACCACGAGCTCGCCCAGGACGAACTCGTCGCCGTCGTCGCCCCCGGCCACCCCCTCGCGGACGAGGAGCGGGTGGACCTGCGCCGTCTCTCCCGGGAGGTCTTCGTCGACTTCGCCGCCGGTACGCTCGCCCGCGCCCAGTCCGAGGAGGCCTTCGCCGCCGCCGGCCTGAGGCGCGAAGTGGCCTTCGAGGTCAGCGCGGTCGAGCTGCTCGCCCGCGTCGTCCGCAACGGACTGGGCATCGCCATGCTGCCCGCCGCCTACGCGCGCGACCTGCCCGGAGTGCGCGTCCTGCCCGTACGGGACGCGCCGCTGCGCGTGGAGCGCCTGGTGTGGAGCCGCTCACGCCCCTCACCGGCCGCGGCGGCCTTCCTCACGAGCCTGGGCCTCGACCCGGAAGCCGGGTGAGGGGCCGGGCGCGGGCCGAACCCGCCCGCCGCGCAGGCGAGTCGGGGGCCGGCGTGCGGGCCGGCCCCCGACGGGATGCCCGGAACGGCCCCGACGGGAACGGGGACAAGGGGAGAACCTGTCCGCCCCGGCCCGGGGGCCGCCGAGCCCCCCGGTGTCGCGGCTCAGAGCGTCACCGGGGAGTCCGTGCGGGGACATCCTCGCAGGAGGACGGCCCCGTCGAGACCACTATGCCGTGACAAGTTGCCGTGACAAGTACGGCTGAACCCGGGTCACTTCCAGCAGTTGTGCTTGACGTCCCACTTCTGCCAGTGGCCGTGGCACATCCGCTTCCAGCAGTGCTCGTGCTCGTCCCAGTGCGCCCAGCCGCGCGAGTCGGCGTCCCAGCGCGTCCAGCACTTCTTCTTCGCGTCCCAGTGGTCGTGCTTCTTGTCCAGGCCCTTGCCCCAATCGCCGTGCGGGGCCTGCTTCTTGCCCTTGTCGCAGTCGTCCTTCTTCTGCTGGCCCTCGTGCTTGCCGTGGTCGCCCTTGACGCCGGGCTCCCCCTTGTGCTTGCCGGAGTCGTGGCCCGCGTTGTGCAGCAGGTGGCCGGCAGGGCCGTGGCCCTGCTCCGCGGCGAACGCCGTACCCCCGGCAGCGGCGACCCCGGACGCCAGGGCGGCCGAGGCCGCCACGACCGCGCAACGACGCATCCACACAGTGGACATGAGTGTGCTCCTTGATCAGGGCTCCCACGCGCCATCACGTCCCGGGAGCCGTGCTCTCGATACAGAGCGAAATCTTTGCGCCATCGCGGCCGCCGTGGCGGAAACCCGGCCCCGATTAGAGCTATCGGATGATCGGCGGGCACGCCCGTAGGATTTCGGAGCTGTGAACGGACTGTGAAACAAGGGCACTTGGGAACACGCCGGGGCCGTACGGCCCCCCGAAGAGTCCGTACGGCCCCTCGGGCCGGGCCCCCGGGCGGGCCGACGCTGGAGCCGGCGACAAAGCCGTGATTCCGGGAAGCCGACCCGGTCCCCGCGACCGCACGGCCGGGTCTCCCGAACGAAGGAGGAGCCGATGCCCGCCGCGACACGAACCCTGCCCCAGGACGCGCCGACCGGTACCCCCGGCCGCGGCCGGGTCCTGGTCGGCTACGACGGCTCCGCGCCCGCCGACCGCGCCCTCGACCTGGCGGTCCGGGAGGCCGAACGGCGCCGCACCGGGCTGGAGATCCTGTGCGGGCTGCCATGGGGACGCCCACTGGTCCCCGAGTGCGCCCTGGACGGCGGCAGCGCCGAAGCGCTGCACGCCACGGCCCGCGCGACCCTCGACCGGGCCGCCCGCCACGTGCGCGAGACGGCCCCCGGGACCGAGGCCGTCACCACGCTGACCGCCGAACCCGTGGTCCCCGCCCTCGTCCACGCGGGACGCACCGCCGTGCTGACCGTCCTCGGCACCCGCGGCCACGGCGGATTCTCCGGACTGCTGCTGGGCTCGGTGACCCTGCGCGTGGCCGCCCACACCGTCAGCCCCCTGCTCGTCGTACGCGGGGACGCGGGCGAACAGCACGGCACCGTGCTCGTCGGCTACTCCAGCGACAACGACGCCGCCGCCCTGCGCTACGGCTTCGAGGAGGCCCGGCGCCGCGGGGCCGTGCTGAAGGTCGTGCACGCCTGGCACTTCCCGGGCGCGGCCGACGTGAACCCGGCACGCCTGCGCTGGGAGGACGTCCGGCTGCTGGAGAAGTCCGCCGACGCCGTACCGGAGTTCGCGGTCTCGCTCCTGCGCGACGAGTACGCGGACGTGTCCGTGACCACCGCCGCCGTGTGCCTGGGCGCGGCCCGGGCCCTGACCGGGGAGAGCGCCGCGGCGGACGTCGTGGTCGTCTCGGCCCATCGCCGCCGGCACGGTTTCGGCCTGCAACTCGGGGCCGTCACGCACGGGCTGCTCCACCACGCGCGCTGCCCGGTCCTCCTCGTGCCGGCGCCCTGAGCCGGCCGACGGACCCGCGCCCGGATCCGGCCCCCGCATCCGATTCCCGTACCCGAACCCCGCACCGTGACAAGCGTGACAAGGAGGACAACAGCCATGCGGCACAGGCTGATCGAGGAGGTGATGACCCGCGACGTCGTCACCGTCGGCACCGGCACCCCTCGGGCCCGGCGGGCGGTCCCCGAGGAGTGGCTGCGCGGACTGTGACCCCGGCGTCCGGCCCCGGCGTCCGAGCCCGGCGTTCCTCGCCACCCCCGTTGCGGGCGAGGAACCCCGGGACCCCTGCGGGGCAGCCGGGAAGAGGCCGTCCGGACCGTACGGTTTCATGGTGCGGCGGTGAGCCCCGGCAATCGACGTGATTCGGTGTCGCCCGAAGAACGGCACAGCCGGACAATGGGACATGTGGTACTGCGCATGCACTTCACCGCCGAGGACCTCGCCCGTACCCGCGTAGCGGACACGCCCCGCCCGCTGCTGGAAGCCGGCATGGTGGCCTGGCTGCTTGCCCAGTCCCCGGGCACCCGCCCCATGGAGCCGTGGCAACGCAAGCTCTACCAAAGGCTGTTGCCCCGCGTACGGCATCTGATCGGCGAGGTCCCGCAGATGAACGGAGGCCCCGGCTTCCTCGTCTCGCCCACGGACGCCGGCACACCGCGCGAGGCCATCGAGCGCGTTCTCGCCACGCCCGTGCCGTGGGTCCGGGAGCAAGTGGCCACGCTGGCCGGGGAGAACGAGGCCCTGGTGGAGTGGGCCCGGCGCATCGACAGCGGCGGCCAGGGACTGCTGCGGCAGACCCTCGGGGTGCTGGAGTGGGTCCACGAGGAGGTCATCACCCCGCAGTGGGCCCGTATCGACACCCTGGCCTCCGCCGACCGGGCCGTACGCGTCCAGAGCCTGGCCGCCGGCGGCGTCGGGGCGCTCCTCGCCTGCCTCGACCCCTTACGGGTACGGTGGCGGCCGCCCGTACTGGAGGTCGCCCACCCCGGCGAGGTCGACGTCGGCCTGGGCGGGCGCGGACTCCTGCTGATCCCCTCGCCGTTCAGCGGGCAGCCGCTCGCCGGGGCGGACCTTCCCTTCGACACCGGGGGCGACGAACCGCAGCGCTGGCTGGCCTTCCCCGCGCACAGCGCGGGCACGTCCATCGTGAGCACCCGCCCCGCCGCACCCCCGCCCCGCACGGTGCCGCGCCGGCTCACCGCCCTCCTGGGCCGCACCCGCGCCACGGTGCTGTGCACCATCGCGGAACACCCCGGCTCGACCACCACCCAGCTCGCCGCCCGCGCGGGCATCGCCCCCGCGAGTGCCAGCGAACACGCCACCGTCCTGCGCCAGGCCGGTCTGACCGCCTCCGCCCGGCACCGCAACATGGTCCTGCACACGCCGACGGCCGCCGGTATCTCCCTGCTCAACGCGGTGGCGGACGGGGCGGCTTGAGGGGGAGCGGGGTGCCGTAAACCTTCGGCGTGACGAGTCAACCCGGGCCGACGGAAGGACGCCGTTCCCACCTCTAGGGTCGGAGCGCCAGGCAGCGCACTCCGGTTGTGCACCCGTGATCACCCAGGATCACCCATGCCCCGTGCCGACGAAGGGGACCGCCCCAGCATGGAACACGAGCCCGTCAAACCCATCCTGAAGAACTCCGCCGCGAAGGGTGGGCAGGCGAAGAAGCAGGGCACCGGGAACAAGCACGTCCGGTTCTCGCTCCCCCCGGACACGACGGAGGACCGGAGCCCCGGGAAGCCCTCCAGACGGGAACAGCAGGCCCGGTACCGCGAGGCGTGGCGGGACGCGGGGCTCCCCGGTGAGCCCCTGGGGCTGAACGGCATGATGAGCCCCAAAGCCGTGGACCGGCTCGTGGGCGCCGAGTTGCGACGCATGGAACAGCAGTGGGCGGAGAACACGCGCCTGGCCGAGACGGACAGTGACGCGCCGCCGGCCGGCCCGGCTCCGACGCCGCTGGACGCCCGGCACGAGGTCGTCCAGAACATCGACATGGTGTGGCAGTACGCCACGGGCCGGACCGGTCCCTCCCCCAACGTCCCGCACGAGGCACGGCCACGCAGCCAGTGGGGCGTCCACCACTGGGCCACCTGGCTCCTGCACGCGTGGGACAGTTCTCACCTGCTGCCCGCGGTCGCCCACGCGACGGGCTACAAGCCCGCCCTCGGCGCGATGACCGAGAAGGCCCGCCAGGACCTCGAACTGCGCGGGCGTCTGGAACGGGCGGCGGTCATGGACAACGCGCGCCGTGCGGAACAGTCGCGCGCCAAGGCAGCGGCCTACCGCGAGAAGGCACGCATACAGACCGAGCAGGCCGAGGCCCAGGGCAACACCCCCGCCCAGCGCAAGGAGTTCGACAAGAGCGTCGCCAAGCTCACAAGCCTGGCGGAGAAGTACAAGAGGGAAGCGGACCGGCTGTACCTGCCGGCGCCGGTGAAAACGCCGACGACGCGTACGGGGCCGGGGAAGCGTACGGAGCCGGAGAAGCGCCAGGAGACCGAACGGTCCGGAAGCCAGGGGGAGAACGACGATGTGCCGGCACCACCCGTGCGACTGGTCAAGGAGCCAGTGGCTCCCGGCGAGGAGGAAGCCGACCAGTACGCCACGGTGCACACGGTGGTGGACTCCGGCGACCACGTGGTGGTCCAGGAACCGGACGCGCCGCGGCCCGCACAGGAGGTGACCACGCGACCGGCCGTGAGGACCGGGGGCGTCGACGCGTGGGCCCGGGACTTCGAGCTGTGGCTGACCGGCCTGACCGGGACGACGCCCGCCGACAAGGGCGGGTTCCTCCCCGGGGCCGGGGCCGCGGAACGCTCACCGCACATCCGCGAGAACACCCTGGGCAAGGAGGAGATCGACGCCCTGACGGTCAGCGACCTCAAGGGGAAGTTCCACTCGGAGACCCTGACCCACCCCGACGGGTTCGAGTACACCGTCTACTTCGTCCATCCCAACATCGCGGTGGCGGACGTCGCGAACATCAACGACCTGATCCAGGCGAAGCTCTATTCCGACGACTTGAAGGGCGTGGCCGGCGAGGACGAGTTCTTCAAGGAATCGAAGCTCTCGGACGAGACCCTGCTGGACCACGTCAAGGACTACCTCCTCCTCTTCGACGCGATCAGACAGCACGGTTCGTCCAATCAACGGGAGCTGCTCGCCTTCATCGAGAGGGGCAGGGTCGTCGACCCCGACGACATCGATCCCGCCATGGGCCGGATCAAGTACCAGACGGACCTGAGCCCGGCCGTGCCGCACGATGCCGACGGCCGGGAGGTGGGCCTGGTCGTGCTGTCGCCGACGAAGAGCGTCAGCCCGAAGTCCTCCCACCCCGACGGGGTGTACTCGGAGCGCGCCAGAACGTTCGCCAAGGCACTCGGCAAGGCGAAGAAGGGCGACATCGGACAGGCGAACGTCACCCCCTCGAACCCGAGGCTGAACGCCGAAGGGTACGGAACCGGCAGCTATGTCCAGGTGACGGCCACCGAGTTCGACTTCGGAGTGCTGGACGGGAAACCGTTCGTGACCACGCCCGACGAGTCGGTCCTGCACGAGTTCGGCCACGTACGCCAGAACGCGCAGGGCTACGACGTCAAGACGGACAGCCGTCCGGTGACCATCACCCACAACGGGCAGACCTACGACATCACGACGAACATCAACGAACTCAGGACGCACGGAAACCCGGACGTCCTGCGTGCCCGGTACGGCCCCGGCAAGACCGTCGACGACATACAGAAGGAGCTCTACCGCACCGAGGTCGAGGACAAGTGGCAGAAGATCAAGACAGAGATCGAAGAGGAGATGCGCGACATCGGGGAGCGCATCACCAAGCTGAACAAGTCCCCCGGGAAGCAGGACCAGATAACCCGGCTCGAACAGCGGCTGGAAGCCCTGCGGAGAGCCCAGGACATCAACACTGAACGCCTGGACGATCCTCTCTCGGAAACCGTCCACGCCATCACCGACTGGAACTCGGTCCGGCAGCCCCACATCCGGCAGTTCTACTCCCCGCTCCCCGGCACCGACCACCAGATCGTGACGATGCCGCTGCACTCCGGGCGGCTGACAGCGGCCGTGACGGAACCGAAGAACTTCGCCGACTGGGTGGTCTCCCAGCAGAACAACAAGGGGAAGCTCGACGCGGCGCAGATCCGGAAGTGGGCCACCAGTTGCAGCCGGACCAAGCGTGGGCTGGGCAGCGGCTGCGCTCCGCTGCCGTCCGGCACCGACACCCTGCCCGAGGTCAAGAAGATCGCGGGCAGGATCAGGAAGGACATCAACGTCTTCTCGAAGACCAACGACATTCTCTCCGGCAAGACGCCGGTCCGGTCGGGGGGACGGCCGACCGTGGTGTACCGGGTGGACTCCCGCGCCCCCGAAGTCATCGCCGCGCAGCAGGGTTTCAAGGTGCCGGGACCCGGAACCGACAACGACGTCTTCAACCACATCTGGGACATCAGCACCCGCAAGGGCAGCGGGAACACGAACCTCGTCTCCACGAGCCAGGACATCAACCAGATGGTGGCGCAGCGGACGCAGATCCTCGGCGGCAAGGACGCCTGGGTCTATGTGATCGCGCCCGGTGAGAACTTCGTCAGCGTGCAGAGCGAACTCGAAAGGATCATCAACGATCCGAACGAGCCGGAGGGACGCAGGACGAAGGCCACGGAAGCGATCGCGCTCGGCGCCTACAAGGCCGAGTGGGACGCACGGGGCGGCGTCGACCTGGACAGCGTCCACCTGGCGTTCCGCATCGACGTGGACAGCACCGGCAACGTGGCCCCGGTCAGGAGCTCCGTCTGGTTCAACCGTGAAGGCTACGAGAAGAGCCGCAGCTCCCTGCTGTCGGTGTTCACTGCCTGCACCTCGTCCCGGCAGCGGCGGGACGCGCTGTGCGCCAGGTTCGACCTCGCCGAACTCCGTGAGCAGGCCGCGTACTACGGGATCGAGAACGAACCGGCGGTCAGGACGGTCCTGGGCCCGGACCAGGCCCCCCACGGCGGGGACCCGGCCCTCGCGACCCTGCGGTTCGCACCGGGGAAGAGCCGTGCCCTCACCGCGTCGGACCTCGACACCGTGGTCCGCGACGTGCTGGTCTCGAACCCCGTCCCCACGACCCTGCGCGACAACGGCGGCACGGGCCGGCGAGGCTTCCACAAGAGCGGCAAGGGCTTCTCCCGGCGCGTGGCCGGAGGGATCGACAGCGCCGCCGACCTCAAGGACCTCGCGCTCTATCTCAAGGGGTTCTACGACCTCGTGAAGTCCGGCGAGGCCACCGTGGGGGACTACCTCATGCACGGCGTCCAGATCGTGCCCGGGGTGGGGAACGCGTTCGGTCTGGTGGAGTCGGCGGAGAACGGCGAGTGGGACGGCATCGTCTACCACGGCGGTTCGCTGGCACTGCTTCCCTACGCCATGTCCAACCCCTACGCCGCGGTGTTCCTGGTCGCCGCCGCGGAGGTCTGGGACGAGTACCAGAACCACAAGAACTGGGTGCGCACCGAGGAGAACATCAAGAAGAGGAAGGAGGGTTTCCGGGCCTCGATGCAGAAGAACTGGGAGAGCTACCTCCGGCGCCGGCTGTCCGCGGTCCTCCAGCTCTCCGCCGAGGAACGCCAGGACCTGGCGACCTACCTCGTCCTCATGCGGGAGACGGCGGTGCAGCAGATCGAGCTGGACTACTGCCAGTTCAAGTTCTACAACACCCCACGGGAGGAAGTGGCCCGGATCGCGGCCCGGAAGGGACCCGACGGCATCTCCGCGTGCCTGCCCGAGATCCAGCCCGGGAAAAGGGTGCTGATCGTGAACGGGGTGAGCGGCGATCCCCGGTACCAGAAGGCACGCGAGGCCCGGCAGAAGATCGCCGAGGTGGACGAGCAGATCAGCAAGATCAGGTCCTTCTTCGCCATGAACGCGACCTCCCCCGAGACCGTCGACTTCAGCACCCTGAAGGCGGAGATCGACCGGACCCTGAAGACCGACTTCTCGAAGCTGGTCCGCCAGGGCGTGCACGGGCTCACGGAAGAACTCGCCGGCGCGCAGGACGGGAACTACCCGAACCTCATCAAGTTCGCCATGTGGCTGGCCGTCGACAACTCTCCCTCACCGTCCGACAAGCCGTACTCCAACTCTCCGGCGTTCGTCAACGGCCGCTGGCGGACCTACGGCATGGAGGAAGAAATCCTCCAGGAGATGGACCGGTTCATGAAGGAGACCATGACGCAGTGCGAGAACTGGGCCGAAGGAGAGACAACCGCGGCCCAGGACGGGCGACTTGCCGTGCTGCGGGTCTCGGTGTCCGGGAATTCCGGCGGTACCGCCGCGACCGGCACCGCGGAAATCGGCACACAGGATGCCACGGCAGCACACGGCGGGCCTTCCTGGAGCGTCGCCGGAATCCCGGCGACGGCTTTCCCGGACGCCGCGAAGAACGTCACCCTCACCCAGGATCCGACGCGTCTCTCCGCGGTTCTCGGGGCACCGGTCCGGCACGGACACCCGGCCCGGGTGACCTTGAAGGGCGGTGAGGACCGCACGGTGACGATGCACGTCAAGAAGACCCGGCGCGGGAAGACCCGCTACGCCATGGACGGGTCGTACGGCATGAAGCTCCACGTCGGCATGTCGGACGGCCGGAACAAGACCTTCTGCTTCACCCACCAGCAGAACGAGCACGCGTTCACCGCGCGCTCCGGAGTCTCTTTGGACGTCGTCATGGAGGACGTCGCCGACCGCTCGGTCTCCGTCCATCTGCCGAACTCGCGCTCCGGAGGCCGGCCCGACCTCTACACCGGTGCCGGAGAGCAGGCCGCGCACAGCTGGAACGGGCCGCAGCAGAACGAACTCTTCTACACGTTCGAGCAAGGGGGCGACGAGATGCAGCTGGGCTACCGCGACGGCGTGCGCCTCACCGCGACCTATCTGGGAGGGGGAAGGGTCCGCTACATCATCTGGAACGAGCCGTCCGACGCGAACGTGTATGTCCGTATCGGTGACGCCGCCCCGGTGAAGGTGGGAGCGGAGATGCATTTCGAGGAGCGGACGGTGACTCCGGTGACCCTGATACGGCCGTAGGGGGTTGTGTGACGGTGGCCGGGCTGCCTTCCGGCCCGCCCCGGCCACCGTGCCCGTACGGCACAACACCCCTCAGTCGCGGTCGCGTTCCGCGCCGTCCCTGCCGCCAGGCACCTCCTCCGGGGCCAGGACCCGGGTGTCGCCCGGGTACGGCCGCCGCCAGCCCGTGGCCTCGTACCAGGTGACGCGGTTCATCCGCGCCGGGTCGACCCGGTCCAGTTCCGGCTCGGTGCCGCCGGTCGACTGCCGCTCGCTCCACCGCTCCCACAGCTCGGCCAGCCGCTCCATTCCGTGCGGCACACCGCGCTGCCCGGGGCTCACGCCCGGCTTCTTCAGCCCGTAGTCCAGGGGCACTTGGTTCGGCAGCGCGCTGTAGGGCGTGAGGTCCGGGCGGTCGGTGAACGCGTCGAACATCGGCTCCGCGGCCCGGTCGAGCTGGTTCATCGGCTGGATGCCGAGGATCTGCTCGATGGTGCGGACCACATTGAGCTGCGAGTAGTACGTGCTGATCACGGCCCCGCGCCGGGCGTAGGGGCTGGCGATCCACAGCGGGCCCCGGTGCCCGTCGACGTGGTCGACGCCGTCCTGGGTGTCGTCCTCGACGACGAAGACCGCCGAGGACTTCCAGAACCGGCTGTGCGACAGGGCGTCCACGAGCCGCCCGAGCGCGAGGTCGTTGTCGGCGACCATGGCGGTCGGGTACGGGTCCTTGCCGCTGGTCCCGGCGGTGTGGTCCTGCGGCAGCGTCATCAGCGTCAGCGCGGGCAGCCTGCCCGTCCGTTCCGCCTCGCGGAAGTGCTGGAGCCAGATGTCGACGCGGTACTGGTCGGGGATGTCCGTGTCGAAGGTGGGGAACTCCGGCTTGGTGACGGCCGTCAGGGACGGGATGTCGGAGGTGCTGGGGTACTTGCCGGTGGGTACGGGCAGTCGGCCGCTCTCCTTGCCCTCCAGGATGCGCGAGGTCCGGTACCAGTCGGACCAGCTGGGCGCACCGCTCGACGGCAGCTGGAGGTTGACGTACTCGCCGTGGTTCTCCACGCTGCGCCCGGCCCGCCGTGCCGCGTCCCACAGGAAACCCGTGCGCTGGTAGGCGAGCGCGTCGGCGCCCTGGGAGGGGTAGCTGCGGTAGAAGGCGCCGAACTCCTTCTCGATGTAGTCGTTGGCGTCGGCCTGCATCAGCCAGTTGTGCCCGTCGGCGGAGAGCGTCGCCTCGTCGTAGAAGTTGTCGAAGAGGCCGAACCGCTCGGCGAGCGCGTGCTGGTTGGGGGTCACGCGGCGGCCGAACTGCGCGAGCGAGGGGTCGCCGTCGCCCTTGCCCATGTCGCCGAGCACCTGGTCGTAGGTGCGGTTCTCCTTGACGATCAGGAAGACGTGCTCGATCGCCGACGGCTCCCCCAGGTGCGCGGGCACGGGCCGCGGGCGGGCGAGCAGGTCGGCGCGATCGCCGCCGGCGAGCAGCTTCTCCCAGTCGTTGTCGACGAACACCTGGTGCGTGAGCCGGCCCAGCCGCCAGCGGGACGGCGGGGCGAACACGGTGAGGGTGCCGGTGTCGTCGTAGGTGTTGTGCCCGGTCGCGGGCGGGGTGTCGGGGCCGTCGTGGACGGTGGACAGCGGGCCGCGCGAGCCGATGCCGCGCGCGTTGGTGACCACGACTCTGCCCAGCGCCGCGTCGTACTGGACGCCGACCGGATACCAGTCCGTGGGGATCAGCCCCTCGTAGCGCACGGGCGTGCGCGGGCCGTCCCAGCGGTACTGCGCGACCGCGTTGTCGCGGCCCAGCGAGACCAGCACGTGGTGCGCGTCCGGCATCGTGATGCCGTTGGGGGCGCTGCCCGTCCTGGAGCCGGGCAGCGGGTTGGTGTTGAAGGTCTGGGTGACGCGTCGGCTACGGGTGTCGACGACGGACACCGAATCGCCATTGCTGTTCGCGACGAGCAGTGAACTGCCGTCGCGGTACAGGGCGGTGGGATGCAGACCGACCCCGATCGTGCCGGTCTCCTTGCCCAGGGCGAGGTCGACGACGGAGACGGTGCCGGTGGTCGCGGCGCCGGTCGTACGGTCGGCGACGAGCGGGGTGCCGTCGGAGAGGTTGGTGAAGTCACCGGGCCTGGCCGGGCGCCCGCCCTCGTTGGAGACGTACGCGTGGCCGCCGTCGAGGACGACCTGGCGCGGGGCGTTGCCGACCGGGATCTCCTGGACGAGCCGGTCGGTGGCGGTGTCGATCACACCGAGGGTGTTGCTGCCGTTGAGCGCCACGTAGAGCCGGGAGCCGTCGGGAGCCAGGGCCATCCCGCCCGGCAGCGCGGCACCGTGCGGGCCGGTGAGCGGGATGACGCGGGGCGCGGAGACCTTGCCGTCCGCGCCGACCGTGAAGCGGACGATGTCGCTCGCCTGCGGGAACCACAGGGTGCGGCCGTCGGGGGACCAGTACGGGCCGTCCGTGCCCGCCGAACCGTCCCCGATCCGCCGGTCCTTGCCCGATCCCGTCCCGACGCGCTGGACGACCTTGCCGGTGCGGGCGTCGAAGACGGTGAGGTACCCGGTGAAACTCTTCCACGTCAGCGCCGCGACCCGGGAGCCGTCCGGGCTGAGCGCGCTGGACAGCAGCCGGCCCTCGTCGACGCGGTAGCGCGAACCGAAGGGCGTGATGCGCTGGTTGGAGGGCAGGAGGATACCCCGGGGCGTCTCCTGCCCGGTGACCTTCTCCTTGCCGAAGCCGCCGTGCGGGCCTCCGGTGGCCCCGGTGGCGGCGGCGGTCGAGACGAGCGCGGCGGTGGCGGCGAGCGCCGCGACGGTGATGCCTGAGCGTCTGCGCCTTCTCATGGCGCGACCGTACGACCGGCATAGACATGGCGATAGAGGAACGGGTGGCGCCGAGGTGACGGGCGGGTGAAGCCCGCGGCGGACCGGGCGGGAAACCGGACGAACGTGGTTGGCGTGAATCGTACGGCCGTTGGCGGGTTCCGGTCGGCCTTTCCTCTTGCGAACGCGGTGGGGACGCGGTGGTGCGTTCGTACAACGACCCTTTCGATGGCTTTGAGTTACAGCCTGTTCTTGCTGAAGACCTTCCATGTCAAGGCCGCATCGCTTGATGATCTGGGAACTCTTCCCCGGTGGTGGCGTGAAGCGGCGCGCGTTCTCGCCGTCGCACGGCGGCGGTTGATAGGCAGGACGTTCACCCGAGACGAAGACGTTCACCCGAGACGAAGGAGGGCGAGTTCCCGTATGAGGTGGACCCGGTCGAGAGCGGCGCTCGTCGGCGGCAACCCACTGCCCTGGGTCATCCTGGCGCTGACGACGGTGAGCGGCATGCTGGACGCCATCAGCTTCCTGGGCCTCGGAAAGGTCTTCATCGGGATGATGACCGGCAACGTCATCGTCCTCGGCTTCGCCTTCGGCGGAGTGCCGGGCTACTCCGAGCCCGGCCCGCTGATCGCCATCGTCTGCTTCGTGACAGGCATCGTCCTCGCCGGACGCGGCGCGCGGCTGGCCGCGCTGCGCGGCCAACAGCCCTGGTTCCTGTGGGCGTTGCTGACCGAGACCGGCCTGCTGTTCGCGGCCACCGCGGTCGCCTGGCTCGTGCCGGACAGCTCACCGGCCGTCCGGGACGGCATCACGGCGCTGCTGTCGACGGCGATGGGCGTGCGCTGCGCGACCATCCGCAGGCTCGCCGTCCCGGACCTCGTCGTCACCTTCGGACTGACCGGCGCCCTCATCGCCCTCGTACAGGACTCCGGCACGGCCTGCGGCTGCCGCCGCGACGACAGCACCTGCCCGCAGGGCCGCCACACCACCGCCCCCCAGCAAGTCGCCCGCCGCCTCGGCGTCGTCCTCGCCCTCGGCGCGGGCGCGGCCCTGGGCGCCGCCCTCATGGACAACGCGGGCCTGCGGTGGTCCCTGCTGGTGGTCACGGTGTCGGTCGGGGTGATCACGGGGGTTGTGCAGGTGCGGCAGGGGGTGCGGAAGGCGTTGCCGGCGGCGGGGTGAGGGGGTGCCACCGAGGGGCGCCGCTGGTGTCCGGCACGCGGAGGCAGGCCGTCAGCAGTAGCGGTACGCGTCGCGCTGGACACGACGAGACCCCGCCGCTGACTGAAGCCGCGTCGGCGGGGCCTCGGACGAAAGTGCGCTGGTTACGCGGCCAAGAGCACGCGTGCGCGTTCGTTGAAGTCCGCCACGAGGGGATGATTCCCGAAGGGGACCATGCGCCGCTGCACGTCGTGGAGCGCTTCCACACATCGCGAGGACTTCACGCGGCGAGCAAGGTCGAGCGTCTTCACACCGGCTGAGTGGGCGGACTCAAGGTCCCGTCGCTGGAGGTGGGACACGGCAAGGGCTGCTTGCGACATGGCCCCACGGCGGGCTCGGTTCTGGGCTCGTGCATGGGTGATCGACTGTCGGGCATGCTCGGCGGCGTCGTCCGCCTGGTCCAGGTCCCGGAAGGCGTTGGCGTACTCACCATGGAGGTATGCCCCGTCGATGAACTTTGCCCACTCGGGCTCACTCGCCCGGTCGACTCGCGAGAACGCGAGCTCGGACTCGTTCACGGCCCTGGCTGTCCCTGTACCGTCCCCGAGCACCGCCAAGGCCCTTGCTTCCAGGGCCCACAGGTCAGCGAGGCAGGCGGGGGCGTTGGCTCGGGCGAGCCCGTGGCGGCCTGCCTGTGCAAGCCTCTGTCCCTCTTGCGGGTTTCCGGTCAGCGTGGCCTGGTCTGCCATGCCTGCCAGGACGTGAGCGCCCAGTGGAGCATCCTCGGATTCCTCGGCGAGGCGCAGCGCTTGGATCAAGTACCGCTGTGCAGTGCCGTGTTCGCCGTCGTCGAAGGCCATCCACCCCAGCAGGTAGGTCTGCTCCGAGGCCGCTGCGCACAGGGCTCGCCGCACGTTCTCGGAGTACGTACGGCGCAGCAGAGGGTAGACGTGCTGGTTCATGTACTCGGTGAGCACCAGCCGCCCCGAACCCCCGCCCTGCATGACGTCGATCTCCTGGAACGCTCCGAACATGTTCCGGACGCTCATCACGTCTTCAAGTCGAACACGCCGACCCGGCTCGGGTTCCTGGTCAAGGGTGTTCAGCAGCCAGTCCCGCGACGGCCCGATACCCGCGGCTGCTGCGAACGGCGCTGCCGCGAGGAATTTCCTACGATCCATGTCCGCTCTCCCAAGCTCGGTCACCGATTCGACCGTCACTGCCCACGATGGGCTGTACGTCAGGGGGCGGTCAAGATCCGGCTCGTCCCCCAAGCCGAGGTCGTACGTGGTGATCCGCCGACCGAAGTGCCCCGAGAACACATCAGCGATGAGGGTGGGCAACGGCGTACGTACCTCCTGCCCCGCGAGCCATCGTCGTACGGCCGTGGCGTCGGGGTTGATGTGCCGGTGTCCGTACGCGAGTGCCCGTGCGCGAACACGGCGGGCAAGCTCGCCCTTGCTCATGCAATTGCCAGCAGTTTTCTTGTCATTGATTCACCACGGTGAAGGGGCATCGGTCGAGTCGGGCGACACCACGGTGGTCACGCAGTACCTCCACGGCTGGGCGCGGCATCGGCGTGATGTGCACGCGGAGCACACGCCCCGGAAGGAGGCATTGAGCGAACGCGTGGCAGCCGCCAACGCGCTGAGCCGGCAGGCGGCGAACCTGCGGTGACCGCCGCCGATACCAGGACCCGCGACAGACTGGCCTGTATCGAGGCCGAGTTGGCGAAATACCAGCAGGAGGCGCATCGATGACTGCAGCATGCCCGCACAGCGCGGTCGTACCCGTGCCGCACACGTCCGGTCCGAGCGTCATCGTCCCTGGTGACACGGACTGCATTGAGTGCATCCGGCTCACCCAGGCCCGGTACGCGGACACGGCGCGTGGCGATTGGACGGCAGAGGTCCGGCACCGTGAGCAGATGCACGCGCACTGGACGGCTGCACACGGAAGGTGGCGCTCGTGAGCTCGTCTCGTTCTCGGCCGCCGTCATTCCCCGGCTCGTCATGGTCCTCTGGGTGAGGGACAAAGAGCCGGCCGCGGAGCTGCCCGCCCCGCGGCCGACGGAGATCGGCTCGGTGGCCGCGCGGTCTCTCGTCACGCGGCCCGGGCCGAGGCGTCGTCCTCCGAGGACTCCGACTCGTACGGCGTCCCGCCCGCGAAGTCCGACGTGAACGTGGACTCGATGCCCTTGAGCACCCCGGAGTCCCCGACGATCAGCCCGAGTTCGCGGTTGTTGTTCAGGGAGTTGTTGGAGAAGTTCTCCGAGCCGGCGAAGACCTTCGCGCCGTCCGTGCCGTAGTCGGCGACGATGGCCTTGGCGTGGATGTACAGGCCCTCGGTGGAGGAGTACGTGACGACCTTGCCGCCGGCCGCCTTGACCTGGTCGAATTTTTTCGCGTACTTGCCGGGGTTCATGCCCACGACGCGCACGTCGACGCCCCGGTTCTGGGCCGCGACCACCGCGTCCACGAGCGTGGAGTCGCCGAACTCCAACTGCTCCAGGTCCAGTGAGCGCTTGGCGCCGTTGATGAGGGCGAGCAGCCGTTCCTCGGAGTCGGTGGGCGACCACACGAGGCTGGTGCCGTCGGAGGGGGTGACGGAGGTCTTCGCGTAGTCGGCCTCGAAGACCTGCTCCACGGCGGCGACGTCGGCGGGGTCGGTGTCGACGACGCCGAAGTCGCGGTCGTTCGCGTAGTACTTCTCGTCCAGGTTGCCGGTCATGACGAGGGACTTGGCGGCGTCGACGGTGACGCTCTTCTGGTGGGTGTAGACGAAGTCGGAGGAGGACCAGGTCACGCCCGCGCCCGCGTCCTTGAGCTTGTTGTAGGCGGCGTCGTTGACCTTGGTGTGCTTGGCGTCGAGGATCACGCGGACCTTCACCCCGGCCTGCTGCCGCTGTACGAGCGCGTCGACCGCTCTGCTGTCGCGCAGCTCGTACATGGTCACGTCCACCGACTTCTTCGCCGAGGCGATGAGGTCGTAGACGCCGGTGCGGTCCTGGTCGGGGAAGACCAGCAGGGAGTACGTGCCGGGCGCGGCGGCCTGCGCGGCGGCCTGCGCGGCGCCGGCGGTGGCGAGGGCGGAGGCGGGGACGGAGACGAGCAGCAGGGCGCCGGCGGCGACTGCCGCTCGGCGGGGTAAGCGGGCGGATATGTGGGGGGATATGTGGGGAGAGGCGTGGGGGGTTGTGTGGGGGGACCGCATTGCCGAACTCCAGTCGGTGGTCGGTGGGTTGGGGGGTGCGGGCGCATGGCGCGCGTCCTCGGTTCATCGTGCGGCCGCCCGGGTTTACGCGGGTAGACACCGGAGGTGAATTTTTGACGCTGTCACGACAAACGACGGTGCGGGGGTCACGGGGGAACCAGGGACCTCACCCGTACGGGTCACCGTGGCGGCGCAGCCGTCCCGCGCGGTGCCAGGGTGGCGGTATGGCCATGCCCCCGCCGTCCCCGCCCCCGTCTCCCCCCGCCCCGCCCGTACCGCCGGCGCCGCCCACACCGCCGCCCGCCGGTATGCGCCCCGGACTGTGGCTGCGCTGTCTGCTCGGCGGGATCGCGCTGTGGGTGCTGGCCGTCGTCGTCACCTACGCCACCCAGAACTCCAACCTGCTGCCCACGATCATCCTGCTCGGCAGCTTCCTGGTGCCCTTCGTCTTCGCGCTGTGGGCCTACGAGCGGCACGTGGAGGACTTCGGCATCGAGCTGCTGCTGGGCTGCTTCGTCGTCGGCGGCGTCCTCGGGGTCCTGGGCGCCTCCGTGCTGGAGTACTACCTCCTGCACCCCTCCGTCTGGCTGTTCCTCGGCGTCGGGCTGATCGAGGAGGCCGTCAAGGGCCTCGCGCTCGTCCTGCTGCTGCGCCGCCACCACGAGATCCGCGGGGTGCGCGCGGGCCTCGTCCTGGGCGCGGCGGTCGGCTTCGGCTTCGCCGCCTTCGAGAGCTCCGGCTACGCGTTCAACGCGCTGTTCACCGAGCGCGGCAGCATCTCCCTGCGGGACCTCGTCGAGACCGAGGTGCTGCGCGGCATCCTCGCCCCGTTCGGGCACGGCCTGTGGACCGCGCTGCTCGGCGGCGCGCTGCTCGGTGCCCGCAAGGACGGCCGCTTCCATCTGACGGGCGGCGTGCTCGCCACGTACCTCGGGGTCTCCGTACTGCACGCGCTGTGGGACTCGATGAACGGCATCGCCGTGTGGCTGGTCTTCGCGCTCACGGCCAGCAGTGAGCAGCGCGCCCTCTTCGAGTACGGCTACATCCCGCGCCCCACGGTGGAACAGAAGCACCTCTTCACGCTGTTCTCGGACGGCGGGCTGGTGGTCGTCACGCTCGTCGGGCTGTGCTGGCTGTGGTCGATGGCCGCCCAGGAGAGGGCCCGGCAGGCCGCGCACCCGCCGAGGTGGCGCACGTAGCCGCGCCGTGCCCCCGGGCCGTGCGCCCGTCCCGCTTCCGGGCGCGGGGCGGGCGCGGCCCTGTTCCGGCCCCCGAGCGGGCAGCCTTCCAGCAGACCAGCAGACAACGCCAGCAGACACACGACCGCGCAGTCAGTCACGGAACGGCCAGTTCCGTCCCCAGAAATCCAGTCGCAGGCAAAGCATTCGGCATCAAGGGTCAAACAGTCTTGTCCTGCCCATGACGTGCCGGGTGAGATCACGTCACCTGTCGTGGTGCCGGCATCCGCGCGGCCCTGTCCCCTTCGAGGAGACCCATGTCGATATCCAGCCCCCGGCTGTGTGCCGTCGCCACGAGTGCCGTACTCGTCGCGGCCGCGGTGACGGCGGCCCCGCAGGCCGTGGCCGCCGCCCGTACCGTCCCGCACACCGCCGCCCGTCCCGCCGTCGCCGGCCACCAGCTGATACGCGCCGTGGGCAGCCCGCTGTCCACCGCCGAGTGCCGGGCGAAGTTCAAGCTCGCCTGCTACAACCCGCTGCAGTACCGCCGCGCGTACAACCTCGACCCGCTGTACAAGGCGGGCATCACCGGCAAGGGCCGCACGATCGTCATCGTCGACTCCTTCGGCTCGCCGACGATCCAGCACGATCTCGACGTCTACAGCAAGCAGTTCGGGCTGCCCAGCACCAAGGTGCAGGTCGTCAAGTGGGGCAACGTCCCGCAGTTCGACCCCAAGAACAAGGACATGAGCGGCTGGGCCGGGGAGACCACCCTGGACGTGGAGATGGCCCACGCCGTCGCCCCCGACGCGAAGATCGTGCTGGTCGAGACGGCCGTCGCCGAGACCGAGGGCACCACCGGCCTGCCCGAGATGATGGACGCCGAGAAGTACCTGATCGACCACGGCGTCGGTGACGTCATCACCCAGAGCTTCGGCGCCACGGAGAACACCTTCCCCGGCTTCGACAAGGGCGACTTCTCCAGCATCAAGAACCTGCGCTACGCCTTCCAGGCCGCCGCGCAGCGCGGCGTGACCGTCCTCGCCTCCTCCGGCGACGGCGGTGCCACCGACAACACCGCCGACGGCAAGGGCTTCTACAAGGAGCGCGTCAACTCCTGGCCCTCCTCCGACCCGCTGGTCACCTCCATCGGCGGCACCCAGCTGCACCTGGACGAGCAGGGCGACCGCACCGCCCCCGAGAGCGTCTACAACGACCACGGCGCGGGCGGCGGCGGCCAGTCGCACGTCTTCGAACGGCCGCGGTTCCAGAACGTGGTGCGCGATGTCGTCGGCGAGCGGCGCGGCACCCCGGACGTCTCCATGGCCGCGGCGGTGGACGGCGGCGCCTGGGTGTACTCCAGCTACGACCCGGACGCCACCGGCTGGGACGTCTCCGGCGGCACGAGCGAGGCCGGCCCGCTGTTCTCCGGCATCGTGGCCCTGGCCGACCAGGCCGCCGGACACCGCCTCGGCACCATCAACGACGCCCTGTACGCGCTGTACGCGCAGTCGGCGTGCGACCCGTGCACCGGCATCGTCGACGTCAAGGACGGCACGAACAACAGCTACATGGGCGTCACCGGCTACACCGCCGTCCCGGGCTACGACATGGCCACCGGCGTCGGCACCGTGGACGCCGCCCGCTTCGTGCCCGCCCTCGCACGGGAGAGCCGCCGTCACTGAGCGCCCCGCGAGAGACTTCCGGCACCGCTGTCCGTAGAGCGCCGGCCGCGGTGCCGGAAGACCCACGAACGCCCTTGCCCGGGCCGCACTGCCCGGGCAAGGGCATGCGCGCTGTCGGGGCCGGTGCCCCCGCCCGTAGTCAGCCGTCCGGGTTGGCCTCCATGCACGTCAACTCGACGCTGTCGACGACCGCTTCGTACGTCTGCCCCGTCAGCTGCGCCACGTTCTCCATGCCGACGGCCATCCAGCCGGCCAGGCTCATGATGAGCACCCGCAGCCCGTCCGTGCCGTGCTCCGCGAGCACCTTGTCGGCGACCCGCTGGGCCTCCTCCGGTACGCGCTCCGCCGGTTCCAGGCCGATCACCGTGCGCATCAGCCCGATCGTGACGCGGGTGATCTCGGGGGCGATCGCCCGGAGCCGCCGGCCTTCTTCCTCGTCCACGCCTTCCCCATTTCTCCCGCTGCCACGGGCTGTCGTACCGGCACCGTAGAGCAGCGCCCCCGCCCCGCGCCAAGCTTTGGCCTGGGATGTCACCGCAGGGGTGAACAGGGTTTCGCGGGACGGGAGTTGGGGTCTGCGTCAGATGTGCGGAGAGGCGCTCCCCGTCACCAGGTCACCGGAATCCCCGCCGGCATGATCGCCATCCGGTTCGGGTGCCAGGGGACCTCCTGCGGCGCGACCGCGAGCCGCAGCTTCGGGAAGCGGTCGAGCAGGACGCGGAAGGCGGTGTCGGAGTGCCGGCGCACCAGATGGGCGCCGGGGCAGTGGTGGCGGCCGTAGCCGAAGCGCAGGTGCGGGTTGGGGGAGCGGGACGCGTCGAAGGCGTCCGGGTCGGTGAAGGCCGCCGGGTCGTAGTTGGTGGCGTCCAGGGAGAGCAGGATCAGCTCGCCCTGCTTGACCTCCGCTCCGCCGAGCTCCGCGTCCTTCGTGACGAAGCGCGGGATCGCGTTGCCCAGCACGACGCTGCAGCGCAGCAGTTCCTCCACGCACTGCGGCATCGTCTCCGGGCGCTCCCGGAGCGCGTCCATCACCTCCGGCCGCTGCAGCAGGTTCAGCGCGCCCACGCCCAGGAAGCTCGCCAGGTCCTCGTAGCCGCTGACGAAGAGGACGGAGACGATGTTCGACAACTGCTTCTCGGTCAGGCCCTGCCGGTCCTCGTTGAGGTCGGCCAGCCGGTCGATCAGGCCGCGCGGCTCGCCCGGGCGCCGCGCCGCCATGTGCGCGGCCATGTAGGCGCGGATCTCCTCCCAGTTGCGGGCGAGCTCCTCGTTCGTGGGCGTCACCATGGTCAGGTCGAGGTCGGCCCGGGCCGCGAGCCACTCCCGGTCCGCGAAGGGCAGGCCCAGCAGCCGGCACATGCACTTCGCGGAGACCCACTCCGCGAAGTTGCGCTGCAGATCGCCCGGTTCGCCCTCTGCGGCCATGCGCTCCAGGCCCTCCCGGGTGGCCTCGGCGACCCAGTCGGAGGGCAGGTCGGGCTGGTTGCGGCCGAGGGCCTTGAGGGTCTCGTCGCGCAGCCCGGCCCGCTGGAGGTGGTTCATGGCGTCCAGCAGCTCGGGCGCCAGGATCGGGGCGTCCTGCTGGGGGCTGTCGGCCTCGGCCAGTACGGAGCGCGCGAACCTCCGGTCGCGCAGCACGTCCTGGGCCAGCTCGTAGCCGGTGACCAGCCAGGCCTCCTCGCCCGTGTTGGTGTTCACCCGGGCGACGGGGCAGCGGGCGCGCAGCTCGGTGAGTTCGGGGGCGAGCCGGTCGCCCTTGGTGCTGAAGGGGTAGCGGGGCAGCGGTTCGCCGGGGGTGTCCGCGGCGGGGGAGCGTACGTCCGGTGCGGTCATGAGCGGTCTTCCGGCCTTTCTCGTACGGTCGTTGAGCGTACGGTCGTCGATCGGGCGGTACGGGTCACCAGCGCACCGGCAGCCGCGCCGGTGCCCGCAGCGGGGTGGACTCGTCCCAGGGGACCGACTCCGCCGGCACGGCGAGCTCGATGCCGGGCAGCCGCTCCAGCAGCACCTGGATGACGGTGGCCAGCTGCAGCCGGGTCAGATGGCCGCCGGTGCACGCGTGCGGCCCGTGCCCGAAGGCGATGTGCGCGTTGGGGGTGCGGGTCAGGTCCAGCCGGTCGGCGTCGGCGAACGCCTGCGGGTCGCGGTTGGCGGAGGCCGGGACCGGGACCACCGCGTCCCCGGCGCGGATGTGCTGCCCGTGGAGGGTGAAGTCCTCCTTCGCGACGAGGATGTTGATGGCGTTCATCAGCGGCACGTACCGCAGCAGCTCCTCGACGGCCGTGCCGATGCCCTCGGGTTCGTCCCGCAGCCTCCGCAGCTGCTCGGGGTGGGTGAGCAGCGCGAACAGGGCGTTGCCGGTGTGCTGCATGTTCGTCTTGTAGCCGGCCATCAGCATGGTCACGATGAAGCTGACGACGTCGTCGCGGGTGATCGCGCTGCCGGGGCGGCGGCTCTCCGCGAGCAGCTGGTGCACGTAGTCGTCGCCCTCGCCCTCCTGTTCCTTGCGGGCGATGACCTCGGCCGCGTAGTCCTGGAGCGCGTACAGCGCCGTGAGGATCTCGTCCATGGACAGCCCGGCGGCGCCGAGGAGGGTGAGGGTGTGCGGCAGGTACCGCTCACGGTCCTCGTACGGCAGGCCGACCGTCCCGCACAGCACCCGCAGCGGCAGCGGCTCGACGTACGAGGCGACCAGGTCGGCCACCCCGCCCTCGGCGGACGCCACCATCGTGTCGATCAGCTCCTCGGCGATCGCCCGGATCCGGGGTGCCATGAACTCCAGCCGCCGGCGGCCGAACATCGGCAGCACCGTGCGGCGCACCCGCTCGTGGTGCTCGCCGGTCATCTCCAGGAACGTCGGCAGGCACGGCGGCGGCGCGTCGGCGTCCTCCCGGGGCGGCCAGGCCGACAGCAGCGGACGGATCAGCCGCGGGTCGGCGAAGGCGGCGCGCGCGTCCTCGTAGCGGCTGATCAGCCAGCCCGTCTCGCCGTTGGGCAACTGCGCCTTGACGACGGGCTGTTCGGCGCGCAGGCGGGCGTACGCGCACGGCGGGCCGAAGCTGTCCGGGTCCACGGCCGGGACCGGGATCACCTCCGGGTCTGTGGTCTGCGGCGTGCTCACGCGCGGCCCTCCGTCCCGGCCGCCCGTACCGGCCGCTCGATGTAGCCGGAGGAGAAGAAGTACGCCAAGTACCGGTCGATCAGCGCGGAGTCCACCGGCGGGCAGCCGAGCCCGCTGTCCGCCAGCGCCGCCTCGGCGTTGCGCCGCCCGAGCACCGGGAACGTGTCCTTCATGTACATCTCCTTGACCGACATGTCGGCCGTACGGCTGCGGTCCACGCACAGCGACACGAACGGCGCGGTCGGGCTCGTCGGGTTCCGGCTCACGTGCCGCACGAGTTCGCCCACCCACTGCGCGTACGGCAGCGTCCGCAGCTCGAAGCCCGCCGCGCGCATCCGCTCCAGGACGTCCGCGAACATCGCCGGACGCGGATTGGTCAGGTGGTACACCTGCCCGGTGGCCGGCCGGTGCGTGGCGATGTGGACCAGGGACTCGGCGAGGTGGTCCACCGGCACGAAGTCCATGGGGAGTTCGATGTCGGGGGCCAGACCCGTCTCGGCGACCGTCTTGAACAGCGAGCAGATGGCCGTCTCCGTGTTGCACGCGCCGTGCACGCGGTCACCGGTGACCTCGTACGGCCGGTAGACGGCCACCGGCAGTCCCTGCCGTGCCGCCTCCTGAAGCACTCCTTCGGCGACCCACTTGCTCTCCGCGTAGCCCATGGTGAGCCCGTCGGCGTGGGCGAGCGGCAGGTCCTCGTCGACCTCGCGCACCCCGGCCGTGCCGAAGCCGGCGACGACGGCGACGGTCGAGACGAAGTGCACGGGCACGCGCCGGGGCGCCGCGACGCGGATCACTTCCCGGGTGCCGTCGACGTTCGCGGCCCGCAACTCCTCGTACGGATAGAGGAAGTTGACGCGCGCGCCGTTGTGGACGACGAGGTCGAGGGTGCGGGAGAGCTCGCCGAGGTGCTCGGGCGACAGGCCGAGGCCGGGCTCGGTGAGATCGCCGGGGAAGCACTCGACGCGCTGCCACGCCTCCTCGTCCGGGCGCAGCCCGTAGCGGGAGAGCGCGGTGCGTACGCGCTGCTCGGCGTGCCGGCGGCTCGACGCCCGTACGGGGCAGTGCACGCGTGCCGTCGTCGCGCGCAGCAGCCGGTCCAGCAGGAACGCCCCGACGAACCCGGACGCGCCGGTGAGCAGCACGTGGCGCGGGTCCTGCGGTCGGGGGGCCGGGCCTTCGGCCGGCGGCAGCTCGAAGCCGAGTTCCCTCTCGCGCTCGAAGTCGACGGCCGGTGTCGCATCGCACGCGGTTCCGCCGCGCGCCTCGCGCACGGCGGCCGTGAAGCCCTCCAGGGTGGGCGCGGCCAGCAGGGCCCGTACGAGGGTGGAGCCGAGCCCGGCGTCCAGACTGAGCACCGCGAGGGTACGGGTGACCGCCTCCGACGCGAGCAGCGAGTCGCCGCCGAGGAGGAAGAAGTCGTCCTGCGGCGTGGGGCGGACGCGCAGCACCTGCTGCCACACCTCGGTCAGGACGTCGAGCAGCCCCTCGACCTTCGCCTCGTCACCGGTCTCCGGGCGGGCGGGCGCGGCGGCCCGCAGCCGGGCGCGGTCGACCTTGCCGCCGCTGGTGACGGGGAAGGCGTCCATGGCCACGAGCGCGGGCACGGCCTGCGCCGGCAGCCACTCGGCGCAGTACCGGCGCAGCGCGTCCAGCGGCACGGCGCGGCCGGGTTCGGCGGCGGTCACGTACGCCGTGAGTGTGCCCGACTCCAGCTGTACGACGGCCTCGCCGACCTCCGGGTGGGAGCGCAACCGGGCCTCGACCTCGTCGAGTTCGACGCGCACACCGCGCAGTTTGACCTGCCGGTCCAGCCGCCCCCGGTACTCCAGCAGCCCGTCGGCCGACAGCGCGACCCGGTCGCCGGTCCGGTACAGCGGGCCGCCCGCCTCGACGGCCGGCAGGGAGACGAACCGTTCGGCGGTCAGCGCCGGGTCGCCGAGGTAGCCCAGGGCCAGCCCGTCCCCGCCCACGTACAGCTCGCCCTCCTCGCCGGGCGCGGCGGGCGAGCCGTCGGGCCGCAGGACGTGGCAGACGGAGGCGCCGAAGGCACGGCCTATGGGCACGTGCGTGGCGTCCTCGGGCAGCGGGCGCAGCACATGGGCGGTGGAGACCACCGAATTCTCGGTCGGACCGTAGAAGTTGACGACCGTGGTGTCCGGGCAGGCGGCCAGGACGGCGTTCGCCAGGCCCGGGTCCATCGCCTCCCCGCCCGCCGAGACGAACCGCAGCCCGGCCAGGCCCTCGGGCCGGGTGCGGGCCATCAGGTGGAAGACACTGGTGGTCAGATAGGCCACCGTCACCCCGCCCGCGCGCAGGAGTGCCTCCAGCGCGGCGGGCGACAGGAGCTCCTCACGGTCGGCGATCACCAGGCAGGCGCCGGTCAGCAGCGCGCCCCAGATCTCTATCGTGGAGGCGTCGGAGGACAGGCCGTAGGCGTGCAGCACCCCGTCGCCCGGCCCGGGCGGGGCGAGTTCGGGATCGGAGAGCACCAGGCGGACCACGCCCCGGTGCGGGATCGCCACCGGTTTGGGGCGGCCGGTCGAGCCGGAGGTGAAGACGACGTACGCGCAGTCGTCGGCGGTGCCGACGGCGGGAACCGGGGCGGCGGGGGCGGCGATGTCGCCGTCCACGGCGTCGAGTTCGACGCTGACGCGCAGGCCGCGCACGCGGCGCGTACTGCCCGGCAGACAGACGGCGGCGCGCAGCTCCGCGTCCTCGGCCATGGCCCGCAGCCGGGCCGGCGGCAGGTCCTCGTCCAGCGGGACGTACGCGCAGCCGGCCTTGAGGATGCCGACGAGCGCGACCAGCGCCTCCAGCGAGCGGCTGCCGCACACGCCGACGGGCGTGCCCGGCCCGACGCCGCGTGCGCGCAGACGCGCCGCGAGGACCTCGGCGCGGGCGTCCAACTGCCCGTAGGTCAGGGTGCGGTCCCCGTGCCGGGCGGCGAGGGCGTGCGGCCGGGCAGCGGCCTGCTCGGCGAACAACTCGGGGAGACGGCGGCCGCGGGGGTATCCGGGAGCCGGGGTGTGGGAGAGCGGTCGTACGGAAACGTCGATGTGTGGCATGAGTTCCTGCTCGCGGGAGGTGCGGGGGGTGTCATGTCATCGATGGCGCAGAGACGGCGCGCAGACGGCGCAGACGTGCGTGTGGGGGCGTACGCGACCCGCTCGGTGGGGGAGCGGCGGCACTCAGCCCTGGCCGGCCTCGGCGAAGTCCGCGGCGAACGCGGCGAAGTCCGCGGTGCGCCAGTGCTGCGGCCGCATCCGGAAGGCGATGTCGTCCTTGAGCTGGCCGGCCGTGGCCGTCAGGTAGGCGCGCGCTTCCTCCGGGTCCAGATAGCGCTGCGCCAGGGTCTCGCGCACGGCCGGGTCCACGGGGTCCTCGATCGCGGTGACGGGGCCCTCGACGCTGACGTACCGGTACGGCCGGTTCTCGTCCTGCGCGCAGAGGCTGAACCGTCCGGCCTCCCGCAGCAGTCGCGCCTTGATCGTGTCGCGGCCGGTCTGGACGACGACCTCGCCGCCGGGCTCGTAGCCGTACCAGACCGGCACCACCAGCGGGGCACGGACGCCTCGGGGGTCGGTGACACCCAGGACACCGACGTGCAGACCGGCGAGGAAGCGTTCGCGTTCGTCGCGGGGCATGGCGGGCAGCATGCGGCAAGCTCCTTACTTTTCGGCGATGGCCGAACTCTTCGGTGATGGTCGAGCTCTTCGGTGATGGCTGATGGAGCGTGGACGTTCCGCAACGTTCTGTCAACCAACCAACATCACTGTCCGGCCAACCACGGTGCACGGAAGGTCGTCTTCCCCGGCTCGTACGGCCTCGGTTACCGTCGCCCGGATCCGCTCGACGTGAACCCGAGCGCAGTCAGAGGGAGTCAGCCATGACAGCGACACCGCACGCACCGGCCGCGACCGTCACCCACCGGACGCCGGACGCCCCGGTGACGAGTCCGAAGACGAGTCCGAAACGCGTCGGGGTCTTCTGCGGCGCCCGCGCCGGTAAGCACCCGCAACACCTGCGAACGGCAGAGGAGTTCGGCACCGCCCTGGCCCGGCACGGCGCCGGACTCGTGTACGGCGCCGGAGGCGTCGGCATCATGGGCGCCCTCGCCACATCAGCCCTGGCCGCAGGCGCGCCCGTCACCGGAGTCATCCCCCGCGACCTCTACGAGCGCGAACGCCCGGACGCCTCCCGCGGCGAACTCGTCGTCGTAAAGACCATGCACGAACGCAAAGCCCTGATGTACCGGCTCTCCGCGGGCTTCGCCGTGCTGCCCGGCGGCTTCGGCACCATGGACGAGTTCCTGGAAGTGGCCACCTGGAACCAGCTCGGCTTCCACGACAAGCCCGTCGTCCTCGTCAACTGCGGAGGATTCTTCGACCCGTTGCTCGCCTTCCTCGACAACATGGTCGCCGACGGCTACCTCGGCCCGGCCGAACGCGCCATCATCCAGGTCGCCCCGGACGCCGACGCCGCCCTCGCCCTCCTCGGCCGGGCCCTGCGCCCCGGGCCCGCGCAGATCCCCGTCGGGGTCAGCGCCGACGAGGGGGACGGGGCAGCAGGAACGAGACCGCGAACGTGACGGCCAGCAGCGCGAGTTCGGCCCACAGGGTGATCCTCATCGCCCCGCTGTAGCCGAGCCGCGTCGCCGCCCGCCCGGCCTCCCCGGCCGGGCGGCCGGCCGACAACCGGCAGGACTCCGCCGGAACGGACGGATCCGGCGACTCGGCCGTCTCCCGCCCGCAGGCCCGTACGGCCGCCACCAGCGCCGGCCGCTCCGGCCCCGCCACCCCAGCCTCCGCCAGCACCCTCGGCGCCACCGTCTCCGCGGCCCCGGCGACCTGACCGCCCAGCACCGAGAAGAACACCGTCCCCAGCACCGCGACCCCCAGCGCGCTGCCGAACTGCTGCACCGCCGTGAGCGTGCCCGCCGCCGAACCCGTCTCCCGCGGCTCGACCGCCGCCAGCACCGTGCTGAAGAACGGGCCCATCACCAGCCCCATCCCCAGCCCGACCACCGCCAGCGCCGGCGCCCCCCGCCACACCGTGACCTCCGCGCCCGCACCGGCCAGCACCGCCGCGAACCCGCCGCTGCCCAGCGCCATCACCCCCACCCCGAGCTGCACGAGCGCACGGCCCAGCCTCTCCATCGCCCCCTTGCCGTCCAGCACTTGCACCACGACGAAGCCGACGACGGTACCGCCCGACCACGGCAGCACCGCCAGACCCGCCTCCAGCGGGGAGGCCCCCAGCCCCGACTGCAGGAACAGACTCAGCACCAGCGAGAAACCCGCCACCGCCGCGAACAGCACGGCCCCCGTCACCAGGCCGCCCGAGAACGCCCTCTTGCGGAACAGGCCCGTCAGCACCAACGGATCCCCGCCGCCCCGCTCCCGGCGCGCCTCGTACCACCCGAACACCCCGAACAGGGCCACCCCCGCCGCCAGCGCGACGAACACCCAGGCCGGCCAGCCAAGTTCCCGCCCCTGCACCAGCGGGAAGACCACCGGCAGCGCGGCCACCGACGCCAGCACGACCCCGACGACGTCCAGCCGCGTGCCGCCCGCGGGCCCCGACCGGGGCAGGAACCGCCACCCGCCCAGCAGCGCGAGCAGCCCCAGCGGCAGATTGACCAGGAACACCATCCGCCAGCCCGACCCGAACCAGTCGGCGCTCACCAGCCACCCGGCCAGCACCGGACCGCCCACGTACGCCAGCCCCATCACCGGCCCGTACATCCCCAGTGCCCGGTTCAGCTCCCGCCCCGAGAACATCTCCCTGATCAGGCCCAGCCCTTGGGGGATCATCACGGCCCCGCACAGGCCCTGCAGCCCGCGCCCGGCGATCAGCGTCTCCGGCGAACCGGCCGCCGCGCACAGCAGCGAGGCCGCCGTGAACCCGGCCGCACCGGCCAGGAACATCCGCCGCCGCCCCGCCACATCGCCCAGCCGCCCGCCCGTGATCAGCCCCACCGCCATCGCCAGCGTGTACGCGGCCCCCAGCCACTGCGTCAGGCTCGCGCCCCCGCCCAGCTCGGCCCGTACCGACGGCGCGGCCACGGCCGCCACCAGCGCGTCGAGCATGTCCATCGCCTCACCGGCGAGCAGCACGGCCAGCGCGAGCCAGCGCAGGCGATACGGAGGGGAAGCGGCGGCGGAGCCGGGACGGAGGCCGGCACAGCTATCGGTACAGCTATCGGAACAGGTATCGGAACAGGTATCGGACATGGGAAGGATCTTTCCCGCGGAAGATCCCCGGGCAGAGCGGAAAACGCGCCAAGGGCGGCACCCTCGCGGGGTGCCGCCCTTGGCGGAAAAACGTGCTGACGCGCGCGTCAGTAGGCGGAGTTGACGTGGTCCATCGAACCGTACTTGTCGGCCGCGTAGTTGCAGGCCGCGGTGATGTTGGCGACCGGGTCGTAGATGTCCCAGGAGGTGCCCTCGACGTGGTACGCCTTGAAGGTCGGGTCGATCACCTGGAGCAGGCCCTTGGACGGGATGCCGTTGACGGCGTTGATGTCCCAGTTGTTGATCGCCTGCGGGTTGCCGGTGGACTCGCGCATGATGTTGCGCTTGACGCCCTCGTAGGAGCCCGGGATGCCCTTGGACCGCATGATGTCCAGGGCCTCGCGGATCCAGCCGTCCAGGTTGTTGCCGTAGGACTTCTTCGCGGGGGCGTCCTTGAGCTCGGCACGGTCGCTCGACCGGTTGGCACGGCCCTGGTCGTCCTGCGCGCGCTTGGCGTCGGCGTCGGCCTTGGCCTGCTGCGCGGCGGCACCGGAACGCTGGTCCATCTCGTCCTGCTGCGTCTCGCCGAACACACCGGCCTTCGCGGCGACCGTCTTCACACCCAGCGACTGCGTCTCCGCGGCGTTCGCGGTCGGGACGAGCGCGAGCACCACGGTGGCGGCACCGGCGGCGGCGATGCCGGCGGCGGCGACGGTGTGGACCTTGGACAGACGGGTATGGCCGGAAACGGTGGAGCGCATGACTGAGCTGAACCTTCCAATCGGGGAGTCGCACTGCACTGCCCCCTCGCAAGGGCGAGGGCGTGAAACAGGCGCCGTGTACGGACGCGGCGCCCAGCGACCCCGCAATTGTTAGCGGCCGGGAAATCCGCTGGCAAAGGTGTGACGTACTACAGGGGGCCGTAGGGCGGTGGCCGCTCCCGTACCGCACGGTCCGTCCCGCTCGCCCGGGACGGCGGCGCGGCGTCCACTAGCCGGCGTCGTACGTGATGTGGGTCCTATGGGTGGGCTCACACGCCCGACGCCGGGGCGTCACCGGGAGTGGCCGTCCGGGGACGCGGCGTCCTCGGATGCGGCGTTCTCGGACGCGCCGTCCTTGGATGCCGCCGGGGACATCCGCGCCTCCAGGAGGAAGCCCCCGCCGGGCTCCGGACCGGAGTGCAGGGTGCCGCCCATGGCGACGACCTCCTCCTGGAGCCACTTCAGGCCGTTGCCCGTGCCGGGAAGCCGGGCGCTGCCCCGGGCGGGCGGCCCGTTGCGGACCGCGACCAGCAGACCCGTGCCGGTCTGGATGATGCCGACGTCCACGGCGGCGCCGGGAGCGTGCCGGACGGCGTTGCTCAGGCCCTCCGCCACCACCCGGTAGGCGAGGTCCTGGGCCTTGGGCTCGAACGAGCCGGACGTGGTGTGCGCGTCCACGGTGATCTGCTGGCCGCCGTCGCGGTAGCGCCTGATCAGGGGCGCCAGATCGGCGAGCGTGTGCCGGCGCTCGGCGGGGCCGTCGGGGCCCTCGGAGGCCGCGGGCCGGGGGCCGTGCACGACATCGACCATCTCCCGCAGCGCCTGGACGGCATCCTTCCCCGCGTCGGTGATCAGCCGGCAGTGCTCCTTGACGGGCTCCGGGACATCGGGGCGCACGGAGATCGCCCCGGCCTGCAGCACCATGAGCGTCACCTGGCGCCCCACCCCGTTGTGGACGCACCGGACCAGCCGCTCGCGCTCCTCCAGGGCCTGGCGCTCGGCGGCGAGCCGGGCGTTCTGCTTGTGCGCCTTGGCCAGAAAACCCAGCAGGACCGGCACGACGACGATCACCGCGCTGTCGGCCAGCGTGGCCTCCGGGTGCGCGGCGTGCGCGATCAGCGCCTGCGGCGAGACCAGGGCGAACGCCAGGGGGACGAGGGCGAGCGCGGCGGCCAGCGCGTAGCGGCCCCTGCGGACGGCGGTGTAGCAGGCCAGGGTGGCGCTCAGCAGATGGCCGGTGATCAGGACCCCGGCGGCGGAGACCAGGGAGTACGGCACCAGGAACCGCTCGCGCCAGAGCGTGGCCACGCCGATCGCCGCGGACACCGCGACACCCGCCGCCAGACTGTCGACCAGCCCCGCCTCGGGAGTGGTCACGGCGATCTCCACCAGCAGGGCCCCGTAGAGGACGGCCAGCACCGCGTTCCGCCACGGGCTGGCGCACAGTCTGCCGAACCACTCCATGACCGTGTCGCGAGGTCTGGAGGCGGAGGCGCGGCCCCGCCAGGAATCCCGCTGGGCACTCGGCACGCTCTCGCCTTCCTCGGTTACTCGCTGCGCACCCCCCGGTCGCGGCCGGTGCGCGGACGGCGACGGCCCCCCGCATGCTATCCGTGGGCGGGGCGGTGTGTAGCCCGAAGTTGGTGTGTTTATCAACTTTTGGGGTGCGGTTGCCGCCGCCGCGCCCGGGGCGGGGCATCCGCGAAGGACCCCCGGTCCACAGGGCCCGGCCTCCGGTGCGAAGACGCCCGCCGGATCACGCAGTTGACTTCCTTCTCTGAAAGGTTCCCGTCAAAGGCGACGGAGGCAGGACCGAGCCCGCCCCGCAGGACGCGGCCTCGGCAACTCAAGGAGACGAACAACCGTGAACGCACAACCGCCGGTCGAGAACACCGCGGCCACCCCGGCCCGGACCGTCCACGGCGGACGCCGCAGCCTCACCCGGACCGCGACCCTCGCCGTGGCCGGCGCCATCGGCCTGGCCATCACGTGGACCGCCGCCGCCCCGGCCTTCGCCGGAACCCCCGCGGCGGCCGTCGCCCCGGCCGCCGACTCCTCGACGCCGGCGCTGAAGAACGGCAAGCTCACGTGGGGCGTCCACAGCCAGATGCAGAACCCCCTCGACGGCGACGCGGTCAGCGCCACCGACGGCGCCGAACGGAGCCGGGAAGGATTCACCTTCACCCGCGGCACAGGCGTGGCCGACGAGGAAGGCAATCTGCTGGAGGTGGCCTTCAAGGGCACCGTCGGCTTCCGGTCCGCAGCCAGCGGCTACACCCTCCGGCTGACCAACATCAAGATCACGCAGGAAGGCGGTCCGCGCGGTACCCAGTACCTCATTGCCGACGTCACGGCGCGAGGGGCCTCCCACAAGAACGTACGCCTCGCCGAACTCTTCAAGAGTTCCGGCCGCTGGCTGCCCTGGGTGACGCAGGAGGGCGAAGAGGCCCTGGACCACCCTGCCTTCTCCGTGGGCACGTATCTGGAGAGGCTCGACTTCTCCTTCGAGTACGAGAAGGCGCCCAAGGTGCCGCTGCCCGAGAGCAAGGCCCTCACCTGGGGTGTGGACTCCTCGGTGGCTCCCTGGCTGAACGGGCTCGACGGAGGGTCCGCCAAGGCCGCCGACGGCGCGAAGGTGACCGACTCCCGCGAGCAGTACGTCTTCCCCGTCAGCAGGGTGAGTACGAAGGGCTCCGGCAGCGCCGCCTCGGCCGTGATCACTTTCAGGGGCACCGTCCGGTACCAGGCGGGGAGCATGGCATTCGGTGCCGGCACGACCGAGCTGTCCAACCTCAAGGCCGTGATCCGGGGCAAGACCGGCTACATCACCGCCGACGTCACGACCGCCGCGACAAAGCGGGTCAAGGAGGGCGGGAAGTGGAGCACCAAGAAGGAGAACCGGACCACCCGCGGCGTTCGCTTCGCCGTGCTCGACCCGACCAAGGCCCAGCAGCTCCGGGGCAAGAGCGGTGACACCGTGCTCCGCGACATCCCCGCGACGCTGACGGCCGACGGCGCCAAGGCCCTGGCCAACCTCGGCCTCAAGGAAGGCAGGACCCTCGCGCCGGTCACCCTCTCGTACGGCGGGACGCGCTAATGAGGAGGGGGCCGGTGGCCAGGCCACCGGCCCCGAGGGCACCCCGCACCGCCCGGCGCGCGTCAGCGCTCACCCGCCCCCGTCGTGATCACGACCTTGCCCCGGACGTGCCCGGCCTCGCTCAGCCGGTGCGCGTCCGCCGTCTCCGCCAGGGAGAAGACCCGCGCGACCGGCATCCGCAGCCGGCCCTCCTCGATCAGGGGCAGGGCGGCGGCGAGGGCCTCGCGCACCGGGCCGGCGGTGGCGGAGAAGCGCACCTTGTGCTCGGAGGCGCGCGGGTCCGCGATCGTCAGGACCTTCTCCGGGCTCCCCGTCAGCTCCACGGACTCGGCCAGCACACCCCGGCCCGAGCAGTCCAGCACCGCGTCCACGCCCTGCGGGGCGGCGGCCCGCACCCGGTCCGGCCAGCCCTCCCCGTAGGTGACGGGAACCGCGCCGAGCTCCCGGAGGAAGCCGTGGTTCGCCTCGCTCGCGGTGCCCACGACCTTGATCCGCCGGGCGACCGCGAGCTGCACGGCGGTCAGCCCGACCCCGCCCGCCGCCGCGTGCACGAGCAGCGTCTGCCCGGCCTCCACACCCAGCTCCGCGAGCCCCCGGCCGGCGGTCTCCACCGCGATCGGCAGCGCCGCCGCCTCCGCGTACGACAGCGACTCCGGCTTCGGCAGCAGCTCGTCGACCAGGGCCAGGTCGTACTCGGCCGCCGCGCTGCGGTTCGCCGACCGGCCGAAGACGGCCCGGCCCAGCCACGCCTCCTCGACCCCGGGGCCGAGCGCGTCGACGGTGCCGGCCAGCTCCGTGCCCGTACCGGCGGGCCCGGCCAGCGGCTCGCCCCGGGCGATGAGGCCGCTGCGGAGCTTCCAGTCGAAGGGGTTGACCGTGGTGGCCCGCACCTCGACCCGCACCTGGCCGGGGCCCGGCTCGGGCATGGGCACCTCGGTCAGCCGGAGCACGTCGGCGTCGCCGTAGGAGGCGTAGCGGATGGCCTGGGGCATGGGGCTGCCTTTCGAAGCGGTGTCCTGGCCCGTCCCGGGAGGGGCGGTGGCACAGAGTCTGCGGCAGGGCGGCGGCCCCCGCTCGGCGGGACCGGGAAAGTCGCCCGATCTACCGACGACCGCCGACGGCACCCGTTCACGTACCGGCACCCATTCAGGTAGAGGGAATCCGGTGTACCTCCCAACGGCCCGGTGAGCCCCTACCGTGCTGTCCATGACCACGGAGTCCACGCGCCCGGATACCCCGCCGCTCACCGCGCAGCCCATCGGCTACTGGAGCTGGCTGGCCCACAAGGCGGTCGTCTCGCACCTGCGCGCCGCGATGGCCCGGATGGACATCACCCAGCCGCAGTGGTGGACGCTCAAGCACATCGACACCGCCGACCCCGTCCCCACGCGGGACGAGCTGTGCGAGCGCCTGGGCGGCTTCCTCGACATGGGCCCCGAGGCGATCGGCCACGCCGTCGACGCCCTGGTGGCCCGGGGCTGGCTCGCCCCCGACGCGGCTGGCCGGCTGTGGCCGACCGAGGCGGGCCGGGAGGGCACGGCCCGGATCAAGGCGCTCCTGAAGCGGCTGCGCTCACAGATCCACGACGGGATCCCCGAGGACGACTACGCGACCACCCTGACCGTCCTGCGCCGCATGATCCGCAACGTGGGCGGGGAGGACGCGCTGCACTCGGCGTGAACCGCCGCGCCCCGCCCGTACGTCTGTACCCGTGTGGACCGTCCGGCCGCCCCGGCGCGGCGGCCGGCCCCGCCGTGGGCGACGATGGTCCGCGACCGCGCACAGACGGACAGTGCCGGAGCGGCCGTGGGCAGGAGGCAGAGGATGAGGGCACAGCCGAGGACGAAGTGGAGGGCCGCCGCCCTGGCGGTCGCCGTCGTGGCGGGCGCCACCGCGTGCTCCACGAGCCGGGCCGCCGACCCGGGCGGCGCCGCCCCGTCCTCCGCGGGCGCCTCCGCCTCCGCCTCCCCGGACGCGGCCTCGGGAGAGAAGGACAGCTCGTTCTACGCGCCCCAGGTCCGGGCCTCCGCGCAGCGCGCCGGGGTCAGCCCCCAGCTGCTGATGGCGATCCTCTACAACGAGTCGTACAAGCCCCACGACCCGGCCTTCCAGCGGTCCTGGCAGAAGATCAAGAAGGATGCCGCCTTCGGCATCGTGAACATGCACAAGGCCGCCTTCGACGAGACCAAGCAGGGCCGCCCCTTCGCCCATCGCGACTGGGAGGAGCTGCCCGACGACCCGGCACTGGCCGTCGAGGCCGCGGCCTGGTTCCTGCACGACCTCGCCAGGCAGCTGCCCGCCGATCGGCCGGGCACGTACACCAAGGACGAGCTGCTGGCCCTGGGCTACAACACCGGCGCGGGCAACATGGCCGCCTTCGCCCGCGGCGCCCGCCCCGGCAGCCAGGCCCAGTCCTATCTGGACCGGCTCCACGCGAACTGGGACAAGGCGGGGGAGGCCGTGCGCGGCTGAGCCCGGGACACGTCGGGATATGCAGGGATACGTCGAAAGCCCCGCCGGTGATCATCACCGGCGGGGCTTTCGTTCGACGTGCGCAGGGGTACGTGCTCAGGGGTACGGGCGTGCCGTCCCCGTCAGGACGCCACGGGCTCCGGGGCGTGCTCGCTCTCCCCGGCCTGCGCCGGAACCTTGGCACCGTCACCGGCGTCGGCACCGGCGAGCACGGGGTCGGGGCCCGGCAGGCCCGCGCGGTGGGCGGCGACGCCCGCGCGTACGGCCCAGAAGTAGAAGCCCACCGCGGAGACGGCGACCACGGCGATGTCGACACCGCCCGGCAGCACCCCGTGGCCGCCGAACTCTGCGCTGCCCAGCGCCGACAGCAGCGCCAGCCACAGCAGGAAGGCGACCATCCACCAGGCCGGGGCGAACTGGCGGCGCAGGCTGCTCTCGCCCCGGCGGCGCAGCACGACCACCGCGATCGGCACCGAGACCAGGGTCAGCAGCGCCACCTTGCCGGTGTTCGGCCACTTCGACCAGTACAGGGCGCAGGCCGCGAACGCGAAGGTCACCGGGCACAGCACGGACGCGGCGGGCAGCCGGAACGGGCGCGGCAGCTGCGGCTTGGTCCTGCGGAAGACGCCGACGGCGATCGGGCCCATGAGGTAGGAGACGACCATCGCGGCCGAGACGACGCTGGCCAGGGCCTCCCAGCTGTGGCCGATCGTCAGCAGCAGCAGCACGGAGAAGCCCAGGTTCAGCCACATCGCGGGGCGGGCGACACCGTAGCGCGGGTGCACCTCGGCGATCTTCTTGGGGAAGAAGCCGGTGTCGGCGAGGTTCTGCGCCAGGTACGCGGCCGAGGCGACGTTGCCGATATTGGCGCCGTTCGGCGAGATGAACGCGCCGAACTGCAGCATCGTGACCACCCAGTGCAGCATCAGCAGCTTGGCGAGGTCGGCGAAGGGCGAGGCGAAGTTGATACCGCTCCAGCCGCCGGCCTCGGCGAGCTTCTCCGGCGGCACCGCGCCGAGGAAGGCGACCTGCAGCGCCAGGTAGATCACCAGGCCCAGGGAGAGCGCGCCGACGAGGGCGAGCGGAATGGCCCGGCCCGGGTTCTTCGCGGTACCGCCGAGGTTGACCACGGCCTGGAAGCCGTTGAAGGCGAAGACGACGCCGGAGGCGGTGACGGCGGTCAGCACGGCGGACCAGCCGTTGGGGGCGAAGCCGCCGTGCTCGGTGAAGTTGCCGCTGTGGAAGCCGGAGGCGATCAGGGCGCCGCAGGCCAGGACCGGGATCGCGAACTTCACCAGGGTCAGCAGATTGTTGGCGCGGGCCAGCAGCGCGACCGACCAGTAGCAGGCCAGCCACAGGGCGACGGTCAGGAACAGCGCCATGCCCAGGCCGGTCGCGGACAGCTTGCCGTCGGAGACCAGACCGCGCGCCCAGTCGAAGTTCCACGACGCCATGTACTGGGTGCCCGCGATGGCCTCGATCGGGATCAGCGAGGCGGTCGCGATCCACACCGCCCAGCCGGTGATGAAGCCGAGCACCGGGCCGTGCGAGATCGACCCGAACCGGGCCATCGCCCCCGGCAGCGGGTACGCGGCGCCGACCTCCGCGTACGACATGGCGATCATGCCGATGAAGACGGCGCCGATGACCCAGGCGACCAGCGCGGCCGGACCGGCGACCTGCGCGGCCTGGCCGGCACCGAAGAGCCAGCCGGAACCGAAGATGGACCCCAGCCCGATCATGATCAGCGCGAAGAGACTGAGGCCCTTGCGGTTGGCCGCGCTTATGTCCATGCTGTGCTTTCCGTTCTGCGGGGGGTGTGCCTGAGAGGCGAAACCAAAGAGGCGAAAACAGCCGCATCCACTTTAGGTGGCGTTTGCCCGCCAACTTTATGTGGCGTTTGCCTCATATTTGGTCGACAGCCCCCCGGCCGACCCCTCCACCAGCGCCCTCAGGCGCCGAAGCTCAGCGTCATTTCGTCCGAACCATGAACCCGGACCCGGTGCAGGCCTTCGATCACATGGTCTGCGATCAGATCTTCCTGCGGATGCGTGGTGGTGAGCGCCACACTGCGCATCCCCGCCGCCCGCGCCGCCGCCAGCCCCACCGGGGCGTCCTCGAAGACCACACAGTCCGCCGGATCGACCCCCAGCCGCTGCGCGCCCAGCAGGAAGGGCTCCGGATCCGGCTTGCCCCGCCGCACGTCGTCGGCCGCGACGATCAGCGGCGGATGGATCCCCACCGACGCGAGCCGCTTCGCGGCGAGCGCCCGGGTCGCCGAGGTCACCACGGCCCAGCGGCCCGCCGGCAGCGCGCCGAGCAGTTCGAGGGTGCCGGGCAGCACCACGACCCCGGAGACGTCCGCCAGTTCCAGCTCCTCTATGCGCCGCACCGCTTCCCCGACGCGCTGAGCGGGCACCAGATCCGCCACGATCTCCACCGCCGGACGCCCGTGCAACTGCACCCGCCCGAAGTCCTCCCCGGATATCCCGAACTCCTGGGCCCAGGCGGTCCAGCAGCGGACCACGGAGGCCATGGAGTCGACGAGGGTGCCGTCATTGTCGAAGAGAAAGGCTCGTGCGGTGAGGGACATGCGGGCTACCGTACCTGGCTTGCGGTAGCTGTCCGGCTAGTGTCTCGTGATCCTGCTTGTGTCACTTCGAGTTGTTCGCGACGAGCTTTCTGACGTTGCGCTGTGTCAGACGGACCTTCGCGAGGATCTCGTCGGCGGTCGCCGTCCAGGCGAAGGGTTTCGC